>NZ_CP104174.1:2139038-2444615 GCF_025200925.1 Bradyrhizobium sp. CB1015 | reverse complement strand
AGAGCCGGGTAGCGCTATGATAGCGCTGCGTGAAGGTTAGGCAGCTTGCTGAACTGGTGATGCTGTGGCAACAAGAATGTCACCTATGCCGGGGCTCTCGGGGTACGTGCTGACGCCCCTGCGGGAAAGCGCAGACTTTACCCTTTACCGCGGCCGAAAGCACGACGCCCCCTCGCCGGTCCTAGCGATCGCACTCTTCGAACAGCCGTCGCCTCAAAGCATCAGGCGGCTCATGCACGAATACTCGCTCGGAGCCGAACTCGATCCCGCGTGGGCTGCCAAGCCTCTGGCCATTGCTCGTCACGAAGGGCGTATGATCCTCTTACTCAAGGACCCTGGCGGTCAGCCGCTGGATCGGATTCTTGAGCGTGACCAGGGGCAACCGCTCGACCTGACTCGTTTCCTTAGAACCGCCATTGGGTTGGCAAGAACACTCGGTCAAGTCCATCAGCAGGGCTTCATACATAAGGATATCAAGCCTGCGAATGTCCTCGTCGACGACACCGGCAACGCGTGGCTCACGGGATTCGGGATTGCCTCCAAACTTACGCGCGAGCGCCAGTCGCCCGAACCTCCAGAGTTCATCGCGGGAACGCTCGCCTACATGGCACCCGAGCAGACGGGACGAATGAACCGTTCGGTCGATTCTCGGAGCGACCTTTACTCGCTTGGGGTGACCTTTTACGAGATGCTGACCGGGAGTCTTCCATTCGCGGCCTCCCACCCGATGGAGTGGGTGCACTGTCACATCGCGAAACAACCAGCCGCACCCAGCGAGCGCGTAGGAACCGTACCGACCTCGGTCTCCGCGATCACGATGAAGTTGCTCTCCAAGACGGCGGAGGAGAGGTATCAGACAGCGGCGGGAGTTGAGAGCGATCTTCGGCGCTGCCTCTCCCAATGGGAGTCCCAGGGGCGGATCGATGACTTCACCCCTGGCGCTCACGACACCCCAGATCGCCTTATGATCCCCGAGAAGCTGTACGGGAGGGACCGCGAGGTTGACGCTCTGCTGGCCGCCTTCGACCGCATCGTACGCGGTGGCCGTGTAGAACTGGTGCTGGTCTCCGGATATTCCGGCATCGGCAAATCCGCAGTCGTCAATGAGCTCCACAAACCACTCGTGCCGCCACGCGGCTTGTTTGCATCAGGCAAGTCCGACCAGTACAAGCGCGACATTCCGCATGCCTCGTTGGCCCAGGCGTTTCAGAGCCTCGTCCGGCGGCTCCTCAGCCAGAACCAGGAAGACCTGCGCAAATGGCAGGACGCACTTCGTGAGGCGCTGGGTCCCAACGGACTGCTCCTCGTCGATCTGGTCCCGGAATTGAGGCATGTCATTGGCGAACAGCCGCCAGTGCCCGAATTGCCGCCGCAGGAAGCGCAGAGACGTTTTCAGATCGTATTTCGACGGTTCATCGGCGTATTTGCGCGACCCGAACATCCGCTCGCGCTCTTCCTCGATGACATGCAATGGCTAGATGTCGCCACACTCGACCTCCTCGAAGACCTGTTGAGCCGCAACGATTTGCAGCACTTGCTGATCATTGGTGCGTACCGGGACAACGAGGTCAATGCCACCCACCCGCTCGTGCGTAAGCTGGAAGCGATCCGTCAGGCCGGAGCGGCAGTGCAGGACATCGTTCTCACACCACTGAGTCGCGACGATCTAGGCAAACTGATTGTGGACTCCCTTCACTGCCAACTGGAGCGCGGCGCCCCACTGGCAGACTTGATCCACGAAAAGACCTCGGGCAACCCGTTCTTCGCAATCCAGTTCATTTCTACTCTGGCGGACGATC
The DNA here is from genome assembly GCF_025200925.1 of Bradyrhizobium sp. CB1015. Lineage (GTDB taxonomy): Bacteria > Pseudomonadota > Alphaproteobacteria > Rhizobiales > Xanthobacteraceae > Bradyrhizobium. The sequence continues at coordinate 2,442,816 of NZ_CP104174.1, read as the reverse complement.
GCCTACTGAAATTCGATTATCGCGAGCGCCTTTGGGTATGGGACCTGCTCCGCATTCGTGACAAAGGCTTCACGGACAATGTTGTAGAGCTGATGGTCGAGAGGTTGAAGCGCCTTCCGCCAGAAACCCAGAAGGTACTCCAACAGTTCGCCTGCATGGGCAACAGTGCAGAGTTCGAGATGCTGCGGATTGGGTATCAGGGCTCAGTCGAGGACATCCACGACCATCTCTGGGAAGCCGTGCGATCGGGCCTCATCTTCCGTGCGGACAATTCCTACCGTTTCCTGCACGACCGCGTGCAGGAAGCCGCCTACTCCCTGATTCCGAAGGAGCTGCGTGCCGAGGCTCACCTGCGCATCGGAATGCTCCTCGCCGAGCACACGCCCGCTGAAAAACGTGAGGAGGCGATATTTGAGATCGTCAATCAACTCAACCGGGGCTCCCATCTCATCACCTTAGTCGAGGATCGCGAGCGCGTCGCGGAACTTAATCTGATCGCCGGCCGGCGCGCGAAGCTCTCGACAGCATACGATTCGGCGCTCAAGTATCTCAGAGCCGGCAGAGCCCTTCTTGAAGAAGAGACTTGGAAACGTAATCACCAGCTCATCTTCTCGATCGAGTATCTGACAGCCGAGTGCGAGTTGCTCACTGTCACGGTTTGCCTCGCCGCCGGGGATCCACTCGCCGAAGTGCAAAAGGAATGCGAGAACGGCCTGGCATCCGCTAGGCGGGCGCGTTTCGGCCTGGCCATCGAGCGCTGCGAAGCACAACTCGGTTTGATCCTCACCTTGCGCGGGCTGACTGCAACTTTCGGATGCCTGGATCACGAGGGATACAGTGAAATCGATACCGAACGCCGCTTAGCCAAGAGCCCCGACTTAGTGCTCGCCGAGTTCTATTACTGGACGCGAAAGCTGCAGGCGCACTTTTTCGCCGGAGACCTTGCGTCGGCGGTGGACGCCTCGCTACACGCCGAACCGCTGCTTTGGACGTCGGCGGCAATGTTCGAGTCAGCGGAGTATCGACTCTATGGCGCGCTGGCGCATGCGGCGGTCTTTGATCACGCCACTCCGGAGGAGAGACCGAGGCATTTCGATTCTGTGCTGGACCACTACCGGGAGCTCCAAATGTGGACCGAGGCCAACGCCGAAACCTTCGAAGATCGCGCCACGTTGGTCGGCGCCGAAATCGCCCGCCTTGAGGGCCGGGTGCAGAACGCTCAGGAGCTGTACGACAAGGCCATCCACGAGGCTCACAAACACGGATTCGTGCACAACCAGGCAATTGCCAACGAGATAGCCGGGCGCTTCTACGCAGAGCGCGGTTACGAGAAGATCGCCGCGACCTATTTGCGGGCCGCGCGGGCCTGCTACCTGCGCTGGGGAGCCGACGGAAAGGTCCGCCAACTTGAGGAGCTTTATTCGCACCTTAACGTGGACAAGTCGATCCCGGATTCCGCGGCGACAATAGTGACACCCATCGAGCAGCTCGACTTGACTACCGTACTCAGAGTGTCGGAAGCAGTGTCAGGCGAGATCGTCTTCGAGAAGTTAATCAACACGCTCATGAGTTCGGCAATCGAACACGCGGGCGCCGATCGAGGTCTCTTGATACTTTCGCGAGACGACAAATATCAAATTGAAGCAGAAGCCACAACCAGCGGTGACAACGTGAACGTGGTCCTGAAACAGGCACGCGTCACGGCCGCTGATCTACCGGAGTCTGTGTTTCACTACGTCCTTCGGGCAAAAGAGAGCGTTCTCCTGCACGATGCGTCCAGTCAGAGCTCGTTTTCAGCGGATGCCTATATTCGCGACCATCGCTCGCGGTCAGTGCTCTGCCTCCCAATACTTAAGCAGACCAGGTTGATTGGAATCCTGTACTTGGAGAACAACTTTGCGACTGACGTGTTTACTCCTGCTCGAATGGTGGTCCTCACACTACTCGCTTCCCAGGCGGCTATCTCAATAGAGAATGCCAGCCTGTACCGCGAGCTAGCCGAGCGGGAGGCCAGGATCCGACGGCTAGTGGATGCCAACATCATCGGCATCTTCGTCTGGGATCGTGACGATCGGATCATCGATGCCAACGAAGCTTTTCTCCGCATCGTCAGATACGACCGCGACGATCTCGTCTCCGGTCGACTGCGCTGGCGGGATCTGACGCCCACCGAATGGCGCGATGCCGACGACCGATGCGTGGCCGAGCTGGAGGCGACCGGAACCGTGCAACCCTATGAGAAGGAGTACTTCCTGAAAAACGGCAGCCGCGTGCCAGTGCTGGTCGGGGCAGCGACGTTCGGCGGGCGACACGACCAAGGCGTTGCCTTCGTGGTAGACTTAACGCAGCGCAAGCGGGCAGAGGAGGAAATTCGCGAAAGCGAGCGGCGCTACAGCGAGGTGCAGATGGAGCTAGTGCACGCGAATCGAGTCGCAACAATGGGGCAGCTCTCTGCTTCGATTGCCCATGAAGTCAACCAGCCGATCGGCGCGACGCTCAACAATGCCTCAGCGGCGTTGCACTGGCTAAGCAAAGAACCGGCAGATCTGGAGAAAGCTCGTCAGGCTCTCAACCGGATCTTTGCAAACGGCAATCGCGTCAGCGAGGTCGTCGGCCGGATGCGCGCCCTTTTCAAAAAAGCACCTCTCCGGAAAGAAGAAGTTGACATCAACGGAGCAATCCTCGAGGTCATCGCCCTGACCCGTGGCGAAGTCGAGAAGAATGGCATTGTGGTGCAGTCACACCTCGTGGACGGCTTGCCGCTCATTCAAGGAGATCGGGTCCAGGTGCAACAAGTGATTATGAACCTGATCATCAACGCGATCGAAGCCTTGAGCTCGATCTGTGAGGGGGCGCGAGAATTGGTGATCACCACCGATAGGAGCAAGTCGGATGGCGTTCTTGTCGAGGTGCGGGATTCAGGTCCAGGCCTGAGCTCAGCGGATCTTGAGCGCGTCTTTGACGCCTTCAATACGACAAAGCCCGGCGGCTTGGGGATGGGTCTGTCGATCTGCCGCACCATCATCGAAGCGCACGGGGGACGACTGTGGGCCACGGCCGCCGAACCTCGGGGAGCAACTTTTCGATTCACGTTGCCCGCACAGTCAAATCGAGCCGCGTGAATCGAATATCCTGCAGCGGGCCAACAGCAGAGCGAATATCTATCGACCGCAAGAATCTTGGTGTTTTTCGGCTTTTGCGATTTGAAGCGTGCCTGTCGGCTACGTGACAGAGCTGCACCAGTATTGAGTTCGCCCGTTGAGTCGCCTTGATGCAATGACAGATAGCGACCCCGGGATGGCAAGCGCGCTTTAGTGTTGCTAATCCAAAAAAGGCAGCTACCAATCAACCAACCAAAGGCGACTTGTCCAATTAATTCTGACTTCTAGGACACGGCTGACCCTTAAGCCAACTTAGGTTGACAGGTGATCGAGACCACGGAGCTGTCGGGCACGCCAGAGACGAAGCAGAACTACTCACTCAATAAACCCGCAAGAATGATAACGCCGTAACAAGAACTGAGCTTACCGTCGCGCTCAATCTGCTCTATCTCTGGCCAGACATCAAGACAGCAGCGTCACGGATAACCAGGATGCGAACCATATTCCCTGCGCCAACTGCATTGCCCACGGGGGCCGATGTAACCGTGAGGGGTACAAAACGCTGTGCCCATGACGTCGACATCCAAGGTCGCCATCAGCACATCGAGATCGGATCGAGGCCATGCAAGGTTCATGATCCAAGGTTTTTGCCGGACCCTCGAATTGAGCTGATGTCATCGTCCGCGGCGTTAGCGGGAAAGAGCGTTGGCGAGAGAACTTTTCGCCAGGCGGATATCGAGAACTCCGGGCCGATGCATAATTCCCATTTCGTCAGAAACTCCACGACCAATCCTTTTGCCATCACCCCTGCTTCCCATGGCAACGAGCTGAAATGGTCCGGACCATGGCAAATCTCTCGGGTGTGAGCATGCATCTGCAGTTTCATCAGGTGCGATACTTCCTGGCCCTCGCAAGGACGCTCAATTTTACCCAAGCGGCAAAGCAATGCAATGTGACTCAGCCAGCACTGACAAAGGCGGTTCACAAGCTGGAGGAAGAGCTCGGCGGAGCGCTGATTCACCGTGAACGTCGTTTCACCCAACTCACCGAGTTGGGCAAGATGGTTTTGCCCACGCTCGAGCAAGTATTTGCCGCCGCGGAGGCGGTACGGCTTCAGGCGCGAAGTTATCAAAAAAAGACAATCGCCAGGCTCAAAATAGGACTGTCGCCATCAATCTCGGCCGCACTCATTACGGAAGTGCTCTGGGAGCTCACTACGACCATCCCTGACCTACGTTTCGATCTGCGCGAAGCCGATGCCAATGGGCTCGTTACGATGCTCTTGGATGGCGAAATCAATGCGGCACTCGTCGGCGACGCTGTGGAGCTGCCTGAACGTATCGATCGCTGGCCGCTGTTCGAAGAGCGGTACATGCTCGTTCTCCCTCGGGAACATGTAATGGCGAGGAAATCCGTCATCCCGCTACACGACTTGCACGAGTTGATTTTTCTCGAAAGGCTCGGATGCGATGTCGCAAGTAGATTCGTGCAAGCTGGTCTTCTCGACCATCAAGGTCCAAGAATTGTGCACAGCAGCGATCAGGAAAAGCATCTTCAGCAAATGGCATCCGCCGGTTTTGGAGCCATCCTAGCCCCAGAGCACGCTCCCAGGCTGCCATCGCTCGCCGCTATTCCGATTGAGGGCGATCCCGTCCGGTGCGAGGTGCAGCTCTTGGCCGTGGCGGGGAGGCGGTATTCGCCAGCGCTTGACGCCTTCATCAAAATTGCCCGTGCTCGCGATTGGACGCGTGTGCTGGACACAATCCGCAACGCATCTGCACCTGCGTCGAACAACGACAACATTCGCAAGCCCGACGCACAAGCTGCAAGCTCCCTGTTTGAGTCACGCCTCCGAGCCGATCGCTCACGAGATCCTCGGATAATTCGGAGCGAAGATCGGGAAGTACGGAAAGTCCCGCAACCTCACTCAGTCGAACGGCGGTGACTACTCGCGAGAAACGAGCTAGCTGGGCTGGTGTGTCGCCTCCGTACCGGAGGATCTTGACCAGCTTGCCGCTCTTACCTCGGAACACATAGAGATCGCCGCCGTGCCGGTCTCGCCTGAAGGCTTCCTGCACCAGTAAGGCCAGCGAGTTCATGCCGCAGCGCATGTCTGTATGGCGCCGGTGGCAATCTACACCCGTACGCGCGACGCAATGGAGATCACCGCGGCCGTCCATCTGCCAGCGCCCGCAGACCGTTTGCGTCTGAAAGCTGTAGACGCACCACCGCCGGAGAGAATGAAAACGATAACGATACTGCATTTCTAACGGCGCGCGGACACGAATACTGTCCTCATGCACCTCATCGATACTTGGTGGCAGCACGGGTCGCCCAATCACAACGCTTGGTCTGGGGGCGCCGCCTCTACTCTCGATGTCCCAATAACTCGATCGAGCAGCCCAGCAAGCAGGAGTTGCGTTATGCCCTTTTGCAATGTCACAAAGTCTATCTACACCTACCTAATCGACTATCCTGTAGCCATCGTCTTGATGGTCGCGCCGTTCCGGATAAACTTTGGCAAGAACAGTCCTGTCGCGCTCTGGTTTTCCGCGGTGACCCGCGCCACGGCGCTGCTGCCGCCGGCTTTCGTGGACTACGCGACGGGGATCGTCCGGATCATTCGTTCCTGGCTGCATCTGTGGGTGGATAGCGCATTGGACGCGATTTCCATCACTGCCCCGTCTACCGCCCATTTTGGCGGGCCTTACGTCTGGTGCTGCTGGATTCTCGCGGTTGCGGTCTTTCTGACGACCTCAGTTCTCCGCGCGGTCGAAGTCGGCACTGTATTGGTGGCCGATCTCGACACGCCGGCTATAAGGTGTCGATCGATTCGATTCTAACGCGGCATGCAGGTTTGCCCAAAATAGGTACGTTACGCCGATCGTTGCTGAATAGATCGTAGCCGTCGAGACTACAATCGATACGATTTATATGTCCTCAATCAAAGAAGAAGGCGGCGTGGGTCGGCCGAGATAGCTAGCGCCTACATCCTGCGCGGCGGCGCCTTGCCCGACACCGAGCTGTTCGCTTCATCGGGACGTTGCTTACAACGCTTACGCAGTTGGCGGTTGGCTGGTGATCAAGTAGTTGTCGATAGCGACTTTCTGGACTACCGGACTGATCAAGCGGTGAATTCCGTTCGGAACGGCTGGAGGACCGCCATTTGACTGGGCGGCATCCCATCAAGACTAATGTCGGTGGTTACCGACAGTATGTAAGTCGGAGCATGTTCTTGGATCCCCGATTGGCCGCAGTAGACTCCAGGGAAGTGAGGACGGATTTTCAGCACTACAATCGCTCCTTTCCAGATCGCGGCGCAGCCACTAAGGGCCGCAGCTGCACCCCGGACGGCTTGACGTAACACCATACCACATTTTAGTTCCGCGATCGACAATGAGCGCACAGTAATCCGCGAGAGCCTGTCATGGCATTGGCTGGTTGACTTGCTCTGTCTAAGACCTTGCGCATTGATCGGCTCGCGCGGAAACTATTGGTCGCTTTCGATGAGACAATCTTCCGACTCCCACTATCAACGTCCCGTTCCGGTTCGCGAATGTCGTTTCTCATTCCGTCGGCGCTATAAGCTCAAGGGCATGCGACCTCGGCCCGATCCGTTCGACCGACGCAAGAAAGCCAATCCGCGCAGCGCGGCCGAACGGCACCCACGTGCTTTCACTTCATCGAAGAAGGCAGCCTGAACTGGGCAATGCCGGTTGGCCACGTGCATCGATAGGCGCGTGCCGCTCACGGACGAACGCGGATGATTTTCTTCCCGTTGATCCGCTCGGTCTGGTTAAAGGCGGCCACAGCCTCGTGGAGCGGCGAGACGATACCGATGTTCGTCCGCAGCCGTCCGTCTCGCACCCGCTGGACGATCTCACTTAGTTGGGCGCGATCGGACTCGACAACAAAGTCGATTGTCAAGACGTTGGCGGGCCGTGTCTCGCTTGGCCCGACAATGGACACCAGCGTCCCTCCGGCTCTAACCAGCCGCGCGGACCGTTTTCCGATGTCGCCGCCAATAAGATCGAATACCAGATCGACGTCGCCGACGTCTTCCAAGGCGTCGTTCTCGAGGTCGACGAACTCTTGCGCGCCGAAGTCGAGCGCTTTCTGACGATCCGCGGCGCGTCCGGTTCCGATGACGTAGGCACCGGCCTCGCGTGCGAGCTGGGTCACCATCGAACCGACTGCGCCAGCGGCGCCGTGCGCGAGGACGCTCTGGCCCGCCCTGAGGCGACCGTGATCGAACAGTCCCTGCCATGCAGTCAGGCCCGAGATCGGCAAGCTCGCGCCAACCGTGAAGTCCACGTCGCCCGGCAGCGGCGCGAGATTGCGTGCCTCGACCGCGACGTACTCCGCCAAGGTACCGTCGCGGTACCAGTCGGCGAGGCCGAACACTCGCTGCCCGAGCGACAGCCCTGTCGTGCCATAGCCGACGGCGGTGACCACTCCGGCCAACTCGTGCCCGGGGACCGACGGCGTCCGGTCGCGGTCGCTACGATCAGTCCAGGTCGAGGGCCACTCCAGCTCAGTCCCAACGAATCCTGACGCATGAACCTCAACGACAACGTCGTTTATCGCGGCCTGCGGCTGGGACCGCTCTCCCAGCTTCATTCCGGTCGTTCCCGCGGCCTGGTCGGTCACTATAATCACTTTCATCGTCCACCTCTTCGAGTGTGGTATGTCATCATGATCCAATATTTTCGCAGAGGATCGAAAATACGATGTGAAACTCGGTGGTCCAATGACCTGTAGATATGGAATCGATGCCATCGATGCAGCGTGCGAGAAGTCAAAGGTGTGGTACGAGTAGAAACATCTGCTTCTTACGACGAAGCGAAATTGTGAGTGGTTGGGAAGATGATTTCCAGTCCGCATTGGCGTCTTCAGCCATAGGCCGGCACGCTGTGGAGGCCGGTGGGGCGTGGTTGACGTCTGCCATAGATCGTCTGCAAGACGTGCGCCGGCGCTGGTGTCGAGGACCGTGTCGGAGCAGCTCTTCCTTCTCGACGAGTAGCCCGAGCGGAACTCTCGATAATCGCCAAAAGTGTTGACGCGAGTATCGAAACATCGCTTTGAGGTGGACTCTTCATCAATAACGCGATCGCGGTGGGCGCGGTCGTCAGGGTGTGGTCGAGAGCGTACAGCTTAGGACAGCTAGAATTGCGAGTGCGTTCATGGCCGGGGCACTCGACATCGAGATCGATTACGCGGCGGCACTGAAGGAGCGCGATACGACATGTTTTCAGTGATTTTCGAGACGCTGCCCAATAGAGAGAACTGGAATGACTATCTCCACAACGTTAAGATACTGCGTCCCGAGCTTGAGCTGGTCGATGGCTTCGTCGACAACGTCCGTTACCGTAGCCTGACCCGCGAGGGCTGGATCCTTTCACTCTCGAACTGGCGGGATGAGAAGTCGCTCGTGCGCTGGCGCACCTGCAGATCCCATCATGAGGTTCAGCAGGAGGGCCGCGACAAAATCCTTGCTGACTACCACCTGCGCATCGGCCAGATCACTGCTGACAATCAAGTGCCGCCGGGGTACGCCCTCTCCGAGCAAAGGCTCGATGAGACCGAAGTCGGCGAGGGAACGACGGTCACTCTGATTAACGCGACTCGCCCCGCGGAATGGAAGCGGACCAACAACGCCTACGAATGCGCCGAGCGGCTCGGCCTGAATCCATGGGCCGCCGAAAGCACGTCCTGGGATATCTTCGATGCTTTCACGCCCGGCGATCTGATTCTGCTCATGTCTTGGAAGAACGCGGCTGCAGCGCAGGCGTACGAAGACACTTCCGTGCTGGATGACAGCGCAAGGGTTCGGAGAGTACGGATTGTACGCGACTACGGAAAGTACGACGGTCGCGAGGCGCCTCAGTATTTCTCAGAGACCAAGGGCGGCGAGGCCATCCACCCCTGACATTGCTTCGTCCTGGAGCCCGAGCAAAGTGGATCGTGGATTAGGCTTCGACCAGCCTCTCGATGCTTACCCCCGCTTTGTTGATCTCCGACGACTTGTTGCCAGCGAGGTCCTGAATGGGGCGTTGGCTTCACCCGGCGTCGTTCCTTAGGAGGCCCTACCCGCCTTGACACGACTGACGAGGCGTCAAGTGCGTACAGAGCCATCTAATGCCAAGGATGGTGAGGGAACAGCCCTGGCCCTGCGCGATCATTTTGGTCGGTGGCTTGCAACCGACACACCCTCCCATCATTCGGTCCATATAGCCGGCGTCGCGGACCGCTTTCAGCTCGGCATCACTGACAGGGGCCTCGTGTCTCAATGACCTTGCGCGCAAACTGGACGGCAGCGTCCCGCCTCGGATCAATGGCGTGCCCCTTCCGAGCGAGAGCTATTTCATCGGCCGGAAGCTTGGCCATATGCTCGGCCGTAAAGCTATGAACGGCTAGGCAGTAGTTGCAGCCCTTCACTTCAGAGACCGCGAGGCCGATGCTGTCCCGTGTCTTCACGTCGAGCGCCTTGCTCAAGGCCCCGAGCAGGGAATCCCCAGGCGTTAAACGCGATCGGGCTTTGCGCGAAGGTCGCCATCATGTTTGGGGTGAACCCGATGGTCTTGGCAAACGCGTCGAGGGTCTGTTTGCAATCGGCAGGTACCTGTTCCGGCTTTAGAACTGCAGTTCTTGGCACTAGTCCCCGAAATCCATATCACACGAGTTCCAGCACGTCGCTCACCGGGCGGCGCGGCTTCTGCGGCCAATTTCCCGGGCGCTCCGGCCCGACGGACAACAGCATGACTGGTACTTCGTCCTTACTCAGCCCGAACTCGCGGTGCACTGCCTCAGCATCGAAACCGATCATCGGCGTCGAACCCAGCCCAAGCGAACGGGCCGCATAAATCATCGTCGCCGCGCCGAAGGTGCCGGTGCGTACTGCTTCGTCGCGCTGGCGCTGCGGGTACTCCATGTACAGATCGCGTGCGGGGATCTCCCATTCTGGCACCATCTCCGCAGGCATGATGCCGGCTTTCACCAGAGGTGCCAGACGATCAGGTATTACGCCGGAGTCGGCCAGTTGGCCGCAGACGATGAAGGTAACGGCCGCCTCGGTGATCGCCGGTTGACTCCAAGCGATCGGACTCAGACGCGCTTTGGCTTCCGGCGTGCGCACAGCGATGAAGCGCCAATTCTGCAAATGGAAGGATGTCGGCGCAGTGGTGCCGATCCGCACCAGCTCACGGATTTCTTCGTCGCTCAAAGTGGCGGCGGGGTCGTAATACTTAGCCGCGCTTCGGCTCAAGATACAGTCGATGACGGCGTTAGTCATTGGGATTCCATTGGTCATAGTCGTTCCGGCAATGTTGCTGCGATGAGGACTGTTCGACATCTCATTTGGGGGCAATGTGAGTTTCTCAGCTTGCCCCCGGCGGGTCTGATAGGACGCGGTCGGCGGATCTGGTTCTCGCCGGCCCGCCGTTCCCCCGCCTGGTATGGTGGGCCGTCATCTTCCGCATTCTTTGCATACGAACGAAGCTATTGCGACGAAACTCGATGAACCAATCACCTTTGGTTATGGATTTGATGCCATCGACGCGGCGCGCAAGGATCAACTAGTGTCAATAATGTCCACTGCTTATGATGAAGGCGACTCTTAGTGCATAGGAGTGTTGATTTTCTCAGACCGATATCATTCGTCAGATGCGGAGGCAGCCCTCGGCGAGAATACGAACGAGCGCCCCACTTTCCAACTCGGCCTCCGCACCGATGAGGCTTGAGGCGACGATCCCCAGCCCGGCCTTCGCTTCGACAACCTAGGAGTGACCTAACTCGACGAGGTTCCGATGCGAAACACCCCTCGCAGTTCTCCGGTGCCGCGAGCCTCGTGGTCGGGCTCCTCAAGCTCGGCCAGGATCGCGCCTCTACACGCATTAAGTAGATTGCTCCAGCGTCGGCCAGCGTGATCGCCCGGGTGTTCGGCTAAAGAGAATCGCCCCGACTTCGACCTCCAAGGCGGCAATAAGGCGTGATGCGGAGGGCTGAGAGAAATCGACTTCACGACCTGCCCCCGAAAAGCTCCCCACGCGAGCTGCGCGAGCGAACAGCTTCAGCGCTGTAAGGTGGTCGTTCATCTGTGAACGCAGTTCGGTACCCACCTCTTCTTGATGAGATCGCGGGTCCTCGAGTTAGTGAATGCTCCGTTCAGCGCCAAAGCAGTGAGCGGGAGTTTCTCGCTCAAAAGTGTGCTCGTCTCCAAGTGATCTTCGAATGCGTCGGCGTCAAGATGACCGATCTGTCTAAGACTTCGTTAGATCGTGCGAATGCGGGGAGGTATTCACGCGCATCATGATGTCCAACGTGTCACGCGCTCCTCGCCAGTATCGTGCACCATCTGTGAACATCTCTCGGGGCTGACCGCACGAACTCGCAGCTTCAGTCGAGCATGCCGCGACGCCATTCAAGGCGGGTTTGCCAACTGAAGGCGGCTTATAACTCGCTGCAGAATAGAAGCGTCGGTCTTGCGTCCGATAAGGTTCGCATCTTTCCTGGCTGCGGCATCATGCATGCGGCGCGCTACAATAACGATCGTCTATCGACTTCATGGCGAGAGGTGATTTCCCTCGCCCACAATGCAAGGTCACTGTCGGACTCGCAAGGTCCCATCAATCTCAGGATCAGGCACTACGATGGCGCGCCGCCGGCTAGGGGCGTTGAACGATACAGATTGGCGCAGAGAGAGAGAAGACGCTGATGTCTCAAGAAGCCTTCGATATCGTCGTTGTTGGTGCAGGGGCGGCCGGATGTGTGGTCGCGAGTTATCTTGCCGAACGCACCGATGTTTCGATCGCGCTGATCGAAGCAGGCGACACGGACCGCGATCCTTTCATCCATATTCCTGCCGGCTTTGCCAAAATATTGGCCCAAGATCGGCATGTCTGGAAATACGAGACAGTGCCCCAGCACGGCACCAAGCGAGCATATCGCTCAGGCAAGGTGCTCGGCGGTGGTTCCTCGATCAACGCGATGGCCTATGTCCGAGGCCAGAAGCGCGACTTCGCCGCCTGGCAGGCCGCGGTCGGCGATACCGGCAAATGGTCGTACGAAGACCTGCTTCCCGTCTTCATGGCGCAGGAACGCAACGACACGTTCCACGATGAATATCACGGCATCAATGGTGGTCTGTCGATCCAGCAGCCCAAGGGCATCAACGAGCTGAACCAATACTGCCTCAAAGCCTTCCAGGAATATGGGCTTCCCTATAACCCCGACTACAACGGCGAGAGCCAGATCGGCGTCTCTCCGGTGCAATCAACGGTCGGACACCAGCGGCGGTGCAGCGCAGTCGACGCTTATCTCCGTCGGCACCTCGCTTCGGGCCGCGTCACTCTTCTGACCGGCAAGACCGTTGTTCGCGTCCTCGTCGAGAACAATCGGGTCGTCGGCGTCGAGCTCATGGATGACGAGATGATCATGGCCGGCGAGGTTGTGCTGTCGGCCGGTTCGGTCCATAGCCCGAAGATCCTCATGCACTCGGGCATCGGGCCACCGGAGCAGCTTCGCCAGCACGGCGTCGCCATTATCGTCGATTCTCCGGAGGTGGGCGAAAATCTCCAGGACCATGCGATCGTGCCGGTCCGCGCCTATGTAAAGGGCGATCTGGGTTACCAAGCGGCCGCACATGGCCTCGGCAGCGTGAAGGCGGGCCTGCGCTATTTCGTCACCAAGGATGGCCCGGCGGCGGGCAATGGCATCGAGACGGTTTCCCACTGGAATCCGTCGGACTTTACTGCCGAACCTACGATCCAATGCTACCACGTGCCCATCGTCGCAACTGGCGGCGTCAGCCCGACGGGAGACCGTTCCGGCATCACTTTCGAACTCGTGGTGCTTCAGCCCAAGAGCCGTGGCTGGGTGCGGTTGGCCGATAGCCACCCGACGTCGATGCCCCTCATCAATCCGAACTTCATGGGCGAGGAGGAAGACCTGAGGGCCGCAGTGGAATCGGTACGCGCGATCCGCGAGGTTATGGCGCAGGAGGCGTTGGCGCCGGTGATCGAGGAGGAGATCGATCCCGGCCCGCACATCCAATCCGATGCAGAGATCGGCGAATGGGTGAAGGGTGCAGTGACGACGATGTTTCACCCGGTTGGCACGTGCCGGATGGGGCAGGATGCGCGAGCAGTGGTTGACGCGAGGCTCAGGGTCCGAGGGGTCGACGGCCTCCGGGTAATCGACGCCTCGATCATGCCGAACATCACTAGCGGCAATACCAACGCCCCAACCCAGGCACTCGCGCGCCATGCCGCGGCGATGCTGGTCGAGGATCTCAAACAGTCTTGAGGAGCTCCGGCGCAGGCCGACGTAGGCAGACGTAGATAGTCATTGGGGCGGAACCGACCACATCGGGCCAACGTCAAAGCGCCGTCTGGAACTGGGCAGTCTCTACTCGCGAAGCTTTCTTATTCAGAGCCACCCCCGACGAACAACAACACAGCAGCACCTTGAAGGAGAGACCACAATGAGTTTAGAGGAAACGAGAAAGCTCCGTGAGGCACCACTCCACACTCCGAGCAATCTCGGCTCCAATGCTACCACAGATATTTCCGCCGCCCTCTCCGTGCTTCTGGCAGATGTGTTCGCGCTTTACGTCAAGACCAAGAACTTCCATTGGCACATTTCAGGTCCGCACTTCAGTGACTACCACCTTCTTCTTGATGAGCAGGCGACGCAGATTTTCGCGATGACGGACGACATCGCAGAACGCGCCCGCAAGATCGGGGGCACAACAATTCGCTCGATCGGCCACATCGCCAGAGTGAAACATATCAAGGACAATGACGCCGATTTCGTCACACCTGACGGCATGCTAGCCGAGCTGAAAGAAGACAACCTCGCGCTCAGCCAGCGCCTGCGGCAGACACGTAATATCTGCGACGAACATGGCGATGCAGCTTCAGCTAGCCTGATCGAGAACTGGATTGACGAGGCGGAACGTCGTACATGGTTCCTGTTCGAGGTGACTAGAAGGGCTTGAGAGCAACGCCAGCTCGCGAAATTCGGGTGACCGGATCGGCTGGACAAAGCAGAAGCCCTGTGGCCACACACGTTAGCCGTCGGACCGCGCTTGCCGGGCCTCTGTCTGCCCAATCGGGTGGCGTAAGATCTGCTCGACGCCGATACTGAATCCAAAAAGCGACGCCGCGAGTCCGAAGTAACAGCGCGTGCGGTAGAACTCAGGCCATTCGGCTCCAGAGTAGCTGCCCGTCTGACAGGACATTTGCTAACGCGCGTGCATCAGCGCACGCATCTCGACCGGCCTCACAGAATGAACTGGATACCTGACTTGAGTAATACAAATGGATTGCAGGGTCCACGAGACGGGTCGAGGCCGGCGGCCGACGCTTCAAAGCCTCCCCACGACCCGGAGTTCGACGTCGACCTGTTCGTCATCGGCGGCGGTTCAGGAGGCGTACGGGCCGCGCGCGTTGCAGCCGCGTATGGCGCGAAGGTGATGCTCGCCGAGGAGTACCGGCTGGGAGGGACGTGCGTTATCCGCGGCTGCGTGCCGAAGAAGCTGTTTGTCTACGCGGGCCGCTTCCGCGGCACATTCGACGAGGCTACAGAATTCGGTTGGCACTTACCGGTTCCTCGCTTCGACTGGCCGTCGCTCGTGGCGGCGAAGGACCGCGAGATTGCGCGTCTGGAAGGGCTGTATGGCGCCGGCCAAGAACGTGCAGGCGTCGAGGTCGTGAGGTCTCGCGCTGTGCTCGACGACGCGCATACGGTGCGCCTCCTCCAGGACGGCCGTCGCGTGCGGGCGCGCACGATTTTGATCGCAACAGGCGCACGCCCCGCACTGCCTCCCTTCGAGGGCATTGAGCTCGGTATCACCTCGGATGACGTCTTCGACATGAAGACATTCCCTAGGAAGCTTGTAATTGGGGGCGCCGGATACATTGCAATGGAGTTCGCCGGTCTGTTCGCCGCGTTGGGAAGCGACGTCACCGTCGTCTGCCGCGGAAGCAATGTCCTCCGCGGCTTTGACGAGGATGTGCGCCAAGCGATGGCCGGGTCCTACACGAATCGTGGCATTAAGCTGATGTTTTGCGACAGCATCTGCCGCCTCAAGAGACGTGACGGGAACGTCGGCGGTGGCGACGACGCAGGAAGGATTGACGTTACGACCGAACAGGGCGGGAGGCTGGTGGCCGACCAGGTACTGCTCGCCTTCGGGCGCGCTCCGAACACGAGTTCGCTCGGACTCGATCGCGCCGGGGTCAAGACTGCGGCGGAGGGCGGAATCATCGTAGACGCTAACTCGCGCACGAACATCGGCAATATTTACGCTGTGGGCGATGTGTCGAACCAATTCAACTTAACGCCCGTCGCTATCCGCGAAGGCCAAGCGTTCGCCGACACGGTGTTCGGCAAAAAGCCTTCGCAGGTCGACTACTCCAATATACCAACCGCGGTCTTCTCCAGCCCGGAGATCGGCACTGTTGGTCTGACGGAGCTGGAAGCCAGAGCTCAGTACCTCGCAGTCGACGTCTACAAGGTCCGCTTCCGCCCATTGAAGGCGGCCGTAACAGGGGATTGCGAGGGCTCTCTTCTGAAGGTCATCGTGGATACCGAGTCTGACCGGATCCTCGGGATCCATATCTTCGCTCACGAAGCCAGCGAGTTGATCCAGGTGCTCGCGATCGCCATAGGCAGCGGAGCAACAATGAAAGACTTCATGTCGGTCATGGCGGTGCATCCAACAGTTGGCGAGGAGATCGTCGGAATGCGTACGCCGACCGTGCGTTACGATCGGCGCGACGCCGCCGCACCACTCGTCTCAAGCGCCTCTGTTTGATTCAGCCGCAGCTGGCTCGGAAGGACGGAGCGCCCCAGGAAGTTGAGCTTCCTAAATGTTAAAAGCTTAGAGCGACCGCGAAACAATCGATAAGGTCGGGCCGCCTCCATAGCGTCGAGAGCGCTGCGGGTTTGTGCCGCTTGCCTAAACCAGCCACTCGTCGAGCCGGCTCGCTTGCTTACGTGCGAACATCTGAAATCTCCAATCCAGGTTCATAATTCCCTTTTATTCGACCCGACACTCGATCCTATCAAGGTAGTCCGCGAAGGAACGGATAAGCGCATCAGCTGGTACTTTCGCACGAGCAAGGGCGAGCAAGACCAGTCGCCATTTCGCTGGCCCATGGCGAGGCGCGAGTGGAATGGAAACGATAACGATCCGTCATTTCTAATGTTTGGCGTTCCGGCATACCTTTCGGTGCGTCTAACCGGACTCGCGACCGTTGTGCACAGTGTCCGCTGCCGTGGGGAGGCCCCATCGTCCTCTTGGATGGGGGCAATCTCCTCGTCGCAAGGGCCGGCCCCAGCAATCGCGCAGGAGTCACCGATGTCATTTCGCTTCATCACCAAGTCTTTCCACGCCTATCTGATAGACTATCCCGTCGCGTTCGTCCTAATCGCGGCGCCGTTCGTGCTGAAGCTGGGCCAGAGCGGGCCGTTCGCAATGTGGCTTTCGGTTGTTGTCGGTGTCGCCGCGCTGCTCTTGGCCGCCATGACCGACCATCCCACCGGGTTGGTCCGCATCATTCCTTATTGGCTGCACCTTTGGGTCGATCGTGCAGTCGGCGTTGTATTTGCTATCGTGCCGTTTGCCTTAAAATTCGCTCAGCTAGATGCCCAGTACTACTGGCTCCTCGCCGCCGCTATCCTGCTCACGACTTCAGTTTTTAACGCGCCTGAGGAGCCAGTTGTGACGCCTTCGGGATTGTCTCGGCGGCACAGCAGTTGAACTCCCCATCAAAGTCGAGGGGTGATAGCGGCATCTCCGTCGCAATGGGTCGGTACCTCGAAAATACAGGATCCGCCCCAGATCGTTTTGTGGCAACGTTTAAGAGGAGCTACCTCACCGGAGGTCAATGACGCGGCCGGAGCTTGTCGTAGCGCATCTGGAGTTGCTGACGAGCGATGGCGCACTTCTGAAGACCAAAGGCTCTCGTGGGGGTCCTAGATGGAGCAGCACGCAACGCTATCCCTCCGCTCATCCGTTTGCGGCGGGTGCCCGGATCTCGGTCAATAAAGCGTTCAACGAGCCTCCATGATTTCACTTGAATTGCCGCGCGACTGTGGCGCGCGACATGCTGCACAGGTCTGCGAGATTGGTTACTATGCGCTGGCCGACAGATGTCGGTTAATCCGTTTCGAATTATTGAGCCTTCTTCTGAGCGCAGCTTCGCTGGCAGCCTTCAGCTGTAGACTTTAGAAGCATTCCACGACCGGTTCATCGAGATGTTGCTTCGCGGGTGCACCACGCAGTTGGGAGACACGCGCAAGCTGCCCTGATTAGACACATTAGATCGACTTCTGTTTTGACTTCGGACCGATCATGGGTCCCATAGCTGCGCTAAGTCCGGCCTGGGTGATCCGAAATCTCCTCCACCCACTCAGAACTATCCATCTGTGATCGCCGGCAAACCCAATTCCGCGCTCAGATTCGCAATCATTGAGACCTGCCTCTGTGAGCCACGACTGTGCCATAGCGTCTGCGATATCGATATCCGGTCCGCACCCATGGTCGATGAGAACCCGCATCACACGCAAAGCTTCTTGTTCTTCCATTCCTGTGCTCCTAATTCCCGTGCGGTCAGGTACCGCCGGGTCGTGCCTGCCTTGCCACTTCGGACGGCGTAGTCCTGCATAAGGGGACACAAATGTGCCTCTCGTCTACCAGCCCTGCCGAATGTTGGAGATACTGAAGATGACTAACTCGTCTCGTCTCCGCATGCGAAGTGAAGACGGGTCCTCGAGGCCAATCGTGACGGATTCGCTTGAACGAGCAGATCGAAGAGCCGAGGGAGCCAACTGCAACAAACCTTGGCAACCAGCCATTTTTGGAGTGGCATCGCAGATAATTACCGGTTCCCATGCACCAACGATTCGCTGTTCGGAGTCCCAATATTCAGCAGTTGTCGCTGGTTCTCGCGCTCGATCAAGCTCCAGCAATGGCAGGAGATCTGCGCCAGCCGAAAAGCGTCGCGGACGACGAGGCAGCCACGCATCATTTCGATAAGCCCATCCTCCCTGAGTTGAAGAAGGCAGTCCGTAATGCCTGCACGACGTACTCCGAGAAGCTGAGCAAGCACTTGGTGCGTGAGAGGGATCTCGTCAGATCCCAGGGCATTGCGCGCGATCAGGAGCCATCGCGCAAGGCGCTGCTGTAGTTGATGGGACGTATTACATGCCCCTGATTGAGCGGTCTGAATAAGCACGGAAGCGATATAGGCATGCACCACGCTGCGGAAAGTCGGCAGACGAGCAATCGCCTCCTGAAAGCGATCCACCGTGAGTCGATTAGCCGCGCCGGCCACCTGCACAATTCGACGGTGCATTGGCTGCGTTTTTGCCGTCAACGCGAAATGTATTCCCGCAAGCCCTTCTGAACCGATCAGCCACACCTCAACGAACTCTTGTGGCCCCACCTTGGCACCGACCGACACAAGACCACTCTCAATGAAATAGACGTGTTGCATGCGAACGCCGTAGCGATGAAGAACTTGCCGCTTCGTAAGCGGCACCTCTTCCGAGAGCGACAGAACGCGCTTGAGTTCGTCAGGTGGGAGCAGACGTAGTAATCTGTTGCGCACTTCGTACATCAGATTCAACGTCCTAATACTTTCTGAGCAACCGAGCTATCCGACTGTACGTTTTCGTACCAAAAAAATGAGACGGAAAGCGACGTAACGCGCTCGCCGGTCAGCTCGGATCTAATGACGGGCCGGGGACTTGGATCGTGCCGCTACCAGACCTGAGTGTGCGAGGATGGTGCACGACAAGTCGACTGTAGCAGCTGCGTCATGACCAAGATGGTCTAGGTCAATGCAGCGGCACGCGCAACGTCGATTGGTCCACGGCGGCAACGGAGTCTCTGCAGTTGGCGCCAGTTGAGTTCCTGGCTATCGCACCTGCGGATTGCGGCGGCAATAACGATCGTTTATCGACTCTATAGCGGGACGTGATTTCCCTCAGCAGCGCTAGAAGGTCATTCTCGTCGGTGGTGGACAGTCAGTATCAACACGAATAGGGGGCCGCCGTGAAGATTCAAGTGGGAAGCGTGGCAATTGCTGTTCCTCTCGCACTGCTGCAGACCCTCGCTAAATCGTCTGCTGCACCGGTTAATACCAGTTCGACCAAGGTGGCGATACCGGCCGTGACAACGGACCAGCGCTATTGGGCGCAGCGGGGTCATCCCGATGCTTCCTACTGAGGCTATCTCGCCGACAGTTCGAGTTGGGGCAATCCAACGTATGATTCATATCATGGAGCAGACCGCTACCGATATTACACGTCAAACTTCCCGCACCACGCCTCAGCGCTTTTGCGACGGCGTCCTGGACCGATACGCCGACGTGTCCGCCGTATGGATAAACTTCCCCTGCGTTCTCCTGAGGAGAGATGCTGAAATGAACAAGGCCGCAGAACCCCAGCCGGCCAATCGACGGGATGTCGCATGGGCAATTTAGCGAACTGGCTTTATCTAATCGGGTCGCTGTGCTTTGTTCTTGGTACAGTGATCAACATGCTTCCGGTTTGAGGAAGGCGAACGTCTGTTTGAACGGTTTTAACCTTCCGCGGTCATGCGCACTGGTTCTTGAGCCATTCTCAACGGAGCCAGGCGATTCTGCCTGCCAATTGTTATCCACTGAAGCGACATGACCCTTGCACGTAGGTGAAACGACGCGAAGGTCAAAACTCGAAATTAGCCCCAGTGCAAAGTCGATAGAGGCGTCGAGCGCCCTCATTGGTCAACTCGCTCCACCCCGCGATCTCGCACGTGCGCCCGATGAAGAGCAGCGTTGATAGCAGCCGCCGGACCAAGTGCGGCTTTCCCAACACTGGGAACGGCCCGGGTGGTCAAATCGTATCCTTTGGTATGGTCGTTTCAGACAAATGCATTGCGCAGATGGACCTCAGTGCAATGGTCCGGTCCGTCTTTCCTGAATAGGCTTGGCTAAGAGGGAACAGTCGTCCGAAACTGCCATACGGGAACGGCCAAAAAGAAAGGAAAGAGTGATGGGCTGGATGTTCGACAACGTCGAACGTTTGATCGCCCGGCTGCAGAAGCGGGCCAATCGGTGTGAGCCCCTCACCTCGGACGATGCAACGACCGCCCTACGCCACACTCTTCAACCCGGTGACGTCCTGCTGGTCGAGGGCAAAGGTCGTATTTCCAGCAGCATCAAATATATCACTCAGTCGACATGGTCGCATTCGGCGTTGTACGTCGGACCGATATCGGGCGCCACAAATGGCGGCGAGCCGCACGTCCTGATTGAAGCCAATATCGACGAAGGGGTCGTGTCCGCGCCTCTGTCGAAGTATTTGCATTGCCAAACCCGCATATGCCGGCCAGTCGGCCTGAGCGATGCGGACCGCGAACAGGTCTGCCGCTACGCATTCGAACGGATAGGTCTCGGCTACGATTTCAAAAACGTCATCGACCTCATGCGCTATCTATTCCCTTGTCCATTCACGCAACGTTGGCGTCGACGAACCATCGCGCTCGGCTCCGGCGATTCGCGTCGGATCATCTGTTCGTCTCTGATTGCGCAGGCATTCGACGCGGTGCGTTACCCGATCCTGCCCAACATCACGCACATGGAGAACAATTCCGGGCGGTGCGAGATCGCCGAGATCCGTCATTCGTCTCTATATGCGCCGCGCGACTTCGATCTATCGCCCTACTTCATGGTGGTGAAGCCCACTCTACCCGCCGGCTTCAACTATAAAAACATGCGCTGGGCAGATCTCCAAGTTGACGCCGCACAGGCCACACTTGCGCCCGAGATAGAACGCGGGATCGCGGCAATGGTACAGCCCGACATTCCGTAAGGTGAGGGCCAGACTATTAACTTCCGAATCGGTGGTGCTGTTGTCATTAGTCTCGTGCTCTTTCAATAGGCTTGAACTCCGACCACCACTCATCGGCAAATTCTTCGCTGCTCTCAAAGGTTCAAAGCAAGCAGCGACCGGTTCGGAATAGCGCGCCATGACCAGCGGCTACTGACGCGTCGGCAGCTCTTGACCCCGCGCCCGGAGAGAGCTGGGGTCTTTTCCGCTCCAAGGATTGGGGCGGCTTCAGCCGGTTCGCCCACCGCACGCCGTACGTTTCGGCCAACCAAGCCCTGATCGCCCGCGTCGGGCTATACACCGGGAGGCATGAAGCTCACCGCCTTGTGAGGCTCGCCACTCATTCGGTTTTCGCATAAGTTGGATCCGGGACTAAGCTCGAACATGACCAATCTCTGCGCAAAGACGAAATGACTGATCGCCTCCTTGCTCTAAAACTCTTCGTCCGTGTCGCACATACCGGTAGCTTCTCGCGGGCCGGCAAGGATCTCGGACTTTCGCAACCTTCGGCGTCCCGACACATCGCGTCGCTCGAACGCGAGGTAGGCGCGGCCCTCTTCGCGAGATCGACAAGGGCCGTTGTGCTCACCGAAGCCGGGGCGGACTACCTCGCGAAGGTCGAGCCTGCGCTTGCCATTCTGGAAGAAGCGACCCAAGCCATCCACGGCAAGGGCGTACTTCGCGGCGTGCTCCGGATAGGGTTGTCGCCTAGCATGGCGATCCGGGAGGTCATACCGCGACTTCCCGCCTTCATTTCGAAGCACCCTGCGCTGCGGATCGATTTGGCGATGGACGATGGTCGCCAAGACCTTATCAGGAGCGCGATCGACGTCGCGATCCGGTCCGGAAAGTTGGAGGATTCCTCCGCGACTCTAAGACGGGTCGGGTCAAATCCTCTGCTCATCGCCGCTTCGCCGGCCTACCTGAAACGGGCTGGCTACCCGAAAACGCCGAACGATCTGTCCGGACATCCCGTGTTGATTGGTGTCCCGGGCTCGAATGGCATCTGTTGCTTCGAGAAGAACGGAAGAACCGTTTCCATAAAGGTGGAAGCTCCTCTGTCGGGGAACATCAACGAAGCGGCCGTGGCTGGCGGCGTCGCCGGAATCGGGATCGTGGCCTGCAGTCTCTGGGGCTGTCGCGCCGAACTCAAGTCGGGTGCGTTAGTGCAGATCCTCAAGGATTGGAACATGGGCGCCGCCGACGTAAACGCCATATTCCCGGCCGGACGCGGAGCGAAACTCGCGGCGCGCGCGTTCGTTGAACATTTTGCGAAGAGCCTCAAAACCAATCCGTGAGTCCCGCTGTGCGTCGGCCTGTCGTCGTTCGCATAACGTGAAATCGTGGAATGCGCCCAGCATCCGACGAGAGCACGTGGCGCATGCGTTTTTCACTGTGACTCCTTCAAAAGCCACCTAAATGCGTTGCGCAGCTCAGCGGCGCCGTTTGCGTCGTGCCAACGGGCGTGCGCGAAGATAATGCGCTCGGGCTCCCAGGACAGCATCGTCTGGACCTCCACCTTCAGTGCATGCCGGCGTGCCACGTGAAATTAGCCGCAGATCACGCGACACGCCGCTGTACGGCGGTGCGATACCGCCGATCGGCGAGCGCGTGCAATCAATCATCTGGCGCGGTCGGGAGCGGCCGGCGTCCGGGCCCGCGCAGGCGCTCGATCGCGAACGCCGCGCGTCCCGGTCCACGCCACTAGGGGAACGCCAGGCCGAAAGCGGCCGGATCCGGCTTCTCGCCGTCCCGGGGGACCAAGAAGCGCTCCAGCCCACCCGGCACGAAGCTGACCAGCAGGATCGCCTGATCGCCGACCACCTCGACCGTATGCGGCACATCGCGGGGAAGAGCCGCGTAGGCGCCCGGCCCCACCTCGACGCGGGCATCGCCGACCCGCGCGATTAGCTTCCCCTGCACCACGTAGAGCAGCTCGTCCTCGCGCGTGTGGGTGTGCAGCGGCGGCTCCTCTCCGGCCCGCAGCGTCCACAGGACAGTGCCATATTCGCCTCCGGACTGGCTGCTCTCCACTTTCAGCTCGATGCTCGAACCCGCACTGAACTTCACCGTCTTGCCGCCCCCGGGCGGCGTGAGAACCGGCTGCTTTACTGGCATTTATAGCCTCCTGATTGTGGACCTTCTTCGAGTCGGAGTGGCGGCGTGAGCAATGGCGCGCCTCTGCGAACAAGTTTGAGGGTGTCGCCGCCGCCGGATAAAGGGAAATGCCCTGTGATTATCTATCCGATAACCATTTATCATCGATCTCAATTCAGATGTGATCGCATCGCGGCGGTTTTGCCTGCTGCGGCTCCTGTTGCCACCTCGCGCATCTTCAATCAGAGTTCTGTCCATCACGCTCAGATTCTCCCGCGACCTGTCCATGCACTTGACGAAAGGCGCGGAGAAAGCTGCTGCAGCTCCCATAATCGACGGCGCGATCTACTTAACTGAAAATATTGTCACGGCGAGCATGTCGGCCGCACGCTTCATCCATTTGACGGAGCGCGGACTGCCAATCATCCGCCCCCACCACTCCCCGAAACCATACAGATAGCGCTGGTGAGTTCGTTGTTTACCCAGTGGTTCAACTCACATCACCGCCGCAGCGGTAATTCCGGCCTGGGTGATCCGAAACCTCTCCCACCCACTCAATGTATTCCGGCGAGCCCTTCCGAGCCGATCAACCACACCTCGACGAACTCTTGCGGCCCCACCTTCGCACCGACCGACACTGGGCTAGTCTCTATCAAATAGACTTGCTGCATGCGAACGCCGTAGCGATGAAGAACTTGGCGTTTTGCCAGCGGCACCTCCTTAGCTAGCAAAAGAACGCTCTTGAGTACATCAGGTGGAAGCAGACGCAGTAATCTGTTGCGGACCTCATACATCAGATTGGACGTCCCGATACCTTCCGAATAATCGGACATCCAAGTGTACGTTTTCGTACTAAAAAAGATGAGAGAGGTTTTCGCATTTGATTCACCGCCTGACGACAACTTTCTCCTGATGATGTTAGATCAACTGGCTCGGTGTTTCGTCCCATCAACCGCGTGCACCTTCCAGCCTCACATGAATGAACGCAGATCACATCTTAATAGCTTCCAGCTCCAGCAAGATCGCGGTGTTCATTGACGGTTCCAATCTTCACTCAACCGCAAAAGCGCTTGGCTTCGATATCGACTACAAGTGCCTGCTTAAGGAATTCGAAAGCTGGGGGACGCTTGTGCGCGTGTGCTATTACACCGCGATCATTGAGAGCCAGGAATACTCGTCGGTGCGCCCGCTGCTCGACTGGCTGAACTACAACGGATTTACCGTGGTGACGACGGCCACGAAGGAATTCGTAGACGCGAGCGGCCGTCGCAAGGTCAAAAGCAACATCGACCTTGAAATTGCGGTTGACGCGATGGAGCTCGCAGATCGCATCGACGAAATGGTGTTATGCTCGGGAAACGGTGACTTTCGTTCGCTGGTAGAGGCGGTGCAGCGTCACGGCGTCCGTGTTACCGTCGTATCCAGCCTCGCTACTCAAACGTCAATGATCGCCGATGAGTTGCGACGGCAGACCGACGTCTTTTGCGATATAAGGGAACTGCGGTCAAGGATCGGGCGCGATCGTTCCGAACGAGCGCCATCTCGTAGTACGCGGGATCAAGCGCCACGGTTGATGCAGCGCGCGATCGCGCGGTCGAGTGATGATGACGAGGAATAGCGAACGCGCGGAATCGGGTGAAGTACAGAGAAGATCTGTTTCGGACCATCCATGGCTGGAGAAAAAGAACAACAAGGCCGACGGGTCATTTTCGAGTACCCGCTACCGGTAAACATGATGGCTATCGACGGCACCTGGCGCCGCAGGTAGCCTTAAAGATGTTTCACAGCGCGATGCGAGACTCCAAATTCAACGTCGATTGAAGGCCTCACACTGAGTGAATTCTTTCTTCTGCTTTCGTCTACCGGGCTCGCCTATCGGCGATGTCAACTCGTCCGTGTGAACGGCGAAGAGCTGGAGGTCAGCTTCATACGGAACAAGAACAAGACGAAGGGGAGAAGGGACCTTCCGACCTGAAAAGACAATGTCGCGAGCACCCGCAGGGAACGGCGCGCGCAACACGCACGCGAAGAGCGGAGCATCCCTCGCGGGCGAGCACGACATACCAAGGGAGAGCCAAAAAGGGCGAGCGGCGCTCGGCAACAGACGGTCGCAATCCCGGTGAGCTCGAGCACCTCGCTAGATCCACCCGATCATCGACAGTGGGAGCGCCCCGCGCGATCCCACATTGCGCTGGGCAGCAAAGCCGATCATCTCGCGCAGCAGCTCCGCATCAGGGATCTTCTCCACGAGCGTGCGGGGGTTCATCATCTCATCGGTCATCGGTTCCTCGAATCAGGTTTGTGTCAGCAACCTGACCCTACCGGCGAACTGCCGGTGACCACCGCAAAGCCACCCCCCGCTAGGCTCCATGGGAGGGCGCGCGTGCGGACGGCTTTGCTCTACCGAGCTACACCATCAACGGGGACACGCCCTTCTTCGTGGGTATGGAAGCTTCAAAAGTTACGCCTCGTCGCGCATTAGTGAATGCGCGCAACATTCCCCCGTGCGCTTCCACGATTGAACGGCAAATTGACAGACCCATTCCCATGCCCGATGTTTTTGTCGTGTAGAACGGCTCAAAGATCCGCTCAATGTCCGCTTGGGTGACACCGGGGCCCGTATCGCTCACAGCAACGGTAACACTTTCATCGTCGCGCCGACTGGTACTAATGACCAAATCCCTCGGACCGTCATAATTTTCGCTCATCGCCTCGATTGCATTGAATACGAGGTTTAGCACGACCTGTTGCAGTTGAACCTGATCTCCTTCAACGAGGGGTAGCGTCTCGCAGAGTTGCGTCTGCATAATAACGCCCTTGCGACTCGCTTCCGCCCGAGAAAGGGCGACGACATCGTGAATTGCCGTATTAATATCAAGTGTCTCCTTTTGCTGCGGTGCTTTTTTGACCAGACTGCGAATGCGATCAAGGACATCGTTCGCCCGAATTCCGCCCTGTCGGATACGGGAGAATACCTGACGTGCCTCGTCGACTTTCGGATCGGCGCCACCCAAAAAGCGCTGCCCCGCGTCCGCAAGTGTGATAGTCGCGGCGAGAGGCTGCTTCACCTCGTGACTGATCATCGCCAGGAGTTGCCCCATGGTCGTCAGCCGGTTTGCATGGGCAAGCGCCGATTGCACTTCCCGGTATCGCGACTCGCTTTCGCTGGCTTCAGCTTCAGCGCGCTTTTGCTCAGTCAGGTCCAGCACGAAGGCAACACCTTCGTCCATACTCCCTTCGAAGTTGGCGATGCCCAGCAATACCGGGACACGGCGGCCGTCTTTGCGAAAAAGCTCCTTCTCGAATGGAGGTAACGTTCCGTCGCGTTTCAGCTTGGAATCCCAAATCTGCTCGTCACGTTCGGCCCAATCCGGAGGAGTCAGATCTGTCCACCGCACTTCGCCGAACTGAAAGTCATCGCGGTCGCATCCGACGATCTGAAGAAATGCGTCATTGGCTTCAGTGATGGTGCCTTGGCTTCCGTAAATGAAAATTCCGATGATATTGGCGTCCACGAGACGCCGGATCCTGCTTTCGCGTTCGAACAAATCGCGGTACAGCCGGGCGTTCTCCAGCGTGATCGCCGCCTGCGATGCAAGCAGCTTGAGCACGGGAATCCGGCTAAATGCGAAGATTCCCGGGCCCAGGTGATTTTCGAGGTATATGGCTCCGATCAGATTGGCTTGGTTGACCAGCGGAAGGCACAACACCGAGAGTGCTTGGTGCGCGTTAATATAAGGGTCGGCGGAAAACGAAACGTCCGACACAGCATCGTCGAGTAAAACATTGCGCCTTGTGCGCGCAACGTAGTTGAGAACCGATTCGGGCAAGGTCGTATCGTTTATGGGCTCATCACAGAGCCTCACCGTGATCGAGTCGCTCGAGGTGACGGCTTCGGCCTGGACATTTAAACCCGTCTTTCGCCAAAGCATCAGCAGACCACGTGCAGCACCGGTATGCTCCATCGCCATTCGCATGATCGTGTCGATCAATTTCTCGAAGTCCATTTCGACTGACAGCGCTTTTGACATCTTAAGCACAGTGCCGAGATCCAGACTTTCGACAGTCGCGCCGAAAGTAGTGTCGAGTGAGGTGATGGTTTCGTGTGCAACTAGATGCGGATGCGACTCCTCGAGCTGCCGGACCTTGATGTTGGCACCCCAACGAAGGTAGCAGCAGCGGGCGTTGCGCAGATAGGCGTGTGAGACAATCTCCACGCCGCGGTCAGTGTAAAAGCGCGCAGCGAGTTCGCTGGCAAGGCCCTCGTTGTGCGGAAAGCCGTTCAACTGCGCGGCGCGAATCGCTTTTTCGAAAAGGCGTTCCGCGTCGAGGTCTCGTCCCTCGAGGCGCGCTATCTCCGCACCGACGAGCGCGGCCCGATCCTCGAAGTTTTCCGGTCCATTCCGGGCCCAGATCTCGAGCTGATGATGATGAGCAGCAATTGTTTCGCACAGCTGCTGCCGTTCTTCGATCGGCTTACCGGTCAGGGACGCGCAGAGCGCAAGCGCCGCATAAAAATGAAAGTCCGCTTCCTCGAGAAAAAGCGGGGATGTCCATAGCAGCGTGCGTGCTTTTGATAGCGCATTGATCGCGGCCGTATAATCCCCGATCAGATAACGCAGCTGCAATTTGCGAATCCAGTACCAGCACTGAGCGATAGCCAAGGCAGGGCTGTTCGAAAGGTATTGCTCGACCTGGTGCTCGTCCATGTGCTCATAGCCGAGGGAAGCAGGTTGTTTACCTGACCTGCGTAACGCCTTGATCAATGCAAGTTGAGTCGCGATGATGTGTTCAACCAGCCCAAAGCGGGCGTTTCGCACGAAATGGAGTCCCCACTCGGCTTCGCGCTCGGCATGGTCCAATGGGTCGCCGGCAAAGAGAAGATGCGAATTCAGGTTGTTCCGAGCGTACGAGGCATACAGCAGGTCTCCAATATTGTTTGCATCCGTGAAACCGCGGTGGATCAAGGCATTACTCGACCGAACGTGCTCGATCCAGCGGAGGCCGGTGAACACAAACACCAAAATCGTCGACGCACGGAATCGCCTGTTTTCCTGCCGTTCGATGAGGTCGAATCCCAATTGACCAAGCCGGAAGCCCGCGTCGTAATGGCCGTAACGTGGACCGGCAACGCGCGCGAACATTACATAGGCAAAACACGACGTATCGCTATTGCCATGCGCGAGACTGATGCTTATTGCCCTGCAGACTGCTAGTGACGCGAGGTTCAGGTCCGTGAACATGGCAGGCGTCTGCGCCTTGATTAATACTTCCATGACAGCCAGCGATGTTGGATCCTCCATGGATGGGGCTCTGAGGATCTCATCAATAGGCCGGCCGTTCAGAATATGCAGGATCTGGTCGTACTCCCGGCGCACCTCCTCGTCTGCAGGATGGGCAGACCAGTGAATGCCTTCGTGCGCCAGGAAGTCCAGCGCGATAGCAATCGCACAATCGCTCTGGCCATTTGCGGTGCAAATATCCATCCTCAGGCAGGTGACGGCGGCGCGCTCTTTTGTACCGACGGCAAGGATGTTCAACCTCTCGAGGCGCGCGTCCGCGGCCAGTAGTTCACCCGTCAGAAATTCGCATTCTGCACGCTCGAATTCGAGTGCGTATATCAAATCGCGTAGACGAAGCTGACTATTCTCCTCCAATAGAGCGGCCCCCACGATGAGGTATTTAAGTGCAGAAGTGTGAGCTGACGATGCTTTGGCACGCCGGGCGGCGATCAGATTAAGGTTAGCCAGTCGCTCGCGTTCCTCGCCCGTCACGATATGACTGGCCCGATTGAGTTGCCCGACTATGTCGAAGATCGCTTTCTCGAGATGCGCCGCGGGAGTATGTGCAACGAGAAGTCTTCCTATTTGCAGGTGCTTCTGTGCGCGTGTTTGCTCGGGTATGAGCGAGTACGCGGCCTCCTGTATCCGATCGTGGACGAACTGGTACTTATCCGGCAAGCGTTCTATAAGTTCCAACTGGCATGCTTCCCATAGATCCGCATCCACATCTTTTTCAGTTGACTGTCGAATTCTGGAAATGACCAGAACATCTCCCGTGTTGCCCAGACATGCAAGCTCCTGTAGCGCCTCCTTGCACGAGTCCGGAAGACGCTTGATTTTATCGGCCAGCAGTTCAATGACGTTCTCCGTGTGCCGCGACGCCTGAATCTTTTCGACATCCCAATGCCAACATCCCGAAGCGCGATCGGGAACAATAGCGTTGCGATCGACCAGAGCATTCAAGAACTGACCCACGAAGAATGGATTACCATTGGTCTTCGTATGCACTAGGCGCGCAAGCGATGCGGCGCGTTCGAGACCGCAGTGCAGCGCATCCGCTATTAACTGCGCTAGATGATGGTGCTCAAGGGCATCGACACGAATCTCAGTGACTGCGGTTCCTGCATCGCTCATTGATTTCAGCGTCCGTGAAAGCGGATGAAGCGCGTCGACCTCATTTTCGCGGAAGGCACCGATTAAAAGCATATGACGCGGGTCTAGCCGCGTTGTCATATCCTCAATGAGGTCCAGCGTTGCAGCATCGAGCCATTGCAGATCGTCGAGAAAAAGCACTAGCGGATGTTCCGGTCTAGCAAACACCGCGACGAACCGACGAAATACAAGCTGAAAGCGACCTTTTTCCTGTTGAGGAGGGAGTTCTGGTACTACCGGTTGCTCACCGATAATGTGCTCGAGTTCAGGCACGAGATCGGTAATGAGCCTGCCGTTTGGTCCGATTGATTCCAGAAAAGCGTTGCGCCATCCTCGTAACTCGTTCTCGGTTTTCCCGAGCAATTGGCGTACAAGCCCCTGGAAGGCCTGTGCCAATGTCGAGTACGGAATGTCTCGCCTCCGCTCGTCGAACTTTCCTGATGCAAATAGCGCGTGCGTTGACATCAGGACCTTACGTAGTTCTCCAACAATCGCAGACTTGCCGATACCGGAGCCCCCGGATACCAATACCAGCTCGGGAGTGCCGCTCCGGACGACGCGATCAAAAGCCGTCGTAAGCGTTCCGATTTGCTCCTCTCTGCCATATAACTTCTCAGGGATGAGCAGACGGTCTGATAAATCTAGCTCTGCTAGCGGAAACGGAACAACCTGGTAATTCGTTTCAAATTCCACAAGACAGCGCCGCAGGTCATGTTCGAGACCGACTGCCGTCTGGTATCGATGCTCCGCGGGTTTCGCGAGCAGCTTCATGATGACATTCGAAACTTGGGCCGGAATGTCAGCTAGTCCCTGTTCTGGAGGTGCTGGCGTTCGCGCTATATGGCAATGAATCCACTCGCCAGGTTCTGACGCGGTAAATGGGAGCGTGCCCGTTAGCATGCGATAGAGGATCACACCGAGCGAGTACAAGTCGCTGCGCGCATCAACGGAACGATTCATGCGGCCAGTTTGTTCCGGCGCCATGTAGGCAAGAGTGCCCGCGACATATTCGGGCAGTTCGGACATACGCCGCATGCGCGGTAGCTGTGTCGCGATTCCGAATCCGGTCAGCCGGACATGCTCCTCGCCGAGCCCAATGAAAATATGCACGGGCTTCAGGTCTCTATGGACGAGCCCCTGTTGATGAACACAAGCGAGCGCCTCAGTCAACTTGATGGCGAGCCGCAAGAAGCGGCCAAGCTCAAATGGTGTCCCGAGCAGAGCCTCGAGAGGTTCCTCGTCATTGTCCTCGAGGAGCAATGCAACGCGCCCACTTCGATTGACGAGCGAGAGAGGGCAAAGCGCCCATGCGCCGTGAAGCCGATCTTTTAATTCATATTCATGAGAGAGACGGGCCAGGCTGTCAGCGGATGGGATCGCAGCCAAGTTGCTGACGGTGAAAACCCTCGTTTGCTCGCCATTACTGTTTGTCCGCCATTCTCGACAGAATATGCGTTCGCCGTCTCTCCATAGGACATCTATTCCGTTGTTTCTCACTGTCGATCTCGTTCATTCAAGAGATTAACTCATTATAGGTCCGAGGCCATTCGGAGGCGTTGCCGTAGAGGCCAAGCCAGAGCTGCACCCTGTAGGAGACGGCCAGGACGCCGGCAAAGCGCACCGCAAGTCCGAGGATCGATCCCGCAAACACCAGCTCGGCCAGAAAACAATGGGCCCAAAGATCGTCATGTGAGGCCGCACGACATCCTTCAGGAACGTACGATGAAACTCGAATGCCACATTGGTTGATTCCTGCTCAATCCAGTATTGCAGTCCATCGGACGCCGGCAGCGGCAGCTTCCACAACATGCCCTGAAACCACATGCAGCCGATGAGACCCTGAAGACCCAGACACCCAGATGACGGCCGGTGCGTTGCGTCGGATCCTTCTGCCAATTTCGCTCGGCCATCCCGATGGCGGCAATCGTGAGCACCCAGAACAGCGCCAGGATCACGTAGCGCCAGCCCCCCTGATGCATATAGTCGTTTGTGTTTCCGGTCAGGAAACACCTGAGATCAATGAAGGGATTGGCGGGCATGCGCGGGCTCTTAGCTGATGGAGTAGTTTCTCTATGTATCGCTTGATCGACTCGTTACTCCGCACATCGGTTGACAGGCAACGCCCACCGCCGAAGGGACCAGCTGGTGCGCCTAAACCCGGACAATCAATCACTCAAACGACGACCAGTGTTCACTGCGCGTCCACCCAGTCTTCGGATCGCGTGAGTTTGCCAACACATCCGTCAAGGTAAGCCGGAACGATTTCCCATCGACATCCGGGGACTGCAACTTCCCATTGGTTATGGAATCGATGACAGTATGTTTCGCATAACTCGGCCGGTTGTTGGCTGACCACCCGGACCTCATGCGTTATTTTATAAACCGATCCAGTTGCAAGAAGTCGGCGTTCCCGTGCTGACACTCCATCGCAACAAAATCGATGATTGGCGGGGAATCATCTGAGATTCCGCCTAATATCATCTGGGTCGATCTAGTAGATTGCGAACCCACTCTTTCCGTCAAATTTTGAGGCCGTTTCCGCACCATCCACAGCCGTCGCCATGACCAGCTACGCAAGCAGCGGCTTTCTCCGACTTTTGAAAGCCGGGACTCCCCGAGCTACTCGCTGGGACAATTACGCCGCAATCCGAACATGTGAGCGGGCGTTCGTACTCCGCCATTGGAGGGAAGTCGGGAAGCGGCCGCGTGACGAACGGTCGTATCGAAACGATAGCGACGAGGCTATAGCGCTAGAGGTCGTGCGCTGCTCTACCCTAAGCTGTGATGCGGACGACTTCCGGGTCACGTTGACGTCGGGGCATCGCGGTGAACGGACCTGTCTTTGGCGCGATCGGCGCCTGCGCCTTTGTCAGCAGCGTCTGCCAATCGAATCGCCTGCAAATCTTTATAAGAGCCTCGAGCGCAGGCGAATATTGACGTCCCCCGACAACAAAGAGCTCAACAGTGTGTTTGAAGTCGAAGTCCGCGATAGGACGGACGACAGCATCCGGCAGTGCTGGCGCGTGCTCCGGGGTTAGCATAACGCCAAGGTTTGCGCTAACTAGGTGCTGCAGGTGCTGCAGCCCTTGCGCGCGGTGCCCGGGCTGTGCGACCTGCCCCTCGCACAGCTGCTCGCGGAACGCACGGTAGATCTCGCAGTCAATCGCTTCAAGCCATTTTGCGGACCGCAGATCCTTCAGGCTAACGGTGGCCTCCTCTGCCATCCGGCTCCCCTCGGCGCATGCGACAAAGACTCTCTCGCGGAATAAGCTGAAACGCTCGATGCGTTCGGGCGTTGGCCCAATGCAGCTGCTACCCAGAGCGGCGCTGACGTCGCCGTTCAGTAAGCCTTCGAAGACGTTAGAGGATTCAGCATCGACCAGATCGACTTGGAGGCCCGGTAGCTGGGTCGTGAGCGCGGCGATCGGTTGCGCCAGGATCGACGCCGAGATCATCGGTGTCAGGGCCACCCGGAGTGTGGCGACCTTCTTCCGCTTGAATTTCTTAGCATTGGCGCGAGCCTCCTCGACGGCGAGCAGCGTCCGCTCCAGCGTGGGCAGCATTAGCTTTCCAAGGTCTGTTAACTGGCTGAGGTGCCTTTCACGGAAAACCAGTGCCCCACCAAGTTCGTACTCCAGCTTCTGAATTGACTTGGTCAGCGCAGGTTGGGAGACGTTGCACTGTTCGGCCGCCCGAGTAAAGTTCATGCACTTGGCAAGGGCTACGAAATACCGAATTTGGTGGAATTCCATGGCGGCTCCTTATTTCGTCAGCTAGCCCGTCAAGCGGGCTCTCGTCAGGGGACTTCGTTCGCCAACGAGATCCGGCTGGACGTCCGTCATGCCGCAACACTGCGTTGAACGATGTCGAGCAGCGATTGCGCCTCGACTGGCTTTCTGAAAAACCCGACCGCTCCGGAGTACATCGCGCGTTCGCGCCACGACTCTTCAGGGCGCCCGGTAATGAGAATGACTTTAGGTGGATCCGACATCTCGACGACGCGCTCGACCAGATCGATACCGGACAGCCCCGGCATATCGATGTCCGCGACCACGCAGTCACAGCGCCCGCTCTCCTCGGAATCGAGGAAGGACTCCGCGCTCCCGAAGCAGGCTACTTCGTGGCCAGCAGCACGCAGCAGGTAATTCAACGACTCCCGGAGGAGGGCATCGTCATCGACGACGCAGATGAGAGCTTTCTTGTTCATGAAGCGAAACTGCGCCTATTCGACGCGCTCGCCTACTCTCCCACGGCTGAGGTTAGTCCTGTCCTTTTGGACAGGTTTCGATGAGCACCTACTCCTCGCCTTCCAGAAGTGCCGCCATCCGGGTCAATTCCGCGAGGCTGCTGGCCATCATCTTCGTCATGACCGCGCTCCGATGAAATTTCACGGTCGTCTCCTGGATCTCTAATGCGCCCGCGATTTGCTTGTTCATTTGGCCTGCACACACTAGCGCCATGACCTCGCGTTCACGTGCGGTCAGGCTTTCGTATCGTTTGCGCAATTCCGACAGCCGGTCCGGCGCCGGCGATGGCGGCTTCCAAGTTCGGATCGCGTTGGCAACTGCCTCCAACATCTCCTGGTCCCGAAAAGGCTTTTCGATGAAGTCAACAGCGCCTGCCTTCATCGCCTGAACTGACATGCGGATATCGCCATAGCCGCTCATCAGGATAACTGGCAAACGGTTATTACGCCGGGCGAGCGACGCCTGCAGTTCGAGCCCGCTGGGCCCCGGCATCCTGACGTCGATGATCACGCAGCCAGGCACATCAGCTAGATCGGCAGCAAGAAAATCCTCCGCACGACCGTAGAGCTTCACGGTGTAACCGACTGATCGCAGAAGATCGTCGATCGCATGCCTCATGAGCTCGTCGTCGTCGACGACATGGACGATAGCGTCGCCCAACATAGCTATTTCGTCTTCAGAGCAAGCGGTTGCCCTTCGGTCTCGTTCACCGCTCATGGTTCCCAAGCTTCGGCTTCCGGTCGATCCGACGCGCTCGTCCCCTCTATCATTTTGTTGAGAGACATTGGTAGGCATAGAGTCAATTCCCAATGGGAATGGATGTAGTGCCGCGCCTGAAACGCGGACGGAACGCAATTTTCCATCACCCCGCATCTCAATATCCCGGTGGGCGCCGCCACAGGACGTCAGGTTAGAGGATAGCGCTCCTAGGTCATCTCCGACAGCCATAGATGCCCAAGAGAGTCACGTCCGAAGAGCTCGCGGGCCTGTTGATGACCATCACAAGCAACTGAGATCAACGTTGAAGATCACCGGGCTTACCTCATACGCATCTGATTTCACCGAGGCGAGCATCTTCACCGCCATTATCGCCGCGCTCGCGTGCGCCTTAACCTATCGCTATTGTGTTTCGAGGATACCGCGCTCGTCCGGCGTCTAATCGGGCGCGGCTGTTCCTTTAAGGTCGATGTGACTGCAAGGATCCCTTCTAGTGTCGAAGTCGGCTCCGCGCCTCGCGAGGGGCCGCGATAACGTAGGGATATAGAACTTATGGCGACCGATGTCTCCAAATCGGTCCAAAGTCGTTCTCGTCGGGTGTCGCATGTCGGCGCTGTGACGAGAACTTGAGGGAGGCGCGAATGTCGGTCGTGAGCTTGCGAGAAACGTTGAAGTCAGCATTGGGGGCTATTCTTTCGCTACCAGATGCGGCCCCTGTTCCTATCGGAGACGGAGCGTTCGCGATAGATCTCTCCGCCGTGACAGAGGCGACATCTAAAAATGTCCGTAATGGGCGGGCGGAGATCCCTTTGCAAGGAGCAGATGGAGAGACCTCGGGCGTCCTGTGCAAAATCATTTCCATCGATATTCCGGTCTGCGGGTCCGCGGACATCGATCGAGACACCACGAAGATCTTCGTCCATGACATCGCAAATCTCTTGGCAGTTATCGATGGAGGCCTGCGGCTACTTGATGTAAAGACTGACGCGCAAGATCGCGCTGTGATCGTTGAAAGGCTCCGCCGCGCAATCCAGCGCGGCGCGTCGCTCAGCCGCAAACTGCTGGACAGCGATCGTCCGTATTGCAGCACAGCTCGGCCCGTCTCCCATGACCATATCGTGGACATCGGCGATCTGGTCGACCAGACGCTACGCGCTGACGTTGTTGTCGACACGCACATCGACCCGGGTCTCGGGCAGTTCCAAGCTGATCCGGAGGAGCTCCATCTTGCACTCCTCAATCTCTGCAAGAATGCAAGCGACGCGATGCCGGAAGGTGGGACGATCAGTATTAGCGCGCGGAACGTCTGCGTGCAGATAGACGCTCCCTGGGTCGAGATATCGGTTTCCGACGATGGGAGCGGCATGAGCCCGGACGTGCTCGAACGAGCCTTCGAGCCCTACTTCACGACGAAGGAAATCGGCACAGGTACAGGGTTGGGTCTCACGCAAGTCAAACGCCTCGTCGAACGCTGCAATGGAACGATTGATATCCAGAGCGCGGAAAACAAGGGAACGACCGTGCGTATGCTATTTCCGTGCACGTAGAATGGCATCAGCGCGGCCGATCCGCAGGGCAAGTGGAGGACGGTCACATGTGCAAACAAGATCAACTTCGAAAGTTACCTCTCAAAAAGAGAGACGCGCCATCAGGATCGTGCGCGCCGCCAAGGGCCCTTCCGGCTACCCTCCACGGATACTCCTTTCCAGGCGCTCGTTGGGCCGTCCTCTACCAGGCATATCCGAATCGGCCGGTGCGACCGCTTAATCGCTGCTGGAAAAGATCGCGGGTGGCAAATGACACCGCCCCGTATGCCGCCTCTGACAGTCGCAAGCATTCAGAAGGGCCGGCTTGGCCCTACCAAGGCAAACTACATCGCCAATTTGAGTTATTCACACGGGGCCTGAATGCTCGCAGTGCCCCGCGCGATTCTTGCCGTTCTCGTGCGCCATGTACGCACAATTCCCGGGGCTGATTGCGCGTGTTTCGTAACACCACTCCTGCAAGTCGCGATGGCATTCATTGTTGATTCAGCGACTGAAGGCGGCTCAGAAATCTCTGCAGAAGTAGAAGCGTCGGCTTCGCGTGCCATACGACTCACGGTCTTTCTCGGTACGGCATCACGCCGGCCGGCGAGCGGCAATAACGATCGTCGATCGACTCCATTGCCAGAGGTGATTTCCCTCTCCGGCGTTGCAAGGTCACTCTCGAAAAGCATGGTCCGATCAATCTCAGGATCAGGCACTACGATGGCGCGCCGCCGGCTAGAGGCGTTGAACGATACAGATTGGCGCAGAGAGAGAGAAGACGCTGATGTCTCAAGAAGCCTTCGATATCGTCGTTGTTGGTGCAGGGGCGGCCGGATGTGTGGTCGCGAGTTATCTTGCCGAACGCACCGATGTTTCGATCGCGCTGATCGAAGCAGGCGACACGGACCGCGATCCTTTCATCCATATTCCTGCCGGCTTTGCCAAAATATTGGCCCAAGATC
Source organism: Bradyrhizobium sp. CB1015 (assembly GCF_025200925.1). Taxonomy (GTDB): domain Bacteria; phylum Pseudomonadota; class Alphaproteobacteria; order Rhizobiales; family Xanthobacteraceae; genus Bradyrhizobium. Next base: position 2,405,849 of record NZ_CP104174.1, on the reverse strand, counting down.
GGCATGTCTGGAAATACGAGACAGTGCCCCAGCACGGCACCAAGCGAGCATATCGCTCAGGCAAGGTGCTCGGCGGTGGTTCCTCGATCAACGCGATGGCCTATGTCCGAGGCCAGAAGCGCGACTTCGCCGCCTGGCAGGCCGCGGTCGGCGATACCGGCAAATGGTCGTACGAAGACCTGCTTCCCGTCTTCATGGCGCAGGAACGCAACGACACGTTCCACGACGAATATCACGGCATCAATGGTGGTCTGTCGATCCAGCAGCCCAAGGGCATCAACGAGCTGAACCAATACTGCCTCAAAGCCTTCCAGGAATATGGGCTTCCCTATAACCCCGACTACAACGGCGAGAGCCAGATCGGCGTCTCTCCGGTGCAATCAACGGTCGGACACCAGCGGCGGTGCAGCGCAGTCGACGCTTATCTCCGTCGGCACCTCGCTTCGGGCCGCGTCACTCTTCTGACCGGCAAGACCGTTGTTCGCGTCCTCGTCGAGAACAATCGGGTCGTCGGCGTCAAGCTCATGGATGACGAGATGATCATGGCCGGCGAGGTTGTGCTGTCGGCCGGTTCGGTCCATAGCCCGAAGATCCTCATGCACTCGGGCATCGGGCCACCGGAGCAGCTTCGCCAGCACGGCGTCGCCATTATCGTCGATTCTCCGGAGGTGGGCGAAAATCTCCAGGACCATGCGATCGTGCCGGTCCGCGCCTATGTAAAGGGCGATCTGGGTTACCAAGCGGCCGCACATGGCCTCGGCAGCGTGAAGGCGGGCCTGCGCTATTTCGTCACCAAGGATGGCCCGGCGGCGGGCAATGGCATCGAGACGGTTTCCCACTGGAATCCGTCGGACTTTACTGCCGAACCTACGATCCAATGCTACCACGTGCCCATCGTCGCAACTGGCGGCGTCAGCCCGACGGGAGACCGTTCCGGCATCACTTTCGAACTCGTGGTGCTTCAGCCCAAGAGCCGTGGCTGGGTGCGGTTGGCCGATAGCCACCCGACGTCGATGCCCCTCATCAATCCGAACTTCATGGGCGAGGAGGAAGACCTGAGGGCCGCAGTGGAATCGGTACGCGCGATCCGCGAGGTTATGGCGCAGGAGTCGTTGGCGCCGGTGATCGAGGAGGAGATCGATCCCGGCCCGCACATCCAATCCGATGCAGAGATCGGCGAATGGGTGAAGGGTGCAGTGACGACGATGTTTCACCCGGTTGGCACGTGCCGGATGGGGCAGGATGCGCGAGCAGTGGTTGACGCGAGGCTCAGGGTCCGCGGGGTCGACGGCCTCCGGGTAATCGACGCCTCGATCATGCCCAACATCACTAGCGGCAATACCAACGCCCCAACCCAGGCACTCGCGCGCCATGCCGCGGCGATGCTGGTCGAGGATCTGAAGCGGACCTAAGGAGCTCTAGCGCAAGCCGAAGTGGCCCGACGTAGATAGTCGTCGAGGGGCGGAGCGATTATGCCGCGGCATCACTGCAGATGCCCGAAATGAGCGGATTCGACGTACATTTCGAGCTGTCAAAGCTCGGTAAAAAGATTCCGACAGTCCTCATAACGGCTGACCCGAGGGAGGACGATCGCTCGCGTGCTCGGAACGCCGGAATTGTTAGGTACCTGGTAAAGCCATTTGCCGAGGCTGATTTGCTTGAAGGAGTCCATATCGCCCTGTCGAGCTCCAGGGAATAATTCTCCGGACCAACGAGGAGATCTTCTCTGGTTTCGTAGAAGAAGCAAAAGTGGGCACCGCAGGCTACCATGTCGTCAACGACGTCGATTCTTGTTTTCCGCATTCTTCCTGTTGCGTAAACCAAAGCGCTACTGCGGCGGTAGCAGCAAGCAATTAGCCATTTTGACGACGCCAACTGACTCCATTTGCGGCCAAACCGACGAGGAGATCGCTAAGCTCGACGAGGTCGAGCGTCCAACCGTGCGAGAGGGAAAACTGCGCCACTGTATCTTGCGATTGACTGATTTGCGCGGCAAGGCTGCAAAGGGCCGAGAGCGCGTCTGCCAGACGCATCACAGTGGATTAGCTGGATCTTGCCTGGTCGACCGCGCTCCGTCGGTAGATGTCTAGAATCCCGCGAGGCCCTGGGTGCTGTTGTAGGGAATCGGGTTTCGACCAATCTCCGTCAGTCTGCCGCTCGTCTTGTCGAGGCGGTAGCTGACAAGCACCTGGGCATTTCCAAAGATCTGGTAGAAGTACTGGTCGTCGGGAGTCAACCAGCTGTCGCTGGGTCCGCTGCTGACGAGCCCGTTCACAGCGCGGAAGGTACCGTCCCCCGGTATCGCTTTGTTGGCCGGGTCCTGGAGAAGGCTCAATCGGCCGTCTACAAGCCGGTAGGTCGAGACCGTTCCGTATCCGAAGTTGGTCGCGAGCACCAGCGAGTTGTCAGATGTCACCTGCAGCCAGCAGAGCTCAGATGGCTTCCCGAGCGCGGTATCGATCGGGGCCAAAGGACCGTCGGTCACCCGACCCTCGCCATTAATGCGGCTCACTAGCACGCCGTCTCCTACCGCGAAACCGTTCAGGAAAGTATCGCGGCTCCGGTTGAGGAAGGCGATGTAGAATGGTCCCGCGCCGCCGGCATTGGCGAAGGAGGCCTCGCCGAGTGCGCCGTCGTCGCGCACCGGGAATATCACGAGCCCGTCTGGATCGGGGGCGTTCGCCACGACCAGATTTGGCGACCCGTCCGGATTGACGGCTGGACGAGCGTCGAAAAGAATATCGACCAGCAGGAACCGGCCGTCGGGCGACAGGACAGCTTGTGTCGACACCCGATCGGTCTTTGTCGCGGTATTTACCGAAGCCCGCTCCGGGCGCAGCTTCAGCTTGCCGTCCTCGGCAACCGTGTATGACCGGAGGTGGTTGGGGCCGAAGGCATGGAGCACGTATAGAGTTCGACTTTGGGAGCGGTAGGCGAGCGACTTCGCCGTTCCGCTGCGCCCTATTACGGGCTCGCCAGTCGGTTGTCGATCGATCAGTGTCAGCTTCCCGTCTGGACTCACCCGGAAGCTCGTCACGCTGTTGTCGCCGCCGTTCGTCGTGAACAGCAGAGTGTTGGATTCGGCCAGGATCACGCTGCCAGCGCCCTCGAATGCGTTGGGCGCACTCTTTTGGCCGCTGATCGGCTTGAAGACGCCAGACCCAGCGCCCCCGGTAGGGATACTCTCGAGTAGCTTTAGTTGCCCATCCGCGTTGCGACCGAAGTGCATGATGCGGTTCTGGGTTTCATTGGTTTGCACGTAGACATGACCTACAAGCTCAGAAGCGCGTGCTTCTATTCCGAGAGTCCCGAACAGAAGCAGCACGAGAGGTATAAGGAAGAGCTTCGACGATCGCGGACGGGTCATATAGTTAATCTCCTTAGGCCCGAGTTCTGACCGACAACTTCCACTGGGGCCGGACGAAATGGCAGGTGTAGCCGTTCGGATGCCGTTCCAGGTAGTCCTGGTGCTCGGGCTCGGCCTCCCAGAAATCGCCGGCGGGTGAAATCTCGGTCACAACCTTGCCCGGCCACAGCCCTGACGCCTCGACGTCGGCGATGGTATCCTCGGCGACGCAGCGCTGCTCCTCGGTAGTGTAGAAAATCGCCGACCTGTAGCTTGTGCCTCGGTCGTTTCCCTGCCGGTTGAGCGTCGTCGGGTCGTGGATCTGGAAGAAGAACTCGAGCAACTCTCGGAAGCTCGTCTGACTCGGGTCGAATACGATCTCGAGCGCTTCGGCGTGCGTTCCGTGGTCGCGATACGTAGCGTTCTTGACGTCGCCGCCCGAGTAGCCGACCCGCGTCGAGACGACACCGGGCAGGCGCCTGAGCAGCTGCTGCATTCCCCAGAAGCAACCTCCTGCCAGGACCGCGCGCTCTGTAGTCGCTGCCATCGTCAGGCCTCCTGCTTTGAGAACAGCGTTGAGTACTTGCCGTATCCCTCGCTTTCTAGTTGGTCGCGGTGGATAAACCTCAACGAGGCCGAATTTATACAGTACCTCAACCCGCCCTTGTCGCGCGGCCCATCTGGGAAGATGTGGCCAAGATGGCTGTCGCCGTGCTTGGAGCGAACCTCGGTCCGCGTCATGCCATGCGAGCTGTCAACGTTCTCGGCGACATTTGCGGCCTCTAGGGGCCGCGTGAAACTCGGCCATCCCGTTCCGCTGTCGAACTTGTCGAAGGACGCAAAGAGCGGCTCGCCGGAAACTACGTCGACGTAGAGACCAGGCTCCTTGTTGTCCCAATATTCATTGGCGAAGGGACGCTCGGTCCCGTCAGTCTGCGTGACGCGGTACTGCTCGGAAGTCAACTTCGAGACCGCTTCGGGATTTTTCCTGTAGGTCGGCATTCGCCGTGCTCCTTTTTGTTCTGCAAAGACCCAATCATAGAAATCTGCGACAATCGTATTTCGCAGACTCGAATTGGGTCATTGACTTCGGAAACTCCCGTCCATGCTGTGACGAGCCGCGGCAAACTGCCAATTCCCTTCTGGAATACGTTCGATAATTCCTCGGCTACGCCGTCGTGAACGGTAGATGAGGTGACGGCGCCTTATTCGAGTCTCGCCATATTGCAAATTGGGTGCCTCACATTTCGACAATCCGAACTCAGATTTGATGGCCTAAGCTGCAATGAGCACCAAGGGTTGGGATACGTGGACCCTTCTCCGTTTCCTGATTGTGAGCCGGCAGGGATCCGTCCGCGCCTTCAGCGAAGCGTCCCATCCGTATCGCTCTTGCCGGACTGCCTGGAGGATTGGCTAAGCGAGGACAACGTGGTCCATGTGGTCGATGCGTTCGTTGAAACGCGCGGCCCGGAGCGATTGTCGATCAAGGTTTCGTCCGCTTGCGCACGCAAAGACCAATTGCGCAAGTGGTCGGCATTGAGGGGAGCCCTAAAACCTTCGTATCGTTCCACGGCACCATTTGGATGACGGGACGACTAAACGTTCAATTGAGTTGCTGATCTCAATCGCCCTAGCATGCATGCGTTGGAAAAGCGCACGGCCTCATGAAGTGCGATCGTGAAAAAAGGATGATCGATTAACAGCTGCGATAAAGCCAAGAGGAGATTACAATGCCCAACTGCTCCGAAAGTCCTAGATCCGGCAGTGCCGCACGATGCGCAGTTTGTGATGGCAACTTTGGTCTCGTCCGGCACTACTCGTGGCGAACGCCTCTTTGTTCCAAGAAGTGCGTCGATCGCTTCAGAGCTCGCAGGGAAAGTGACCGCAATTGGGTGGGCTGGCTCCAGATCACCTTCAACCAGCTGCCAGAGAACCGCGCGAGGGTCTTGTGATGGTCCAGATCTCACAACGAGGCGAGGCATATTTAGAGACAGCATGGACTTGGCTCCGCGCAGCCCAAACCATGACAGACTCAGCGATCGCGAATCACCTTAAGGGCCTTGCCGACTATTACGAGTGGCGAGCTGAGAACGCTTCGCATGTTGATGCGGCCAAACATTCGTTCGATAGCCTGAGCGCATGACCGGGTGCGCAGCTTCAAACGACTTTTCTACCTTTGAAAGTTGAACTTGCGCTCGGCGCTCAAAGAGCTAGAGGCATCAAAGTCTAGCGGGTTCGCGGGGGTTTGCTAACAGTCGAAACGGCACAACTGACTTCGTATGTCGGCCTTCCTTATCAGCCAGCCAGGCAACTGACTCTGTTATGCAAAAACCTTATCGCTGAAGAAGCCAAGCCGTCTCATATGAAGCCTGTCAGCCTCAAATGGCTCAAAGACCTGATGACCTTTTGTCTCAAATAGGACGTCAGCAGCGCGGTAGAGAGCTACTGCTATGGGCCGAAGGGTGCAGGCTAGGCCGAAACCCGATCCCCTACAACAGTCCCCAGGGCCTCGCGGGATTCTAGACACCCACCGGCGGAACGCGGTCGACCGTGCAAGATCCAGCTGCTGCCACTGTGAGCAGGTCTGCAGATAAGCTCTCGTCCCTTCGCAGCCGCGCAAATCAGTCAATTGCAAGACTCTGCCGCGCAGTTTTCCCAATGGACGCTCGGCCTCATCGAGTAGAACAGCATCCCCGTATAGAAGAGGAGAAATGTCGTTCCGGTACGGTTCGTTGGCTGTCGATTGAAGCGAACAAAGGCAACGACGAACAGCAGCAGGCCAGATACACCCACAGCCCTGATTGACTACCGTGTGCATAGTCGCCTCCCAGTCAGTTCTGACGCGCAGATCGGCACTTTTTCGGTACTGGGTGTCTTGGACATGGCGTGCTCCTTGTCTTGGCGCCCCTGGCCAACTTATCGCTGGCAGGGCAGGAGCACGGCCGGACCATCCAACAAGCGGAAGTGGTCTGCTTTAAGAGCGAGCGCCATAGACCTTCGTATCGTTTCCATGACCACCTTGGATGCTCGGCGATTGCCTACGTTCAATTGAACCGCTGATCGCGATCGGCCTAGGGTGCATGCGTTGGAAAAGCGCACAGCTCATGAAGTGCGACGGCGAAAAAAGGACGATCGACGGACCGCTCAAAGCTCATTCCCCTAGGTTGCCTTCCGTTGGAATACCCCCCTCCGTCGGAAGGCGTAAGGGCGGTGAAGTCCCCCCAGCTTCACCGCCCGCGTTTTTCACTTGATCGAAAGTAACCAGAGGAAACTACAATGCCGAACTGCTCCCCAAAGTCTGTCAGAGCCGCGCGATGCGCAGTTGTGATGGCAAGTTTGGTCTCGTCCGGCACTACTCGTGGCGAATCCCGCTTTGCTCCAAAAAGCGCGTCAATCGCTTCAAAAATCGCAAGGGCAGTGATCGCATAGGCGCAGCGACACGGATGACCCAACCCGGAAATACGCGGCACTGCCGTGATTTGAAAAAGCAACGCGATTTCGTAGAATTCTTCAGCTATCACAGGAGCAACCTTGAATACTGTTCTAATACCCCAGTTGGTAGCGGCCGCCATCGTTGCGTTGTTTGTAGTATACAACCTTTTTCATTACGTACTTTTTCTTTTGGTGACCCGACCGAAGGACGCGCGCAAGATCGGCCACCAGCTGAATAAGTTCGAGCAACGCCAACTGACTGAGTGGACACCAAAACCGAACGACTTTCTCAAGCATGACGACGAAAGGCGCACATATGATGACGTGTTCGGCACGTATCGCGACGAGCAATCGAACTACAGCACGTGTGTGTTTCCTCGATTGGCATTTTCGAACCCTTACGAGGCCGAACGTGCACTTTTGAAGCCGAAAGACGGGATGCGATTCTTGGATCTCGGATGCGGCTCCGGCGCGGCAGCGGAATACCTCGCTAGGCGGAGCAATATCGAAATTGTGTGCGTGACCAATTCATCTGTGCAGGCGGAGATCTGCCGGCGAAAATTTGCGAGACTTGGCGGGCGTGGACAGGTGATAGTCACCGATTTTGACAGCCTCGATCTCCCGAATGAACACTTTGATGCCATCTATGCGCTCGAGTCGATTGGCTACACCAAAGACCTGGACGCGTGGCTAGCTAGATGCTGGCGGATGCTCAAGCCCGGAGGACGGTTGCTGATCCATTCGCCGGGATCGCTGGATCATTGTCGCCGTACCAAGGATTACCTGAGTGTCACCGCCTTCTTCGAGAATTGGCGCTACAATTTTGTCGGAGCCAATCTTCTCGTCTACAAGATGCGCCGACTTGGCTTTAGTCCAATCCACTATCGGCGACTACCGTTCTTGGCTTGGGGAGTAACCTGGAACTTCATTCAACACATGCTCTTGTGGAAGTACCGGCTAAAGATGCGCACATTCGTGGAACTGGAGCGAATTATTTGGCGCACGTCGAAGGTGTTTGTGTTTGGCAACCCGTACAACACGGTGCTGGCCACCAAACCCAAGGCACCATCTTGCTCCCAAACTCACACATCGGAAAAAGTGAAGCGGCCGCCCTGGCGGCACTTCGACGATACTCATCATTGGGATTCGACCGCGGAGGAATGGATCCCCAACGACGACCAGTGATCGCGCGGGTCCACTGCCGTACAGCTATGCCGCCAAAGGCCAGGGCCGCCGTCGTCTGGTAGCGATGAACGACGGCCACCGACAGACGAGGTGCGCGCGTTCATGATAGGAGCATAGCCGATCGCCATGCAAACGCCGCGCGTCCGGCCACGGATGCGCGGGGTTCTGGCGGATGGTGGTGGCGCACCGAACCGGTGCCGCCGCCGACCGCCCAGATAGCGCGTCCTTGAGACAGCCTCGCTGCCGAACTATCGTCGCCCTTGAGGCAACCGAGTCCTTGCCCCATCGTACTGACAATTGCCGTTGCGCGGCGCACCGTTGAAGCTGGCATCGGGGAATGTTTCTCTCTCCTCCCAAATGGGGACGATGCCGATGGTAATTACCGCAACATACAATCCGTCTCTCGTTGCCCTGTCCGTCCTGGTCGCTGGCTTCGCGTCTTACACGGCCCTGGATCTCGGCGGGCGCGTGGCGCTGGCCCAAGGACTCACGCACCGCATCTGGCTGGCGGGGGCCGCGCTCACCATGGGAGCCGGCATATGGTCGATGCACTTCGTCGCCATGCTCGCCTTCGAGCTGCCGATGCCGGTGTCCTACGATGTCGGCTTGACTGTCCTTTCCCTCGTGCTGGCGATCCTAGGCACGAGCGGCAGCTTCTACTTCATCAGTCGCCCGGGCAGCCTATCCCGCCCCCGCCTCGTCCTCAGCGGCGTCTTCATGGGGTTCGGCATCCTTGCCATGCACTACACCGGCATGGCGGCCATGCGGGGGCCCGTCGAATTGAGCTACGACCCCCTGTGGGTCGCGCTCTCCATGATCGTCGCGATCGGCGCGGCGACGGCGGCGCTGTGGCTGGCGTTCGGAACCAAGAACCCTGGGCAGAAGCTCGCCGCCGCCATCGTCCTGGGCTTCGCCATTTCCGGCATGCACTACACCGGGATGCGGGCGGCCATCTGTACCGCTCCTGCCACGACGGAGGTCGCCCAGGAGGTCACGACGCTCGATCGGACCCCCCTGGCGGTGGCGATCGCCGGTTTCGTGCTCGCCGATCTGGCCGCCCTGTTCGCCTCCGCGTACAAGCGCAAGCGCGCCGACGAGGCCCTGCGTCAGACGCAGGCGGATCTTGCCCATGTCCAACGGGTCACTGCCATGGGAGAGCTGGCGGCCTCCATTACACATGAAGTCATGCAGCCGCTCGGGGCGGGAATGAACAATGCCGGGGCGGCCTTGCGCTGGCTGGGTGCCCAGCCGCCAGATCTGGACAAGGCCCGGGACGCGCTTGGTCGTACCGTCGAAAACGGAAACCGTGCGGCCGAGATCATTGGCCGCATACGTAGCCTCGTTAAGAAGGAGCCCCCGCGGAAGGATGCCTTGGAGGTCAACGAAGCGCTCGTTGAGGTCATTGCCCTGACCCGTGGCGAAGTGATGAAAAACAATGTCTCGGTGCAGACGCAACTCGCGGAGGGCTTGCCGCTCATTCAAGGAGATCGAGTCCAACTGCAGCAAGTGATCCTTAACTTGATCATCAACGCCATCCAAGCGATGAGCGGTGTCAGCGAAGGGTCGCGCGGGTTGCTGATCGGCACCGGGAAAGATGCATCGGACAGAGTGCTCGTCTCTGTGCAGGATTCTGGCCCGGGACTGAACCCGGAGAGTTTTGAACGCCTGTTCGACTCATTCTACACCACCAAGCCCGGCGGCATGGGCATGGGGCTATCGATCTGCCGTTCGATTGTCGAAGCTCACGGGGGACGCATATGGGCCACCCCGAACGCTGGGTCAGGCATCACTGTGCAATTCACTTTGCCGATCAACGATCAAGCCACGGCATCCGCGCGTTCGGCGGCGTGATCTTCACTACTATTCAGAAATTCTCCCGCGCCGCCGGCGAGATCGCCTACCCGGTCCTTCTAATAGACGGAACGTCGTTGTCATCGCCGATGAGGCACATCGGAGTCAGTATCCAAGCAAGGTTGGAGCAGAGTACGGGCGAAATATCCTGTGGTTTTGCCGAATATCTCTGCGACGGCCTTCCTAACACGTCGTTTATCGGTTTACGGAAACACCGATCGGAAAGGAAGATGTGAACACGCCCGCCGTTTTCAGCGAATAGATCGATATCCGCGCGGTCGAAGACGGTGCGACCGTCCCGATCTATTGTGAGATTCGCCTTGGACGAATTGAGCTTCCCGATGAGGAGAAACCGAAGATCGCCGCCGAGATCGAGGAGCTGGCCGAAGACGAGGCCATAACCGAACAGTCGCCATCGAATCGCGGCCGCTGGCGTACGACAGGCGTGCCGCGGGGGGCGCTAGTTGGTCTGAAGCGGGGAGACGGTTTAGGCGCACCCGGCCGGCGCGTGAAATCAATCGTCCGGCGCGGTCGCTCGCGGCCTATAGCCGGGCCCGAGCGGGCGCACGTCAGCGGACGCCGCGTCCCGCGGTCCCGCCCTAGGGGAACGTCAGGCCGAAAGCGGCCGGATCGAGCTGCTCGCCTTTCCGAGGGACCAAGAAGCGCTCCAGCCCACCCGGCACGAAGCTGAGCAGCAGGGTCGCCTGATCGCCGACCACCTCGATTGTATGCGGCACACCGCGGGGAAGAGCCGCGTAGGCGCCCGGCCCCACCTCGACGCGGGCATCGCCGACCCGCGCAATTAGCTGCCCCTGCACAACGTAGAGCAGCTCGTCCTCGCGCGAGTGGGTGTGCAGCGGCGGCTCCTCCCCGGCCCGCACCGTCCACAGGACAGTGCCATATTCGCCTCCGGTCTGGCTGCTCTCCACTTTCATCTCGACGCTTGAGCCCGCGCTCGAGGTCACCGTCTCGCCGCCGTGGGGCGGCGTGAGAACCGGCTGCTTCACTGACATTTGTAGCCTCCTGATTGTGGACCCTTGTTCGGCGTCGGAGTGGCGGCGAAAGGTTGCCGCTCACGCTCGTCAGTATGGGATTGCGCGGCGAACGGGAAATGACGTCACGCCATGAACTCGATAGCCGCGCGTTATGATGGCCGTAGGCACGTGGCGTGAAAAGGTCAGCTCTCACAGGCAAACTGGGCTCACCCCGTTCGCAGTTTACACCATCGCACCAGCGGGCCCTTGCTGTCTGCACCCCACGCTTCCAGAGCCGCTTTCATGGAAGGAGCAGCGATCGCCAGATCGAAGAAGCCCAGCGAAGTCTGGTAGGTTTTCAGTTTTCTGGCCATCGGTCTGATCAGACCTTCCCGTTCGATAGTTAGCGTCGCGCACTCTAGGATTTGCCGCGGCGTCTGACGGAACATGCCATGGCTTTAAGCGTTCCCTCATTCTCGAAGGACGTCCATGCATTACGCAACACGCTCTGAAAAATTGGCCCTTGAATGAGCCGGACGTCGACCCTGCCCAAGCGCTTACAGCCGATGCTCGCTACGCTCACCGACGCGCCGTTCGACGACCCCGGCTGGGTGTCATTCGGCCTGCAATATTGACCCCCTAAGCCGGGGGATCGGCGTCCAAAATTGGCTCTGACTCACTTTTGATGCAGTTTGGAGGATGTCTGGCGCTTTGATTGGAGGAGAATCAGCGCCATGCAGCAGGCACTCCACCGCTCCAGTTTGGTGCCGCGTGGATTTGTTGTAGAGAGTGCTTACTACGAGGGTAATAAGGCGATCGTTGTGGTTCGGGCGTCCGGCAGCGTCGGCCTGTGTCCATCGTGCGGAACGGTTTCGCGACGTGTCCATAGCCGCTACCGGCGCCGCGTGACCGATCTGCCGCTCTCGGGTCGGATCGTCCAGCTCCTGGTAATCGCCCGCCGTTTTCGCTGCGACGCGGTTCTGTGCGGGCGTCAGATCTTCACTGAGCGCTTCGGCGAAGGCGTACTGGCGCCTTCGGCGCGCCGCACCGCGAGGCTGGAGTCCATCGTTCACCACCTTGGCTTGGCGCTTGGGGGTAGACCGGCAGCAGTCTTCGCAAAGCGGCTGATGCTGCCGGTGAGCAAAGATACCCTTCTTCGGGTGGTTCGGCACCGTAGCCGTCCCCCAGCTGACCCGCTCAGGGTCATCGGCATTGATGACTGGGCCTGGCGGCGCAATCACCGATACGCCAGCATCGTCTGCAACTTGGAAAGGCGCAGGGTCGTCACTTTGTTGCCGGATCGTGAGCCGGCGACGGCCCAAGCCTGGCTCGCTGCTCATCCCACGATCGCAATCGTCGCCCGTGACCGCGGCGGCGGATATGGCGAAGCCGCGGCCAAGGCCCTGCCGCACGCAGTACAGGTCGCCGACCGTTGGCATCTGATGGAGAACGCCAGTCGGGCCTTCCTCGATGCCGTCCGCAAATCGATGCGCCAGATACGCACCGTCATCGGTGCGACCACGATCGATCCCAAGCTACTCACCGCCGCGGAGCGCCTCCAGTATGAGGGCTATCTGCGCCGCGAGGAGACCAACGCGGTCATCCTGGCTCTGTCGAAGAATGGCATACCTATCAAGCAGATCGTGCGTCAGACCGGCCACAGCAGGAAGCTGGTGCGACAGGTGGTCCGCGGCGAACGTCACGACGTGTTCCGAACCCGGCAAAGTTCGTTGGATGTGCACTTGCCATGGCTGGACGAGCAGTGGGCGTCTGGCTGCCGCAACGGGGCTGAACTTTGGCGCCGTTTGAAAGGGCGTGGCTTCCGAGGCTCGCTACGTGTCATCAGCGAGTGGGCAACCCGCAGACGACGAGCGGAAAGGACCGACACACAAAACCTTCAGAGGATTCCGTCGGCCAGAACGATCGCTCGCCTCATGACAATCGGACGGGACCTGCTCACCAAAGCGGAGACCGTCACGGTCGCGGCGATCGAAGCTGGCGTGCCAACTCTGGTCGAGGCACGCGAGATCATCGCCGAATTCCACCTGATGATCCGGCGTAAGACCGAGCCGGGCCTCGCTCCTTGGATCGAGCGTGCCCGCGCCAGTCTCGTCGCCTCGTTCGCGAGCGGCGTCGGGAGAGACCAAGCGGCAGTCCGAGCCGCAATCACGTCGCCCTGGTCGAACGGACAAACCGAAGGACAGATTACGCGCCTCAAGCTCGTCAGGCGCCAAATGTATGGCCGCGGGAAGATCGATCTGCTCCAAGCCCGGTTAGTCGGCGCAGAATGAAAGGAGCTGCACCAAGATTGCGTCAGAGCCAAATTTGCAGGCCGATTGACAGCCAGCAGCTGACTTGCCTACGTAATCTGCGGCCTTTCGATATAAGTGCCTCTGGTCGGGTCCAAAGGCAATCAAAGCGCCCGCTGAAGCACATTCTTTGGGGCCGAATACGGCGGGCAGCCTAGCCTGTGCGAGGCGGTCAATGATTTGCCGCAAGCCTCGAGCAGCTCTCATCGCGCCAACGTGTCGAGTAGGCCTTTGGCCTCCTTCAAGTCGGGAGTATCGAAACCCTCCGTGAACCAGCCATAGATCGGGGCGAGGAGATCATGGCCTTCGGCGTTCTTGCCCCCGTCGCACCACAGCCGCGCGAGACTCGTGGCAGCACGAAGCTCAAGTATCTTCGCTCTCTGCCCTCTGCTGACCTCAATTGCCGATTGAAAACAGGCTTCGGCCTCATCGTGTCGCCGGCCCGCCGCAAGCAGCCGACCCCTGAGGCGGTGAAGTTCGGCCTGCCACCAACACTCATCACTCACATCTGCCGAGGCGAACGCATCCTTCAACAATTCGAGGGCTTCCCCGGGCTTGCCAAGATCCGCATTAGTGTTTGCCAAAACGGCCAGCATGTAAGGTCTGGTTACTTGACGGACGGCCGAAAAGAGCGCGAGGCCCTGCTCCATCAAAGCAATCCCCTGCTCGAGGTCGCCGCCATCCGCGGTCGCCCAACCCAAGAAGAACATTCCTGCGCCGCGCATCATCGGAAAATCGTGCTCTTGCGATACCTCGAGCAGCTCGCTGGAAAGATCACGGCAGCTTTGCCTCTGACGGCCGACCTGAAGTACGATCGCAGAGTGCCACATTGCGTTAGCAAGGCTGTATGGATGAGACAAGATCCGAGCCAACGTGACCGCCTCGGCGCCGAATTTCATTGCCTTTTGAGGAAAGCCTGACAGCGCCATACTGATCGCCCTTACGCCGTGAGCGCACGCTCCGGGATCATGACCACTGAACGCGAACGCAAGGGCATGATGCCGAGTGCAATCGTATCGTGAGATGCCTTTTTGAGAATGCTCATCTGCAGCGGCCAAGTTCCCGCACCAAAGCGAGGTCGCCCACTTCGCGTGATGGCCCTCAAGGACGAGATCATCAGCGCCCAAGCGCTGCGCGAGCCCAAGAAGCTCGTCGGCATGAGCGGCCGCCGCACGCAAACGTCCGGAGGTCATCGAATGATAGTAGAGGCCCCACAGCGCCTTGAACCGCGTTGAGCTGTCTTCGCCCGCTTCGAGAGCCACTGCGCGGTTGTAGATCGCTTCAACCTCCGGTGACCCGGTACCCTTCACCATCATAAGGACCGGTCCGAGCTTGACGCATAACTCCAGCTCTTTCGCTGCACGATCGGGCTTTTCACCAAGTTTGCTCAAGAGGTCCAGCGCAACGGAGAAGTGATGAATAGCCTCGGTGTGGCCCGAACGTGCCATCGCTAAATCACCCGCCCGTTGCCAATACTCGATCGCGGCATTACCGAGCCCGGCCTCTGTGAAGTGGTGAGCCACAAGTTCGGGTTGGACGCGAACGACTTCGGGAAAACGGGTTTCGTAGGTTCTTGCGATCCGGGCATGCAGCTTTTGGCGGTTGCCCCGAAGCAGACTGGCATATGCAACATCCTGCACCAGCGCATGTTTGAAGGTGTATTGCGCATTTGGTGGCGCACCGCGCCGGAAAAGTAGCTCAGCGCGAACAAGTTGCTCCAGCGCATCGTTCAATTGGCGTTCCGGCATCTCTGCCACTGCATGCAGCAGTTCGTGCGAGAATTGGCGGCCCAGCACGGCACCTACCTGAGCCACCTGTCGCACCGAATTCAGTCGGTCAAGCCGTGCCATCAGCGAGGCATGGAGCGTTGTGGGGATCGTCATCGGCGCCAAAGAACCGTCAAGCACGTAATCATGCTCCCGTTTGCGCAGTAGCCCGCCTTCAAGCACTGCCTTAGTCAGCTCCTCGATGAAGAGTGGCACGCCGTCCGTGCGAAGAAGGATCTGGTTGTTCACCTCGTCAGGTAGGGACCTTCCTTGAGCGACCCCTTTGATCAGCATGGTCCCCTCGCGTCGGCTTAGTCGCGTGAGCGAGGCCGTCGTTACATGAGCATAACCCGGCCAGGGCGGCGCAAACTCTGGTCTGGCACTGATGACCAGTAACAGCCGCATCTGGTGCGCTCGTTCCACAGTGAGCGCGAGCAGCTCCAGCGTGGTCGGATCAATCCATTGGACATCCTCATAGATCATCAGCACCGGCTGCTGCTGCTCGAGCTGCCGGAGCTGCGCAAAGAGCGCGTCGAAGGTCTTCTCCTTTCGCTTCTGTGGGTCCATCTCGGGCAATCCGGGCTGCCCGGTTCTCGGCAGCGAGAGGAGATCAGCCAGAAGCGCCAAGTCCGCCGCCCGTTCAGGGAGTACCGGTGAAAGCAGATTTTGGAGCTTGGTTAGCTTCTGCTCGGGCTCATCGACACGTTCAAACCGAGCGGCGCGTTCGAGCTGATTGATGATTGGGTACAGGGCGCTGTCGCTGTGTTGTGGCGAGCAGAAGTTGCGTATTCGTACATACGGCTGAGATTGGAGCCGCTCCTGCAGTGCGGCTATCAATCGCGATTTGCCGACGCCCGGCTCGCCTGTAAGTAGGACCACGCGGCCTTCACCCTGCGAGGCCTGGGTCCAGCGGCGTAAAAGCAGCTCCAGTTCCTCTTCACGCCCCACCAACGGAGCAAGGCTGGTCTCGTGCTGCGCCTCGAACCGGCTTTGCACCGCGCTCGCGGCGAGTACATGCCATGCTTGGATCGGATCGGCCAAGCCCTTGAGTATCACTCGTCCCAGATCACGGTATTCGAAGAGCCCGCCAGTCAGCCGTCGTGTGCTTGGCGCGATCACCACCTGACCGGGTCCCGCGATCGTCTGAAGACGGGCGGCTAAATTCGGAGTCTCGCCTATCACTCCTTGCTCCTGCGCTGCACCTTCCCCAATCAGGTCGCCAACCACCACTACGCCAGTCGCGATGCCGATACGTGCCTGAAGGGTGACACCATGGTCGGTCTGAAGTCGGCAAACCGCCTCGGCCAACGCGAGGCCGCAACGTACGGCGCGTTCAGCGTCGTCCTCGTGGGCTTGCGGATACCCGAAGTAGGCAAGCACGCCATCGCCCATGTACTTGGCGACAAACCCGCCACACTTACCGATCACCTCCGCGCAGCGATGATGATAGGCACTCATGACCTCTCGTATGTCCTCGGGATCGAGCCGAGCCGAAAGCGCGGTCGAACCCACAAGATCGCAGAACATGACTGTGAGTTGGCGGCGTTCAGCCGATCCAATCTGCGAAGGCTGCCGGGCGGCAGTATCCGGAGCTGGCCCGCCTGGCGCATCGGCGCCGCTTGCGAGTAGTTTGTGACCGCATTCCAAGCAAAATTTGGCGCTCGCCGGATTCGTGTTGCCGCATGACGGACAGCTTCCAAGGAGGGCCGCACCGCACTCCAGGCAGAACTTGCTGCCCCCGGGAATGTCAGCGTTGCAACTCGGACATCGCACGGATCATCCCCCGATCTGGCGAGGCGTATCTGCATCTTAGCACAGCATCATCCTAGCACAGCATCCGATCGCGACCTGCTGCGTTGGACCGTCAGAATCGCTGACGTTTGGGCTCGCAACGAGAGGGCCAATTAATCCGCCTGATCGCGCTGCCTGCGCTCGCGACTACAGCTCATTGTCGATTCTACTCGTCGATTTGAGTTGTTTGGATCGCTTAGTTGCCCGCCCAATGGGCCGCTGAAGCGCAATCAGGGCTATCGATCGAGATGCACCCGCCCCTTTTGATGGCTTCGGCTTGGGGTCAAAGGCTACCCTCGGCAGCTCCATTACGCTATTCCGCTCAGCTCTTGGAAGCGGACAGCGCGGGGCTAAGAGCAGAAGTCAGCCACGGGCCAATAGGCGCCTCAAGCTGTTATGACGGAGCCACGCCTGCCGCGCGCTGCTCCGGCGGCATGCCGCCCTTCAAGGGAAGCGGCTGGTCACCAAGCAGCACCTTGATCACCACCTCACGCGCATCGCCAGGATCGAGTGAGTGCCTTGCGATCAGGTCGCCACAGTCCGCGATGATCTGGTCGGCATCCTGCATGATCTTGAGCTCCTTGTAGCGATCGTGCCGATGCAGACCCATGCTTTCGCCGACCACCTCAAGGATGTTGGTAATCCGGAATGGCCAATCTCGCTCATGCGCGCAAAGCTCGCGATGATCGGAATGGTAGACCGCCACCAGCGCATCGACGCCTGCGTCGTGCGCCGCCTCGAGCTCCCTGAGCTGCAACTCGCGCTTGAACGCCGGAAGGACGCCGACATTGACGCTCTGCAGGCCCACCGCCGGTTGCTTCAGGTCGACCAGCTCCACGCCGGGGATCAGCTTCAGAATTTCAGTGGCGGCTTCCACGACGCCGGCCACGCCCGGATGCTTGTGCAGTGCGACGCGCATTTCCACCCGATGCTGCAAGTGCGGCTTCAGCTCGGCCAGCCGGCTGGCAAGGAATCGCATGAACGGACTTATCTCGAACGGCCGCGAGCCGCGTTGACGTTCCGCCGTCGGCAGTACGCTCTCCGTGTACTGGATGTAACAGGTCGGGCACCAGGAGATGACCTGGCCTGACTTCGAGTGGGCCAACTTGTCCATGGTGCTGGAGGCCATGCGGCCGAACATTTCGGTGTCGCCCGTCCGCAATTGCGAGATTCCGCAACAATGGCTCGGCCCGCCCATCACCTGATAGCTGATGCCGAGCGCATCCATGATATCGAGAGCAAGCAAGGCAATGTGCGGGGTCTTGAGCACATTGCAGCCGGTGTAAAACACGAAGTCCGGTACCTCAATGGGCACGGAAACCGACGCCGATTTTTGACCCAATCGTTCGAGCATGTCTGCATCGAGCTGCAGGTGCGAAAGCACGGTCACTCCGCGACTACCGTCGCGATATCTCGCTACGCCTTGTCGACGTCGTTCGGCAAGCTCGTTATCCGCCTTCGCGGTGCTAAGCCGCGCCATGGTAAGCAGGAAGCGTGGATTGACACCGTAGTCGCACGCCTTGATGCATTCCCCGCTCTGCATGCAGGATTGCGCCCATTTGCGCGATACTTCCGGGCCGCCGCCGGTACGTACCAGTTCGAGAATGCCGCCAATGACATCTTCGGATTTTGTACCCGAGATGCCAGCCGGCTCAACGCTCGGACAAACCTCAACGCACTTGCCGCATCGCGTGCAGGCATCGAGCATTTCCTCGACATATTCGGCCAGGGCCGTCGCGAACGGAACCTCATTCATTGGCTCACCAGCTCCGGGCCTGCTGATAGACCAGCTACGTTTTGGACATGATTTCGAACTTAGTCCACAAATGGCAACGCGTATACGACCAAGTAGCCGCCGATATGTCGCCTTTGGGTCTTGGCTGTGTGAAAACGGCAGGATGCTTGACCGCGATAGAAAACGTTATTCGTTCAAGACCGTCTTAGCGGGCAACCTCGCGAGCGCATTCAACTTAGAGAACGAACTGAAGAACGTAATTCTAGTCGAGCTTCAATCTTTCGCGTTTTTACACAGCCAGGGCCAAAGGCAGCCCTCGTTGGCCAGCATGAGCTGGTCGGGTCCTCTGCCGAAAGCGGACACCCTAGCGCTCTGGGCCAACGTCAGCCACGGGCCAATTTCGGACTCAGCGTCTTAGCGGTTCGAGGCAAATGTCTGAGGCCGCTAGTATTCTGCCCCATATTTGAGACCGATTGCGTTGATCTGCTCCGCGTCAATTCTTTTCGCGGTTCGCCGGGTCGGCTGCGGGTTTCGCGAAAGAAACCGTCGAGGCCTGGGGGCACCATGATCCACAGCAGAACCAGCTCCTGATCTGGACTACTGAAACCATGCCAGGTGTTCCTGGGTATGAAAATCGTTCCACCTTTTTCGCAAGAGTGACGCACATCGTTGAGTGTGACCGTGCCACTGCCTTCCAGAACGTAGAAGGCTTCGTCCCTGTCGAGATGTCGGTGAACTGGAATGCCTGAGCCCTTGGGTAGCTGCTGAATGAAGGCCAAGATTATTGGACCCCGTTACCGGGTCGGCCTTGATGAAGATGTTGCCGCCATCACGAAAATGGATCAGGTGTTCACCCTCTCCGGGACCAAGCACATAGCCCTGCGGCACCGGGTTGTGCGACTTCGCCTCGATCTCCTCGCTGTTTGGCATCGCGTGCTCCATTGGCCGATACTCAACAATGAAAAGGCCACGATAGCAGAATGCTCCACCACGAGCGACGCCCATGGTCAAAGAAAGGCTTTTGGTCAAAGGCTGCCCTCGGCGTCTCCACGATGGCTTTCCGCTCAGCCGTCGGAAGCGGACGGTGCGAGGCCAAGAGCGGAGGTCAGCCATGGGCCACAAGCGGAAACGCTCGGGAGGTCGGCCAGCGCTTCCACAAGTGGCAGGTGAGTAGTGGTATTGACCCTAGCGATGCATCAAAGGCTCGGGAGCCGGCAAGCTTCGAAGCTTCTCAAACTCAACGTTCACAAGTCGCCGATATTCGTCATAGACTCCCGGTTCTAATTCCCTTCCGGCACTCCTAATTTCCTTCTCGAACAAGGTCTTCATCCCCGCCGTTGCTGAGAGCCAACTCAGTTTTTCAATGCACACCTCGTTGTAGAAGGTGCGAGGGCATACAGATTGTATCGCACGAAGGCCCTGGACAATCTTGTCTGGCGACTTTGAAGCCAAAGACGCAACGAAGTTAGTTAATAACTTTCCGCGACTAGCATTGCTTGTCGTTCCAGAAAGGAAAACTCTATCCCTCTGCATTTTGAAAAGGCTATAAACGAAGAGCTCATGATAAACACTTTGTACGTCGTCCTGCTTCAGCATGCTTTTCAGCTGCGGCATAAACATTCTCGACAGGCTATCGATGAGGAGGACCTCATGCGGATCGAGGTTTGCTGAGAGGGCGCAGAATGCAGACTCAAAGAAGAGATCAAAATTTCCCCATAACGCGGACTTACCAGCGATAATGAGCAAGGCCGGGGCAATCCAGCTAACTGCCAGGGCATGCTGGCCAAAGTCCGTAGAGTACATGTATCGGTGAGTGAGCACGTAGCACTGCTCAACGTTAAAATCGTATGCCCTCTTGTAGAAAGAGTGCCAAGAATCGCTCACAAGAGCTGGCAACTTACTGCGGCCGGCCATGTAAAGAATGAATTGGTCCTCACAGTCGAGAAACTTTGGCCGGTCTGGAATAAACTGCCTCACTCGCGCGAATTCATCTAGCCATATTTCGTAAAACTGAATGCGTCCTATATAGTTGGAAAGAGCTGCATACGGATACAGTAATTCCGCGATCCTTAGCGAGTTGTCAGCTAATGATATTTGATGCGAGCTATTCAGCTGCTTTTCGAGGAGGGCGATAACAGCATCAAGCCGACTATCCTGCTTTGAACCGAGCACGTGCGCCGCGCGAGCCATAATAGCCGACTCGCAGAGGAACTTATCTCGCGCGGCAGCACCTGTCACAGCTCCGTTCAATCCATCGAGGACCAACCGGAAAAATGGCGAATCGTCCGATGGATCAATCACAGGCTTTTAGCCACCGAAAAAAGTATAGGTCCCGCCGTCCTTGTCCTTTTTGCGGAAAACCCACCAAGAGAGGCCTCCCCGTATATCATTCAAGCGCTCGGAAATGCGCATGACGCCATCGAGAGTCATACCCTCTTTCAACACGCCACTTTCAGCGAGCATTCTTTGAATTTCGCGATCCTCTTCGTCTCTCATAGCCATTTTTACCTCCTGTCGGATGGTGGTCTCGGCCGAGACGGCTGGCGTTCGAAGCAGCGGAAAAGGCTGTCTGAGCGCCTCCGCGACTTCAACCGAGCAATATAAACTCTAATCCCAGACATACCTCAGGGCAACTGGAAGTAGTTTCGTAAAACTGTCTGCGTTCTACGTAGTTGGAAAGAGCTGCGTATGGATACAGTAATTCCGCGATTCTTAGCGAGTTGACAGCTAATGACGCGAGCTAATCAGCTGTTTTTCGAGGATGGCGACAACCGAGCACTATAAACTCTGGTCCAAATCGTACTTCAGAAACAGGAAGTAGAGGTTCGCTCGAACCGTTTCTAGTTCGCGCGGCCATTCTTTGTGACAAAACTCAGGTACGCAATATCTGCTATGGGTCTTGGCTGTGTGAAAACGCCCCGACGGTCGAGTGCGATAGCACAAGTTTTTCGTCGAAGGCCGATGTAGCGCTCATGCTCGCAAGCAATTTCAAGCGAAATGGCGAACAAAAGAACGTGGTTCTAGCTGGCTTTCGACTGTTCGCGTTTTTACACAGCCAGGGTCAACAGCAGACATCATCGAGGCCTCGGAGGAAAACCGCGCCAGGCACGCACCTTAGCGCGCGAAATCAGGCGTCAGAGAGAGGTGGCACCCAACCGACCCTGGACCTGCAATGTCGTCGCAGCGTGAAATTATCGTTGTTGCTGTCTGGATTTGATGTCGAGCAAGTTCAGCAGCGTTGCGGCCGCGATCATCGCCACGATGCCACCGAAACTAAGGGCTATCTGCATCGCAAGTCCGTCCGAGATGTCGTGCCGGGCGACATCGCCAGCGAACGACAGCAGAACGCCGAGACAATAGATTGGTAGCGAGTTCTGGCCACAGAGGATCGCACCGCGCATCACCGGCGTCATCGGCCCAGGCCATTTGCGAGGCATGAACCAGGTCGCCAGCACTGCCATGGCCAAAAAATGCAGCAGTCTAAATGGATCGAGATTCGATTTGTCCAAGGGGTACAGCTTCAGCAGCTGCGGAATTACTGCTTCCAGAGGCCTGATGCGCCAGCTCAAGGCGACGATCAAGCTGAGCAGCAGATATAAGACTGAAACTGTAAGAGCTGTGCGTGTCATCAAAATCGGCAGCACTCTCTCGCCCGCGATCGTCCACCAGGCGCCAAGTACAACCAGCAACTGCCAGGCCAGCGGATTGAAGGCCCAGTGGCCGTTCGGCCACGCAGTGACGGTCCAGCCGAAGATATGCACCAGCGCATAGAGCGCCAGCGAGGCGACAAGCGTCACGTTCGGCAGTCGCAGCAGCAGCCACAGCAAGGGCGCGAACGAGAGATGAAAAAGCACGAAGGTCGGCAACACGTCGGTATTGACCGGACGGTATTGCAGGATCGCCGTGCGCGCGAGCGTCGCGCCCGGATGGTCCAGTAGAATGCGCGTATTGCTCTCGTCAGCAAGGCGGCCTCCGCCAGCAACGTGAACCAGGATGGCGCAAGCGAGCGTGAGCAACAGAAATGCGACATAGATGTCCCAGCTTCGCCGCAGCGTCCGGATGATCACTCCGGTCCAGCCCTCGCGGCGCCATGCCTTGCCGTAGGCGATCGCGCAGGTTACGCCGGAAACGAACATGAATACCTCGGCGGCATCGCTGAAGCCGTAGTTCCGTAGCGTCAGCCAAGTTCCGACGTTGTTGGGAACATGGTCGAGAAAGATGCACCACAGCGCGATGCCCCGACAGGCATCTATTCGCAGGTCGCGGCCCTGGCCTTTCCGCTCCGACAGCTCGCCGACCTCTAACCTGGGGATGGTAATTTGGTCGCGCATCCTCTCCTGGGAGACGAAATGCAGATTCACGACTGTCGTACTCCGGGACTGGTTATAGTCGTAGGGCAATCGCTAACACCGCTCGCCGGACTGAAGCCAAGCGGTCCCGAGCTGGGCGAAGGCACGACGCTGCGGTCGTAACATTTCGAGCGATCATGCCGGCCGATTGCCGCCTGGGCTCCTCGAGCCAATAGCTTCCATACCAGATCGACTTGAAGGAAGCGCATTGCGAGGTCGTGGTCTCCGGGAGAGCGATGCAAACAACGAGTTGGCATGGCACTCTCCTTGCGTTTATCGGACGCCTCGCGGGTCGCTCCCTCGGTTCGAGGCGACGTAGTCGATCTCGCCACGCGAAGTACCGATGTCCATCAGTTCCCTGTCACTTAGATCGAACAGAGCGGCGCGTAGCCTCTGGCGTTCGCCCGCTTCTTGAAATGCCTCCCAACATCTTTCCAGAAAGCTGACGACGCGCCCTCCAGAAGCCAGCCGTCTGTTCCACCCTAATGCTCTATAGGTTGTGCTCATTGCGCAATCTCCGGAGTCCCAACTCGGCCGGCAGACGCATCGTCGCCGCTGCCTTGTTTGCGGGTGCAGTCCTAAGGATACGTTGTGATGGCAACGGAGCAGATGGCCACCGAAGCCATTACGCCAGCAAGCGCCGCTGTCGCCTTATCGCTCTGACAAGCCGACTGTGGTCAGCTTCACGGCCGCTCCCTTCGCGGTCATGCTGGGCCGCGGCGTCAGGACGGCGATCTGATGCGGCGACGCCGGCATCCCGCCATACATCAGCGTTGGGGTCGCCGACTGTTGCTTAACATCTTGCGCTCCCATTACTGCGACCTGATGTCCCGTGATCGGAAGGCCTTTCAATTCAAAGCTTGGAAGTTCTGCGGCCTCTACCTGGGAGCCGACTACCATCACTGCCGCGACAGCGGCCGCTAAGAACATTTTCTTCATGGCAATCCTCCTTCTCAAACCAAACAGAATATTCCCACCACAATTCCAAAATGACCTAAATATGACCTAAATCAATTTCGCCGGCGCGTAATGTGAGCGAGCCCCACACAAGCTAGCTCCGCCGCTGGGGGTTAGCGATCCATTTTAAGTCCAGGTGTGACCTAGGGCTACCAGTGCAAAGTACCTATGAATCGGGTTTGCTCCGTTCGTTACTCTCGGTTCCGGTAAAGCCGATTGAGACATAGTGATCGTCGACCCGGTGAGGCGAGGCTACGCCCAGGAATCGCACCAAGCGTTGAGTTTTGCCAATGTACGAAAAAAATTCTGAGCGGTGGGATCGGCCCATCGCGCGCACCCCGTGCCACGTCGCACCAGGAGTGGGCTACTCGCCCTTGATGTCGCGCACAAGCTTTTCTAGACGGCCGATGTCGGTGACCCGCAGGTTGCGTCCCTCGCGACGCAACAGACCGATCGAAGTGAGACGGCTTACCTCCCGAGAAACTGCTTCTCTATGAGTGCTAACACGGTTGGCAATGTCGGAAAGCGATGGGGCCGGCGATAACAACGGTTGCGCTCCGTCTCTATCCGCATCAGCCGCCAGACGGAGCAATTCCGCCTGAATTCGGTTTTGCACAACAAGTGTGCTGAACTCGAGCACGCGTTGCGACAATCTCCTCAGTTCACCAGCGACGTGGCGCAGCGTTGCCATTGCGACGCTTGGCTCCTTGAGCAGCAGATTTTCAAACTGACTAGAAGTCAGCGTCGCGACGGTGGCTGCCTCCAGTGCCTCGATCGATGCCGATCGTGGACTCCCGTCAATGGCAGAAATCTCACCAAAAATGTCGCCCGTCCTAAGGTCCCTAAGGATGATAGCTTTCCCACGTGCAGAGTGGATGATTGCGCGGACCCTGCCGGAGACAAGAAAGAATACATTGTTCGAAGGATCGCGATACCCGAGTATTTCTTCACCGCGTTTGTAAGTATGCCATCTGCACGTCTTGGCGAGCTCTTCCAAAGATATCTCCGATATACCAGCCAGGATCTGGACGCGCTTCAAAAACTCCAACTGCCGGCCAGGGTGCATGGGACTCGCTGCCTCGGATAGTCCTCATCCGCCGACGGTAATCTGGACCCCGATCATCCCGTGTTACGAGCACTGCTTCCAAAAGCAGAACAATCGAGGCAAGCACTCCGGCTCTCCCTCGCCGAGCAGACGTCTTATTGAAATTACACCGTCGCCATAGCAACCGCGAGACAATAGCACTGACCAGAGCAAGGTCCGAATAGGATCATGACTCATAAGGACCGGATTGAACGAATGTTTTTCCGGTCGCCCCGACACCCCCGACATCAGGGAAGCGCACCGAGTCTTTGGGTCGCGCCACAGATCGAGGCCTTAGCATGTGCAGCGAAGTGCGTGCGCCGAACTCGGCCCTACTCGATCGTCGTCAGCGAGGGCAAGCGGCGAGGATGGGATGGTAGCCGAGTGCATTGGCCCGCGGCCGATGTTATCGTCGACCCGAGACGACACGGTACTGGCCTCGGCTGGCCGATGCCCGGCAGGGGAGGATCGTCAATGCCGGCTGCTGAAATCTCCGTCGTACCGATGTCCGAGCTCGAGCACCGCACCCACCTGCGCCGGGCGGTCATCGCCAGCACGGTCGGCACGACGATCGCGTGGTACGATTTCCTGCTGTATGGCCAGATGGCAGCGATCATCTTTGCGAAATTGTATTTTCCGTCGTCCGAACCACTCACCGCCACGCTGCAGGCGTTCGCCACTTTCGCAGTCGGCTTTGTCGCTCGACCGATCGGCGCGGCGATCTTCGGCCATTACGGTGATCGCATCGGCCGCAAGGCAGCGCTCATCGCGACGCTATTGCTAACTGGCTTGTCGACCTTCCTGGTAGGCTGCGTCCCGACCTATGAGCAGATCGGCATTTGGGGCGCGGTCTTGCTGATCGTCCTGCGGTTTGTTCAGGGAATCGGCGCCGGCGGTGAATGGGGCGGCTCGGTCCTGATGTCGATGGAGTGGGCGCGCACCAACCGGAATCACGGGATCATCGCAGCCTGGCCGCAATTCGGCGGGCCGGCCGGGTTCTTCTTGGCGACCCTCGCGATCCTGGCGTTCAGCCAGATGTCCGGAGAAGAGTTCCTGAGCTGGGGCTGGCGCGTCCCGTTCTGGCTGAGCATTGTCATGTTCGCAATCGGCTTGTGGATTCGTCTCGGAATCCTCGAGACACCGATCTTCCAGCGAGTGATCGCCGAGGAGCGGCTGGCGCGCGCGCCCGTCGTCGAGGTTTTCAAGCGCCAACCGAGGGAGATCGCCCTCACAGCGCTGGTGCGCATGGGCGAAATGGCGCCGGTCTTCATCTACCTCGCCTTCATCTTCCCCTACGGCATGCAGGTCGTTCACCTGTCGCGCGACTTCATTCTGATAGCGCTTCTGGTCGGCTCGTTCATATCGTTCTTCACGATCCCGTTATCCGGCTATCTGTCTGACCGGCTCGGCCGCAAGCGGGTTTATGTTTTCGGCGCGGCCGCCACTGGGCTCTTCGCGTTTCCCTATTTCGCGATGCTCAACAGCGGTGTGCCCGGCCTGGTGATCATGGCGACCATCGTCGCATTGTTTTTCCATGATTTGATGTGGGGGCCGCTGGCGGCGCTGACTGCCGAAGTATTCACGCCCCGCCTGCGCTACAGCGGCGCCTCGATCGGCTTTCAACTGGCTGCGGTGGTTGCCGGCGGGCCGGCGCCGATGATCGCGACAGCGCTATTGGCCGCCACAGGTTCGGGCTATGTCATCGCGCTCTACATCTTCGGCTGCGCGATCGTCAGCATCGTCAGCACAGCGCTCCTGCCGGACGTCAAGGATCGCGATTTCGCGCGCGATCACCTTTGACGCGATAGGTCGGGTCCCAGCGGAGACCTCGATTCATCGTGATCCACCAAAGAACCGGTTGAGTTCGTGGGTACCGACCTCGAAGGCCGGACCCGCGGGCCGGGGGCTCAGCTTTCCTCGGCTTATTATTACGCCGACGCCAGCAGGACGTGCCGGTGGCCCCAACAAAATCTGGCGATTTCAAGCTGCGCGCCGGCTTATGCACGGCGCCGCATATCCCTGCGTTGTGCAACACAACAAACTCGACGCATCGATGTCGCAGATGGGTCAAAAGCGCCGTTTCGGCAGTCGGCAGGACACTTCCGGTCTTCCCCACTAACCGGACATATTCAGCGCCAGTTGGCACGTCGCAAACGGGCCAAAAAGCGGCCATCGCATACCAGTGAATAAGAGAGGTCGCCTTACGAACGACCTCTCGTGCTCGGCAATGTATGCTTGTTGCGATCAGCTTTTTTGAACGGCGGCCGCGGCCTTTCGAATTACGTCAATAACGACATCAGGCTGGGAGAGCATCGGCACATGGCTGCTCGCCACCTCGATTACGGTCGCTCCCATGCGCTTTGAGACCCAGCGTTGCAGGTCGGGATGCACAGTGTGATCTTGCGTGGCCAGAATGTACCAGCTTGGCTTCGACCTCCAGGCGATTTTGTCGGCGCTGAGCTTCTGTTGCTGGAACAGATTGTAGACGGGCGCATAATGGGTGGCCCAAACCAGCTTCTGGTCCTCCTCGGAGAGATCTCCTGCGAAGAACTCGGTGCCGCTCGGAAGCATCCAAGCACGCCCATCGGCGACCTCGACGCGAGAGAAAATATCCGACGGGTACTTGTCGAGTTGGTCCTGTACGGTCTCGCCGGCATCCGGAGCGACCGCTGCAATGTAGACGAGACCGAGCACGCGCTCGTCGGTGCCCGAGCCCGTGATGGTGGCTCCGCCATACGAATGGCCGACGAGAAGGACCGGACTGCCAACACGATTGAGTGTGCGCTTCACCGTCGCCAAGTCCTCTTCGAAGGAGTCCAGGCCATATTGCACGGCGATTACCTCGTAGCCGTCGGCCTGCAATGCCGGAATGACTTTGTTGAAACAAGAACCATCGGCCCAGATGCCGTGGCAGAAAACGATCGTTGGTTTGGTTTGCGCAGACATACTGCATTCCCTTTTCTTGTACGAACTTCAGTGATGGAGGGATTGGAAGACTCAGAACGGGGCCAAGGAGTATTCCCCGTTGCACCCACCAACTTATTCGTTCATAGATAGCCGTATAGCTGTGAATCGTTCGGTTCTTTCGTGATCAAAAGTCCTGAATGACAACGATTTTGGAAAGAACGGCCGGTCTGCTGGCCTTCGTGCGGACGGTTGACGCAGGTTCTTTCGCCGGCGCCGCCAGGTCGATCGGCGCCAGTCCTTCAGCGGTATCGAAAAGCGTCGCGCGCCTCGAACAGCGTCTCGGTGTACGCTTGCTGCAGCGCTCAACGCGCACGCTCAGCCCGACTTCCGAAGGCGCCGCTTATTATGAGCATGTGGCCCCCCATCTGCGCGCGATAGAGGAAGCCGATGACATCGTGCAGGTGCCGGGCAACGTGCGAGGCGTGCTTCGGGTAACCGTGCCGAGCACATTTGGGCGCCCGCTGATTTCCGCATGGGCGGGCTCGTTCCTGGAGCGCTATCCAGACATTAAGCTCGACCTCAGCGTCACAGACCGCCGCGTCGATCTCATCCGTGAGGGTTTCGATCTCGCTGTCAGAATTGGAGAGTTGGAAGATACAAACTTGATCGGTCGTTCGTTGGGCGTCCTGCAATACGTTCTGGGCGCATCGCCAGAATATCTTCAACGGAGGGGAATCCCGCAGTCGATCGACGATCTCGCGCAGCATGCCTGCCTTCGCCACCTGCTTGGCGGCCGTCCGCAAGCATTTACTTTTGCAGACGGCACGCGGCTCATCCCCAATGGCCCCTTCGATAGCGATGATGCTCAGTCCTTGATTGAGGCAGTCGTAAAAGGCGTTGGCATCACGCAGTTCATGCGCATCGCCATCGAGGACGAGCTTGCCACCGGACGATTGAATGTCGTGCTGCCGGAGATACCGATGTTCACCACGCCGGTCTACGTCCTGCACGCGTTCGAGCGGCAACTCCCACTGCGAGCGCGTCTGTTCATTGATTTTCTTGTCGAAGCCTTGGGCGTGTCGCGTTTGTCGCTCTGAACTTTCGAAACTGACCAGAAGCGTCGTCCCGACTCGCGAACAGCGATTTATGCAAACGGTCAAAACGCGAAGAACTCAGGTTGAGTAAATCTGGCCGCTCTGGCTCAACGAGCGGACTTCCGATCGCCTGGACGCAACTTCGCAGATGGGCCATAAGCAGACATCTTCGGTTCATATCAAACAGCGTCTGAGCCTCGCGGCTAAGCTGGCTTTTGCGCAACGAACAGAACATGAGCGAGGCGTCCCTCGCGCGCGAGGCGTTCTGCCACGGCTCTGTACGTCGTGAGGGTGTCGAACAAATTGTCGCCTTCGAGGGCTCGTAGTTCGGCGCTGTGATGCACACGGGCCGCGCAATGGCGCTTGGCGAGCTCCGCCAACGTGTGGGTTAGGTCTTCGCGATGAGTAAGTTTAAAATCTTTTTCCCCGAGCAGGCGCTCGCTCAGGCCCGGCACTGAGATCATAAAGGTTTGTGACGGCCAGCGCTGCGCGATCTCCTCATTCGATATCAGACCCGTAACGATCAGTTCGGTGAAGAGCAGTCGCCCCCCGGGCATAAGCAGGCGTGACCATTCCGCAAACACTCGGTCCCGGTCGAGGAAGTACCCGAGCGCGTCGAAGCAGCAGATCGCGTCGAAGGCGCCGTCCGGGAAGCTTAGAGGCTGACTCGCGTCGCGCAGCTCGAAGCGGACCCGGGCGGCAAGGTCAAGCTGTTCAGCAAGCGCGGTCGCACTCGCCACGGCTTCGTGGTTGATCTCGATACCGACGACCGAACACCCCGTCCGGCGCGCAAGCCGCAGCGCCGGCGCTCCCCAGCCGGAAGCAACATCCAAAACGCTAGAGGCTCGCGCGACCTCGAGCATGGAAAAGAAACGATCATAGTCGGCCGTGGTGATCCAGCTGCTTTGACCGAAGTAATCGTCGTATACCTCGGAGAAGACCGCGTCTTGCAATTGCTGAAGCGCACCGGAGTAACGCACCCGATAAAATTCGGAGGATTGCAGCTCATGATTCGTCATCGCCGCCTCGGACCGAGCATCGCAAGCACGATGGCATTTGGTCTGCCACCAAACTTGATCTCCATGCCATCGACCCTTCAGATGCGTTCCATATTCGCAACGGCGATGACCGAAGCCCGTTTGGCCACATCGCCAGCGACGCGCATCTTGAACTCTGCTGCACTTGTCGTCTTCGCCACCATGCCGCCGGCATGGAGGCGCTCGATCACGGCAGCCTCTCCTAGCAAGCGTGCCATATCTGCGTTCTCCTAGCAATCGCGATCCGGACCTGATCCAGCTCCTTCCGCCGGAGCGTGTCAGATCAGTCGACCTGCTGCTCGTCACTCATCCCGATCTTGCGCGAACCGCGCGCGCGCCGCCATGGATTTCCTGGTGGAGATTGCGCCGTCGTAGGCTTGGGGGAGGCGAGGCCACCAGAACAGAACATGCTGTTGGAGTGGCTGCAATTCCGAGGGGGTCAATCGCGACGTTTTGGGCCGGTTTTTAAGTTAGATCCGGTCTTTCTCGCGACAGCCTACATATCCTCGGCCGTGGGATCCGGCAGCGACGGGCCAGAAGCAGAAGTGCGAGACCAGTCACAAAAACGCCGCTCTCTCCACGTTCGAAGTTAACGCACAGAAGATCGATTTCGAATCCCTCAAGAACCGAAAGAATCCGCACGCATAATCAGATTGCCTCCTGCTTGCGCCCCCCAGAGGCCTCAGTCAGGAAGATGAACTTTCTGCAGTCCAATGCCACCGCGCGAAAGGCATATGCGCGGCACGATTAGCGGTCTAGGTTCGAGACCCACTCTTCCGCGGTTGCATCCCAATGATGGGTGTCGTCGAAACGCTTCCAGAGTGGCTGCCTTTGCTTCCTTTCGCCATTCTGCCGGTTTGCCTGTGTGCCGATGACGAGCGCCACAGCCATCATGACCCATTCGCGAAGGCCGTGTGGGGAGTTCCATTTGACTGCTGCGAACATTGTGAGTCTCCGTCAAGTAGGAACTGTTCTTCACACTAGCCCACGCCAAGAACGAAGAAAGGTAATCTACTTCACAGGCAGATAACATCTTCAACGTAGGCGACGGTGATCGCGGCGGAGCGAACGAAAGCAAAGCGTCGGCTTGCCCTTCGCGTTAATCCTCAAGGGTAGCGGCGGCCCTGGGTTGGGACTTGTGGTAAGGAGCCGCAGGCGGCTGGAAAAGCTGGTCCACCTTCCATTGCAGAGGAACAGATCGAGGTCGACAACGTGTTGGCGCGCGGGCGAGCTGCGGTTTGCTCGGCAGCGCACCTGCAAGTGCCTTTTCCGTCGCAAGATGGAATGGGCCAGGAACAGAGGCAGCAAAGGCCGCAACAATAGGGTCTCTCACCGATGTCGCTGCAATCGTGATTGTTACCACAGATGTGACGCCTACAAGCACATGGTTCACAATGCGCTTTGAAAAGTGCTTCGTCATGAGTTGAGCCCTCACAACCGAAATGACGTACTTTGGGCTGTTCGCTTCAATTCAGCGTCGCGCAACAAATCTCGCGCTGCGTGTCCTGTCCTGCCAACTACCTGATCAGCACGAGCGTAATCGGCTTCTAGGTCTTCAGGATTTTGTCTGACAATCAGAAGGTGTTTCCGCATTTCAGCGAGACGAGCGCGGCAGTATTCGCGATAAAGCAGGTCGAAGATGGCGGGCATGGCTGCCCTCGTTGTTCTGAATATGGCTAGAATCTCCGCCACGAGTGGCGGACGATATAGCCCGTTCATCGCTCTCCGATAGCCTGTTCGCAGCTCGGCGTTCGAGCGTCGGAATTGAGCGATTGGCTGACTTGGTTGTCGGCACAAAAGAACAGGGCCAGTAACCTAAAATCTATCGTATCAGCCTTCTGTTTCGGCAATACTTCATCAAACAACTCAAGATCGCTGCTGCGCGAATAAAAATCCAACTACAGCGCGAAATGACTTGCCACTAGCTGCGAGGATGGTTGGATGCAACGCCGACCGAGATGTCGTACCAAGCTGAAGTTGCCAACGCTGTCAGTCGCTCAATGGTCGGAAGAGGCAGCATTGTACTGACTCGAATGAGTGCTTTGATTGAGGCATAAATCGTCTCGCTGCTGCAACATGGGATGCGGGCTGATGCCGCAACCGGTCAGGAGCGGTTGTTCAGCGCGCTAATCGCATAGTTTGTGAAAGTGTGCTAGGATGTTACCGCGCGGAACAGGCGCCATTCGTCGGGGACACCTTTCAGGACGTGACGGCCGCGCTCTTCAAACGTCAAGCCGGAGCCTGCTACGAGATCGCGAACCGTCTGTGAGACCAGAACTTCACCCGGGGCGGCTAGTGCTGCTACACGCGCGCCAATATGTACGGCAATGCCGACAATATCGTGAGCGACGAATTCGCATTCGCCAGTATGCAAACCGCAGCGGACCTTCAGACCGAGCGGGTGCACCGCATCACTGATTGCGCTGGCGCAGCGCACGGCGCGCGCTGGGCCGTCGAACGTGGCGAGAAACCCGTCGCCGGCGGTGTTGATCTCACGTCCTCGATACTGGCTGAGAACGCCCCGTGCTTTGGCATAGAACGCATCGAGCAGCACGCGCCAGGCGCCGTCGCCGAGTGCGGCGGCGCGTTCCGTCGATCCCGCAATGTCGACGAACAGCACAGTCGCAAGCACCCTGTCGGGCTCCGCTGCTTGCCGATGCCCGGTGACGAACTCTTCGACCTCATCAAGAATTGCGTGCTGATTGCCAACCCAGACCATATGGTCCTCGCCGTTGAGCTCAATCAGTTTGGCGCGAGGAATCCGCTGGACCATGTAGCGGGCATGCTTCACGTCAATGACGCGCTCGTCGGTGCGATGCAAAATCAACGTCGGTACGCGCGTAGCAGGCAGAATATCTCTGACATCGATATCCCGGTTCATGCGCATGATGGCAGATGCCGCGCCGGGGCTTGCTGAGGCCCTGAAGTAGGCAGCGATTTGCTCGAGGGCGTGCTTGTCCTCGGCCACGCTGGGTGCCCACATCAGCAAACTCATTGCATCCGTCGTACCCCAGTGATGCTCTATGTCATCCAGGAAAGTGTTCCACTGCGCATCTGTCCATGCGAAGGTATAGTCGGGCGCCCACGAACGTCGTGCATAGGTGCCGTAAAGCACCAGAGCCGACGTGCGCTCGGGATAGGTCGCTGCATAAAGCAACGACATCGGCCCGCCCTCAGATATTCCGAACAAAATGGCCCGTTGGGAGCCAACCTGGTCCAGCACGGCCTGCACGTCGTGCATCCGCTGTTCAAGTGTGAAGATCTGGGAGCCGCGATCGGACATCCCGGTGCCGCGCTTGTCGAACATGATGATCCGCGCAAACGTAGCAAGCCTGCGGAAAAAGGCGGTGCGCGCCGGCGACTGCCAGAGCGCTTCAAGATTGGAGACAAAACCCGGAACGAACAGCAGATCGCGCGGACCGTCGCCAATCACCTGATAGGCAATATGGACGTCGTCACTTTTGACATAGCGAGTGGTCGGGATGTCAGCCATGCTGGCCTACTGCGTGGACAAGACCGCACGGCGCGAGTTTCGCACCCCATTCCGCGTCAGGCCAGCGAAATTCGGTCGAATATTGATGCACTCGACCGCCGCAAGTAGAACCCGCAGTAATTCGGAGAATTGTGTGACACGCCTCTACGGCCGCGACGTCTGCTTCGGGTCAATCGCGTCGGTTTGACCCGGTCAATGCCGGGTCTGGTTTAGCCCTCATCGCCGACATCGACGCGCGGGCCGTGTTTGTCGCGATGGGCCATGTGTGGACGGCTCCGGGTTGCAAGAAGAATCTTCACGCAGCAGGGTTGGTCGGAGCAGCCATGTGTTCGGCCTTTTCGCGCGGTACACGTGACCGCTGGCCATAATGCCCTCCGCGGATTAGGTCCCGGTCAAAAGCACGCATTCGAGATGCCATGGCCCATGTGGGTTGTCCTGATCGCCGGATCGACCGGCACTGCATTACGTGCTTTTCGTCCTCCCCAACCGTCACGTCACGCCGGATATGCCCGACGCGATCTCGTTTAGGCCGCCAGCGCGGCCGGCTCCTGATAGCGTTCGTTCCTGGCCATCATTGCCCAAGCCATCCTGGCGAGTTTGTTGGCGAGCGCAATGGCCGCAACCTTGGTTGGCCGCCGCGCCAGCAGTCCAGTGAGCCAAGGCCGGTGGCCAGTACCATGGATCTTGGCATAGCGGATCACGGCGAGTGCGCCAGCCGTGAACAGGCTGCGCAAATAACGGTCGCCTTGCTTGCTGATGCTGCCGAGCTTGTCCTTGCCCCCGCTCGAGTTCTGCTTTGGTACGAGCCCGACCCACGCTGAGAAGTCCCGCCCCGATCGAAAGACCTTGGGGTCAGCAATACTGGCAACCAGCGCTGTTGCCAACGCCGGCCCGACGCCCGGGATCGCGTCCAGCCGTTTGCTCGTCGCATTTGATCGATGCCAGGCGATGATGCGGCGGTCAAACTCAAGGATCTGAACTTTCAGGGCGCGCAATTGACCACCGAGAGCAGTAAGACATGCTCGGGCCACCTCGGGCAGACGATCGTCGGCTGGATCAGCGACAACTTCCAACAATTGCTCGACACCTCGGCGCCCGACAGGGGCAACGATTCCGAACTCGGCAAGATAGGCACGGATCGAGTTGATCACTGCTGTCTGTTGACGGATGAAAAGATGGCGCGCTCGATGCAGCATCAGGCAGCTCTGCTGCTCGACTGTCTTGGTCGGCACAAATCGCATGTTGGGTCGCGTGACCGCTTCACAGATCGCCTCCGCGTCCATCGCGTCGTTCTTCTGCCGCTTCACGTAGGGCTTCACATAGGCCGGAGGCATCAATCGAACCCTGTGCCCCAACGCCTGCAGCTCGCGCGACCAATAGTGCGATGATGCGCAAGCCTCGATTCCCACCAGGCATGGCGGCAACTTCTGGAAAAACGCCAAGACGTGGCGGCGCCTCAACTGACGGCGTACGACCACCTGGCCGGCTGCATCAACGCCGTGCACTTGGAAGACCGACTTCGCAATATCAAGCCCAATCGTCGAAATTGACTGCATAGGCTGCTCCTCCGAATCGTGGGAGCCTCAAAACGGCACCCATTCCTTGGCACCCTCGTGCCGGTGGAGGAGCCGTCCACAGCATCATAAGCGGAAGTTTCGCGCGCGCTCGCTACGCTCGGTGCGGGTTCTCAGGTCTCAGATGAGGCCAAAAGTAATCGCGATTAAGAAGAACACGACCAGCCGAGGGCGACCATCTTAAAGATGTAAGCGGCCTCAACATCGTGCCCAAGCCATTCGAAGTCCGGCCCCCATAGGACGGTCGCGACGAACCCCAGAACAAGGGTCGTGATCAGCAGGATCGCGTAGACGGTGCCCATATAGATCGACCTTCACCCGCCAACGAAAGGCCGAATCTTTCAGGCTGTGAGCTGACGCACGGCTGCGTGCTGATCGTATTTTGAGCCGTACAGCCAAAGGCCATAGCCAACAGCAAAATGAAATAGGGTGAATAGTAGAAGCGCTTCCAATACGTGGCCATCTAGTGGGTTTTGCTCAACAAGGCCCCATCCGACGACCCTAAAAATGCACTTCGCGAACACGACGCAGGCGAGCGCACGCCAGAACTTACCAGGAAGGAAAGTCAATTCGAACGACATCAGCACAAGACCGATGGTCGATAGTACTTTTATGGCAAAGTTAATAATCTGACCGGGGTCATATGCCCCTAAGTCGCGAAGACTAAAACTCGCGAGCAAAACATTGACGAGCGCAAAAAGCTTCCAAGCGCCCCCGTTAACCTCCCAGCGTCTGTACGACTCTAGGTCGAGAGCATGGGTGAATTTCTCGCTTACAAAGTTGGATTAATTAGAGTACGGAAATATCTCAAAACCTGGGAAACAGGTGCTACGAAATCAGCTGTCAGTCGACTACTCGAAGTCCGCAATGGGGTCAAATTGAGAAAAGCTCAACGCGAGCAATTCGCGTCCGCTGAACCCACCGTAGCTTCGCCGATGGGCCATGTGGTGGACACCAACTAGCGCATGAAGGGTTCCCAGCGTAAGCTGCCAGCATCGGCCCCGAAGAGGCCGAGTGTATTTTGGGAGGACGCCGAGATGTCAGCTAGCCGCACCGTGAGCCTGTCATTTGCGACCGCGATCCTGCTGGGTACGAGCCTTCTTAGTTCTGCGCACGCAAAGCCGCTCATGATCGTCGGCCTCGACGAGAAGCTTTTATGGGACGACAACGGCAAGCCGATCCTAGCCGCGCCGGGCAAGGACCAGGTCCTGCTCGTGGATCTCGCATCCCCTGAGAGCCCGAAGATCGTCGCCTCTCTGCCGCTCAAGAACTCGGTGGTCGGACCGCCGGTGAACGTTGCGATCGATCCAACCGGAACAGTCGCGCTCGTGGCTGACTCCGTCGATGTCGTCAAGGATGGTGACGCGCCAAAGCAGGTCCTGGACAACAAGATCTACGTGATCGACCTGCAGGCCAACCCGCCTAAACTGGCTGCCACGTTGACCGGTGGAAAACAACCCTCAGGGCTGAGCTTCAGTCCAGACGGCAAGATGGCGCTGGTCGCCAATCGCGGAGACAACTCAATCAGTGTCCTTTCGATCAACGGCAGCGACGTGAAGATTACTGACACCGTGGCGATGCCCGATAGCGTATCGCACGTGACATTCACGCCCGACGGTAAGCGAGCGCTCGTCGCCCGCTTTCCTGCTCACAAGATCTCGTTGCTGGACATCGCGGGCGACAAGGTGACCTATAGTAAAATTGACATGCCGACCGGCCAGTGGCCCTACAACGTCGCGGTAGCACCTGGCGGCAATATCGCGCTTACTTCCGACAATGGCAACGCAGGCGCGTCGGACGGCAGCGTCGACACGGCAAGTGTAATTGATCTCGAGGCCAATCCGCCGCGCATCATCGATCGCGTGGTGGTTGGCGATGGACCAGAAGGACTAGCCATCAGTCCCAAGGGCGACGTCGCCGTCTCTGTCATTCTCCGCGGCTCCAACATGAAGAACGCGTACTTTTATGAAAAGAACGGCAGCATTTCGGTGCTGAAGATTGATGGCAAGAAAGTCACTAAGATCCAAGACATCGAGGTCGGTGGTTTGCCAGAGGCCGCGGTATTCACGCCTGATGGCAGATACCTTCTCGTCGGCAATTACCTAACACAGGACTTCTCGATATTGAAGGTCGACGGCGCCAACGTAACGGATACGGGCAAGCGCTTCCGGGTGCCGGGCCATCCCGCCTCAGCGAGTATGGGACCGTAGCGGCCTCTTCGCTGGATTTAAACGCCAAGTGACTTGGTGCTTGAGTTTAGCCGGCCGGTTCGCGACTGCATCGATGCGCGTCGATCGTCCATGGCCGCTATGGGTCTTGGCCGTGTGAAAACGCAGCAATTTCAAGCGAAATGGCGAACAAAAGAACGTGGTTCTAGCTGGCTTTCGACTGTTCGCTTTTTTGCACAGCCAGGGTCAAAATGCGAAGACCTCAGAGTGAGCTAATCCGGTCCGCTCCGCCCTACTAAACGGACCTTAACGACTTGTGCCGCGACTTCGCTGCTGGGCCAGCCTCGGACGTCTCTAGCTGGAATCCCTACCTACCTGATAGCGGTAGGCGAACGTGAAACTCTGCGCCAGACAACCATGAAGACCTACTCACACCAGCAACTCGATCCAGCCGGCGCTTGGGACCGGACCTACCTGGCGAGGACTACGAGCGATGCCATCCCGGTGAGACCC
Source organism: Bradyrhizobium sp. CB1015 (assembly GCF_025200925.1). Classification (GTDB taxonomy): domain Bacteria; phylum Pseudomonadota; class Alphaproteobacteria; order Rhizobiales; family Xanthobacteraceae; genus Bradyrhizobium. The sequence continues at coordinate 2,368,284 of NZ_CP104174.1, read as the reverse complement.
TGGATGATCTCAAGCGACGAGCCACCTTTCGCGAGAGGACAGAGGCCTGCTGCGGGACTGGATGGCCGTCGCGACGGCTCGCGCCGCTACTGATCGGATGAACGGAAACTCACGACGATGCCGGTTCAAGCCGGCGAGGCCCCGCTCTCGAGTAGCTGCGAGACGGCCGCAGTCAATTGTGCCGGCGCAAAGGGCTTCTGAATCAGGACGCTACCTTCGACGCCTTGCGATTGCCACTCAGGCGCGCTGGCGCTCGTCATGTAGACCACCGGAAAGCCAGGCGTGATTTCCCTGATCTGCTGCGCCAGCTCCCAGCCGCTGATGCCGTCACCCAGGTTGACGTCGGTCAGCAGGACCCGACATCCCTCGCGGCCATCGCGAAACGTGGATATGGCCTCCTCCCCCGAATGGACCGAGCAGGCCTCGAAACCGCCATCGGACAAGGCGTCCTCCACGAAGCCGGCGATGAGAGCTCCACGACCAGAACACGAACGGCATCACTCACTTTCAATTCTCCGCGGCGATCAGGCCAGGCGTCGGGGGTGCGGCGAGCTTCGCGTCGAGCAGCCAGACGCCAGAGTGTCCTGCCTTCTCAAGCCACCGGCACGCCATAGTAGGCGTTCACGGAGCGCGTGGTCGCCGGGTCGCTCCAATTCCAACTGCTCTCGTCGTCGTATTTGGGGGCGCCGCGGAGCTGGTCCTGGGTGATACCGGTGACGTAGCCGCCGAGGTTGGTGTCGTATTTCAACGCCTGCCAGGGCAGCGGATAGTGATCGTCGCCGATGCCGAGCAGGCCGTCGAAGCTGAGCACCGCGTACGACACCTTGCCGCTGACCTTGTCGATCATGACGCGCTCGATATAGCCGACCTTTTCCCCGTCGGCCCCGTACACGTTCGTGCCCTCCACCTTGTCGCTGCCGATCAGGCTGAACGTCTCGCGATCTTCCATGGCCATGTTGACCTCCTGGATGTTGTCTCCGGAAATCAACGGTGCGACGATGCCTCCGTTCCTGGCACAATCCGCGGCGGAATGTTCATTTCCCAGGATTGAAGCGGCCGGATCGGATGACGCGCCGCAATGTCCTGCACGAAGTCGGCGAGCGGAGTTAAAGCATGGAGCTGACCGATCTGGAGCGCGATTTTCTGAGGAAGCTCCTCGGCGAATCCTGGGTCAGCCCGCCGACGTTCGACCATGAAATCGTGGCGCGGCTCGTGGAGCTGGGTCTCGTCGAAACCGAACCACTTCCATCCGGAGATATCGAGTATCGCATCACCGACGCCGGGCGGGCGGCGGCTACCGCGTGAACCACAGGTCGACGAGCCGCGGGCAGATTGGAGGAACGATAACCTTGCTACCCTGTTGAACTGCGGGGGCCGTCCCCCGCCGTTGAACTACGGCGCCTGTCGCGGATAGCCAAAGGTCTCGCGACCCGCTATTCAGAACTAGCGCTCGCGAGGGCAGCCAAAGGCGGCGGCCTCTCCGGACTTCCGTGTTCTCGAAGCCACGCGCCTAGGCGCCCGCCCGGCCTCAAGGGCCACCCCACACCCGCCCTTATCTGCCCCTCAGCGAGAGACTGATGCGGGTTACGATGTCGTCCCACTCGCGCTCTTCGCTCGCCGGGTAGTTGATCAGGACGCAGTGAATCAATCCGCTCGAGAAGTTGCACCGGTTGTACCAGACCTTGTCGCCCTTGTAGCTGGACACCGCAAAGAACCGAGGCGTCGTTCGCGTGTACTGAATGCGCGCGGGCGGATGCTTCTTTGCGAGAAAGGCAGCGGGTGAATCGTTCGAGACGTTGGGTGCGGCCTGTATCGTAAGGTCGGCTCGGCCATCAGCCGTCCGAAATCGCTGTCCGTAGCCATCCGGCCGGCCGGCTTCCTCGGTAAAGATCGAGGCCGGGAAATCCACCGAGGTACCCGTCTGTGGGATGGAATAGATCGTCCATCTCACCCGTTGAGCCGAGACCATGGAGCTCGAGGCGGCAAGTCCGAGAACGAGCGCCGACACCAGCCATTGCATCGCGTCTCCTCCCAGGAGTCATGAAGACCCGACGAGCGGCGTCTCGGCTTGGCTATCGATCGCCAACGACAACGTCACTGCTGATCCGGCTTCTTGGCCGGCGGACCGCTCTTGTTTCCGGGCAGCCCCTTGATGTTGGACGTGTCCTGCTGCTGGACTGTCGGATTCTGCTGGTTGAGCGTCGAGCTGGAGCCGACGGTCTCTCCCGGTTTTGCCGCCGGGCCATTCTTGTTGCCAGGCTGGCCGGGGATGCCGGCGCCTGAATTCTGCGCGCTCGGCGCGGATGAGGTTTGGTTGTCTGGGCAAATGCGGCCGGAGCCGACATTGCCAGGGCGACCACGAGAGCGCTCGCGATGGACCTCATTTGGAATCCTCCACTGTGCGTTCGGAATCGCGGATCGCGAATACCTGGAGTCCGAACGTGCGGTTGCGTCGTGCGTTCCTAGTCTAGACGCCGTCGCTGACGTCGCTCGCCGTGATCCGAGAAGGCCGAGCGCGATGCGCCAAACCACCGTCGACGAGCCGAGCGCGTCGGCGGGCAGATCCCAGACACCTCGAAATGTCGGGATGGATCAAACCCGTTGATCTGGGGTTGATCTGCCGAAACCCGTATCGAAAGGCTCGCCGCTATGGCTGAGCTGACTCCGGCGGCGCCGCAAGGCACACCGGCCACGCGAGTCGCGTCTTCGCCCATGCTGACGGCCGGTGGCATCGTCTTGGCCATCGGAGCGCTCTATCTCGGCCGGGAAATCTTCGTTCCTTTTGCTCTTGCTATCCTGCTGAGCTTCGTTCTCACACCCCTGGTCAATTGGCTAAGACGCTGGAAAGTACCTCGCATCGCAGCGGTACTAATCGCGGTTTCCCTTGCTTTTATCGTGGTCGCGGGAATCGCCTTGGTCGTCGGGCGGCAACTTGTCCAGCTCGCCACCAACCTCCCCAATTATCAGACCACCATCACCGAGAAGATCCACTCATTGCAGAGCTCGGCCCCAGGCGGTGGAGTCGTCGACACCGTCACCACGACGATGCAGGATCTTGGCAGAGAGATCTCGGGCGACGAGAAAAGGTCGGGGAACGCCTCGTCCGGGCTTGGCGCACGTACTGAGCCTCGGGAACCCGTCACTGTGCGGCTGGAGCCGCCACAGCCGAGACCGTTGGAGCTCATTCGCTCTGTCATAGGTCCGTTGCTGGCACCGCTCGCTACTTCCGGGCTAGTCGTCATTTTCGTGATCTTTGTGCTGCTCGAGCGGGAAGACCTGCGCGATCGATTCATCAAATTGGCAGGAGCCGGTGATCTTCAGAAGAGTACGCAGGCCCTCAACGATGCCGCCTCCCGGGTCAGCCGTTATTTGCTGATGCAGCTGGTTGTTAATCTGACTTACGGTATTCCGATCGGTGTTGCACTTTACTTCGTGGGCGTACCGAACGCGATTCTTTGGGGCCTGCTCGCAGCGGTACTCCGATTCATTCCCTATCTCGGTCCCTTTCTGGCCGCGATATTTCCTGTTGCCCTGGCCATCGCCGTCGATCCAGGCTGGACGATGCTGTTCTGGGTCGTCGGGCTATTCCTCACGGCTGAACTCATCAGCAATAATGTCATTGAGCCCTGGCTTTACGGCTCCAGCACGGGGCTGTCATCCCTTGCGATCATCATCGCCGCGATCTTCTGGACGATGCTGTGGGGACCGGTTGGGCTATTCCTGGCGACACCTTTGACCGTCTGCCTGGTCGTCATCGGGCGTTACGTCCCGCAGTTGGAGTTCTTGGGAGTTCTGCTTGGCAGCGATCCTGTGCTTGCGCCGGAGGAGCAGCTCTATCAGCGTTTATTGGCTGGCAATCTCGAGGAGGCGGTCGAGTTCGCTGAGAACTATGTCGACGAGTGCTCCTCGCGCGAGCTGTACGATAACGTAGGCATTCCGGCTCTGCGCTTGGCTGAAAATGATCGTCAGCGCAGCAGCACCGACACGAACTACCGGCGCCTTGTCGCGGAAACGGCTATCGCGGTTGTGCGGGAGGTTGACGACCATGTGCGCGAGAAGCCGTCTGCGGTGGAAGAGGGAAATCATCTGACGCAGCGACCATGCGTCCTCTGTCTCGCCGGACGTACGGAGCTTGACCATGCAGCGTCCGAGATGCTCGCCCAGGTACTTCAAGAGCGCAACCTCCGCGCAAAAGTGTTGCCGCCGATCGTGGTCAGTCGGGGAGCACTGGAGCAGCTTGATCTCCAGGGGGTGGACGTGGTGTGCCTGTCCTATTTTCACCCGCAGCCCCAGGTCTATGCGCGCTATGTCTTTCGTCGCCTACGTCGCCGGGCTCCCCACGTGAAGTTTGCCGTCTGCTGCTGGAATTTGATTGCCGGAATGGAACAGGCGGAAGAGCTCAAGAGGCAAATGGCGGCCGACGCAGCATTCGCATCTCTGCAAGCCTGCACCGAGCAGGTGGAGGCATGGATCGGTCGAGCAGCAACTCGCGGCGATGCGCCCCAGGTTACGGCTGAGGCCGAGCGGGCGCAGCTCACCGCGCTACGCAGCCTTGGCTTGAATACCTCGAAACGTCAGGCCTTAGATGAGGCGTCCAAAAAGGTTGCACAAGCCTTCAACGTTCCGATCGCGCTGGTGTCCTTGGTTGATGATACTCACCCAACTGCCCCCGATAGCCTCCCCCAGGAGGTTCAAGCTGTGCAGGGCAACCACGAGGGCTCCCTCGACGCGCATGTGATCGCTGCAGACGATATGCTGGTTTGCGAGGATGTCTCCGAGGATCCGCGCTTCGCCGATGATCCGCGTGTGCTGGAGAGAGGCATTCGCTTCTACGCAGGAGTCCCCCTGAGAACTTTATCTGGTCATGTTGTGGGTTGCCTTTGTGTAATCGATACCGAACCGCGGGAGTTCGCTGATCGAGATCGACACCGTCTGCAGGAGCTGGCGAACCAATTGATGGCCGATCTCCAGAACGCCCAAGCGACCAATGACGTCGATTCCGAAACTCGAACCTCCGACCCTCGGAATCGAAATCAGGGGATACGCCGATAGTTTCCTGACGGCATCGGACAATTTCCCATGTTCGGAATGCGAAAACGGGGATGACCAAGCCTGAGATCCGGTTAGATAGCGCTCGCAATTGAGCGCATCATCTCACAGACGTTGCGAGATGATGCCGGGCTCCCCCTCAAGGCGAATGAACTCGCGGCGCAGATCTGCATCCGGCTTAATGCGTCCATGGCTATGCCGACCAACCCTCACCTGAGGGGCTATCGGATCATCCGGAGCACGCCGCCGTTCGACGGCACCTTCAGAAGGGCCGTGTCAGCGAAAATCGCCGACGTCAACGATGCCGTCGCGCGGGAGCTATGGGATCTGGTGTACGAACGGGGGCACGATCTGCCCCCGGCGATCGCAGATATCCCCTCGCGGATGAGGTAGAAGCCGCCAACTGAGGCGGCCTTAGTTGCGGTTCGACGGCCAGAACTTCGGGGATGCTCACGCTCGGTCTTGGCGCGTATCCGCTCCAGCTTGATTTCGATCTGTTCGGCAAGCCATTTCAAGTCGCCCGTAGCCATAAGCGCCTCCGGCCAAAGCCGGGGGCTTAACTCAGGTTAAGAGTTCCGGTTCCGTCTCCAGACGAGTTCCCCGCATGCGCATTTGAACACGCGCACGTAGCGGGCGGTCTTTGGGCTCCAGAGCCGCTCCAAGAGCTGCATGGGCTTGTGGCACTTGGGGCAGCGAAATATCAGGTTTGAGGCTGGGGCTTGCGACACGGGCACGCCTCGACACGTCAGGAATTGTCGTCAGAACGTAGCGCAGGCGATCCGGTCGCAAATTAAACTAGGACACCTGCACGAACAAAGAAGCCTGAGGAAGTTTCATTTTCGGCACTGGCGAAATGATTCGCTTTTCCATTTTTCCCGGTTACGTTTTTGTTCACCGGGGCTGGCCGCGTATTTCACTTAATCTTTTTGACAGGCGTGGGCCGCAGCGAATGAAACCTCCGCTGCGGCCTTCGTGTCGAGGCCCGCCAGTGTGAACCCGCAGCAATAATGTACAGCTGGTCCAAGTATTCCTTGCGACCCACCGCGATTGGGAGAAATATGCAGCGCGCGCCTATTTTTTGGGCTGCGCCGAACGGCCTCAGCATCCGAGCCAGCCCCGGAGCCTGCTTGAGGCCGTTTTGCTTTGCGTCAAAAACTACCTGGCATTCACTTATGCGAATGAATCCACCAAGCTGATGCTCTTCTGTGCTGTCGCTGGGCAAACCGGGAGCCACTTCGTTGATTAACGACATTCCGCCGCAGAGCCGATTTTTTGTGCGAATGGGAGGCAAGGGTTGGATGATTTACGATCGAGAACGCAAGGGCCCCGCATTGATGGGGGATTACATGGCGACCAATTTGACGAAGGAGCGAGCTGATCAGATGCTACGTTCGCTTGCGGCCTCGAATGTAAGTAAAAGAAGCCCGCCAGCGTGAAACCGGCGGGTTCTCGTCTTTACCGCCTCAGCCTTCGGCAATGCGTCATCAGCCTCTGCCGGTCGCGCTTTGCGTTTAGCTTTCCACACCCACGAGGCGCAGTAGCTCTCGCGTGTTCCGACGCCCAAGGGATTGATAATTTGACTCTCGCCCGCATCCCGCTTCGATGGCGAGATGCCACGCTATGTACGCCATACGCCGACGCACCCCGACGGCCGGCCAATGAAGATCACTTTCGGCCAAATGCGCGAGATGGGCTTGCGCCGTGTGCTGGTCTATTGCCACTGCGGCCACCACGTCGCTGAGCGCCGATCGCTGGTCCGACAATGTTCGCTTGTCTGATGTTGAGCCGCGCTTCGTCTGCGCCGGCGGCGGCAACAGGGGCGCCGATGTCAGGCCCGATTTCGAGAGCGGCAGGCCACCGCAATTCGCCAACTGACCGAGCTTACAGGCTCATGGAAAGGATGGCGACCAAGCCCAGGGCCGCTGACCCCCACGCCAGTACATGAAACATCCAAGGCTTTATCCAAGGTTGCATCGTCGCCTCATGCTAGGGAGGCTGTATCGGGGTCAGGCGCGCTAGTTGCGATAGATCAATGTCCTTGGAAAATCATCGGTGCTCAGAGAGACAGAAGCGCTATTGCTGCGAGCACCGTGTTGAGGGCGCCAACTGCGATGATGGCGGCCGTCACAATTCGGTCATTCCTCATTGTACTTCCCCATCGCCAATAGGGCGAAATCGTACGAAGAACCGACGCTCAAGCAAACATTCGGCACGGAGTACGAGAGCTTTAGGACTAATGTGCCGCGCTGGATTCCGCGGTTGACGCCATGGCGTCAGTGACTGCACTGCAATGCCAGCCTACCGCTTAAGAAAAAGCTCAATCTCCTCGAAAAACCGCTCGGAAGCTGGCTCGTGTTCCAGAAAGAGGTGGTTTTGACCCTGGAGTGGAATGAAACGGGCGCGCGGAATGTCGGCAGCCATCGAGCGTCCTAACTCAAACGGCACTCGCGCATCTCCTCGCGCGTGCATCACCAGGGTCGGCATGGTCACCTTGCCGAGCAGTTCAGTGACATCAATTTCGCCAGAGGCTTCAAAATACCGCGCTGCACACTCGGGTGACGTCGTTCTGCGTTGCAGTTCGTTGAAGGACGCAGCTTGCTCTGGTGTGGCCCCTGGCATGAATTGAGCTGTGAACATCTGCCGAAAAGCAGGATTGTCTGAACCCCAGCCGTGACGCATGACGGTCGTCATCGCAGCTCGAAGTTCTCTTAGCTCCGGCGACCTCTTGGCCATGCCAAGCGCAAATCCCCCATAAAGAATGAGATGAGAAACTCGCTCGGGATGTCGAACGGCATACGCAATAGATACCGCGCATCCCTGAGACACCCCCAATAGCGGAAATCGCTTAACACCAGCTGCATTTACGACTGTTTCCAGGTCACTGACCCATGCTTCTAGAGACACTGTATCGACATCCCAATCAGACATGCCATTACCGCGCGCGTCGTATCGCACAAGCGTGTATTTTCGTGCGAGCCCGTGGACGACGTGTTGCCACACCGGGGTTGTCCAGTCGTATTCTAAGTGATTCAACCAATTTGCCGCCTTAACCAGCGGAGGTCCGCTCCCCGCTATCGCATAGGCTAGACGGACACCTTCAGACGTGCGGCAATACTTGATTTGTTGGTTGATCTGCGACCGATTGGCATCAAAGTCCTCTTGCTTTTTTCGAGCGTCGTCCGATGTAGTTTGCAGACCAATCAATCGATATCCCCGGCCTGGGCTCGTAACGACAAAGCTTTGACCGCTTTCCCTATCATCAAGTGCCTTTCGTAGCCCAGAGATATGGACGTGAATGTTGCTTTCTTCTACTGCCACGCCCGGCCATACACGCTCTAACAGTTGGTCCTTAGAGACAACGTTGCCCTTTGCAGCCGCCAGCTCGCAAAGAATATCCATCGCGCGGCTGCTCAATTGAACCCGAATACCTTCCCGCAAAAGCTCGCGCCGTTCGGCATCAAGAAGGAATCGGCCGAAGCGAACCTTTTTGCCTTGCATCAAAGCACCACGTCACGATCGACGATTCAGAACAATTAAGGTTCTGAAACAAGGATCTTACACGACCACTGGCCTATCGTCCACGCAAGGTGCTGCTGCGGCAGCAATGAAAATGGTTGGAACCACTCACGAGAGGAGAAAGAGACCATGACGAACAAGACATCAACTTCGCAGAAGGTGGACAATGGCGTTAATGTTGCTGCTCTGCTTGGCGCGCGGGAGGCATTGGAGAAGGCGCCGGAAGCCGCGCAGTTTAGGTGGCGCGCCACTTGCGAATGGCTGGACGGCACACATAGCCGTTCGAAAATTGGGAAATACTTCGGGCTTGGGGCGGAGCAGTCACGCGACACCACCTTCATGGTTGAGGCAGATCACCCAAAGGTATTTGCGGCCGAAGACCACGCTCCTACTCCTGTCGAACTTGTGCTCTCAGGTCTTGCGAGCTGTTTAACGGCGGGTGTTGCTGCGGTCGCCCAGCGCCGCGGCATACAACTCCGTTCCGTCACAGCCTCGCTTGAGGCCGACATGGATATTCAAGGCATACTCGGCATCGACGATGAGGTGCGCAATGGGTTCGGCGCCATCCGCGTTCATTTCGATATTCGAGCCGACGCGAGTGAGGACGACATCAAGGCGGTGGTAGCTCAATCGCAGAAGCGTTCGGCCGTGTTCGACATCGTCACCAATCCGACGAACGTCTTCGTGACCGTCAACTAAGGACGATTGCTGAAGAAGAGGAGCGAGTCCCGTGAACTTTGCGACCGCCATCATCATCGGCGCCGGCCAATCTGGGCTGGCCATGAGCTGGCATCTGAGCGCCCGTTCCATCGACCACGTGGTCCTTGAGCGCGGCGAGGTGGCCAACTCGTGGCTAACGGAGCGATGGGACTCGCTTCGCCTCCTGACGCCCAACTGGCAATCCCGTCTGCCGGGATACGCCTACAGCGGTGATGATCCGGACGGCTTCATGACAATGCCGGAAGTCGTCCGCTTCCTACAGCAATACGCTCAGATGTCGCGCGCTCCAATCGTGACCGGAACGCGCGTCACGCGGGTGAGACAGCAGGAGGCAGGTTATGAGGTCCAAACTAACTATGGTTTGTGGCGCTGCCGCAAACTCGTGGTAGCAACCGGCGCCTGCAATCTCGCCTCGATCCCCTCGCTAGCTGGCGGTCTGCCCGTCAGCATGGCGAGCCTCACGCCGCTGCAGTACAAGAATCCCGCTCTTCTGCCAGATGGCGGCGTAATGATCGTTGGTGCCTCGGCAACCGGCATTCAGCTCGCCCGGGAGATCCGGGCGTCCGGCCGCAGAGTGGTGCTTTGCGTTGGCGAGCACGTTCGGTTGCCGCGGACCTACCGCGGGCGGGATATCCAGTGGTGGATGGACGTCACCGGCGCCATGGATGTTCGATACGGCTCGATGATGGAAGACATCGAGAGGGCGCGGCGTCTGCCGTCGCTCCAGCTCATCGGAACGCCGGAACGCGTAACAGTGGACCTTAACAGGTTGCGCAAGACAGGCGTCGAGCTCGTCGGTCGCCTTGTCGGCCTTCGTGATGGAAATGCCCAGTTTTCGGGATCGCTCGCCAACCACTGCGCGCTGGCCGATCTGAAGATGAACCGGCTTCTCGCCAGTATCGATGATTGGGTAATCACGAGCGGGCTCGCGCAGCAGTTTCCTGCGCCTCATCGGTTCGAGCCGACGGATGTCGGATCGGAAACCAGGCTTGGCCTGGACCTGATCGAAGCCGGCATTAGTTCGGTGATATGGGCGACGGGATATCGCCCCGACTACTCCTGGCTGGACGTCCCCGTGCTCGATCGCAAGGGGCGCATTCGTCACGATGGCGGGATTGCCGCCGCACCGGGAATGTACGTCATGGGCCTGCCGTTCATGCGCAGGCGCAAATCGTCATTCCTTGACGGAGCGGGCGACGATGCTGCGGATCTCGCCGCTCACCTGAGCCAGAACCTCAATCGCGCTGCTGCCTGAGAGCAAATACATGAATGGCCTGCATAGTTTCGATTCACATTACGACGCGGTGGTGGTCGGCGCACGCTGTGCAGGCGCTGCCACGGCCTTCCTGTTAGCGCGGTCGGGGGCAAAGGTCCTGATGGTCGACCGGCGGCCCTATGGCTCTGACACGATGTCGACACATGCCCTGATGCGGCCTGCGGTGTTGCAGCTCACGCGTTGGGGACTGATTCCGAACATTGCAGCGGCGGGAACGCCCGCGATTCGATCGACTACGTTTCACTATGGCGACGAGGCCGTTCGGGTGGACATTAACTCGGTTCACGGTGTCGATTGTCTTCTCGCACCAAGACGTACCGTGCTTGATCCGTTGCTGGTTGACGCAGCCCGCGACGCCGGCGCGGCCGTTCGCCACGGCGTTGCGGTTTCCGAGTTGCAATTTGCGTCGAACGGTCGAGTGATTGGCGCCTCTTTCAGAGATAGCAGCGGTGCGTCTAGGACCGTGCGCGCGGATATCGTCGTCGGTGCAGACGGCCGCCAGTCGACCGTCGCGCGGTGCGTCAATTCACGGGCAATCATCGAAGGCTTCAACGCCTCTGGTGTCGCGTTTGGTTACTTTTCAGACTTGGCGGCCAGTGGCCTGCATTGGCATTTCGCAGAAAACGCCGCGGCAGGCGTAATTCCAACGAACGGCGGGCACTGCGTTTTCGCGGCGGTTCCGGCTGCGCAATTCGTCGCGGCATTTCGCGGCGATATCACGCGCGGCTTTCTCCAGGTGCTGGCATCGAGCTTTCCCCAGCTGCGCGCCGAGATTGGCAGGTCCACACTGACAGGTCGCCTCCGAGGCTTTGCAGGCGCAACGGGCTACCTCCGGCAATGTCAGGGAGCAGGATGGGCGTTGGTCGGCGATGCCGGCTATTTCAAGGACCCCCTGACTGCACACGGTATGACCGACGCGCTCCGCGACGCGCAATTGCTGTCGCGAGGAATCGCCGAGGGCAGCACCCGCGGGCTTGAGGCCTATCAGCGCGAGCGCGACGAGCTGTCCTTGCCGCTGATGCGCACCACCGATGCGATCGCCTCCTTTATGTGGGACCTCGACGAGGTAAAGCAGCTTCATGCTGACCTGAGTGCAGCCATGAAAGCCGAGGCCAATCACCTCGCGAACTTGTCCCAAGAGCCGTCCCTAGCAGCATAGGAGCACGAAAATGTCGACCGATTCACCCTGGACTCGAACGCTGGCCGGCCGACCCGTGGCAGGTCGCCGCGCGGAACGAAGCCGCACGATTACAATGCGAGATGTCAAGATGTTCACCGCGATGACGGGCGACAAGAACCCCATCCATTACGACGTCGAACTCGCAACCAATTCACCCTTCGGCGGGCTCATCGTGCAGGGCGGGGTCACGACAGGTCTCATGAATGCCGTCGTTGCCGAAGATCTCCCAGGGCCGGGTACAGTGTTTCTCGAAACCAACTGGCGTTTCGTCAAGGCCGTCCGAGTTGGAGAGACGATTACGGCAAGCGTCAAGGTCGAGCACGTCCGGGACGACAAGCCGATCTGCAAGCTGGAGACCATTGTCCGCAACGCAAGCGGCGAAACTTGCGTAGTCGGAACCGCGACGACTTACACGATGCCGCTGCCGCAGCGCGTGGCCGACCAGGCGAAGCGTGCCGTAGCCGGGTGACGGGTCATCGGCGAATGAAGCAACCTCGCATTAGGATCGGGACAATTGCCCTGACCGGTTTGGTAATGGCGGCGTTCGCCGCGAATTCCGTACTTTGCAGGTTAGCCCTGTCCCATGCTGCGGTCGACCCGGCCACCTTTACCCTGGTCCGCCTAGCGTCAGGCGCGTGCGTACTATTCCTTGTCTTATCGCTTCACCGGAAGCCTGAACAGCGCGGGGGATCGTGGCCTGCATCTGTAGCACTATTCGCTTATGCGGCCGCTTTCTCCTTCGCTTATGTCTCCCTTCCAGCCGGTACAGGATCGCTCCTTTTGTTCGGCGCGGTCCAGACGACAATGGTGGGCTATGGGCTGATCCGTGGTGAGCGCCTATCCGCCTTACAGTGGTTTGGACTGACAATTGCAGTTGCAGGACTGGCCGCGCTTGTTGCTCCCGGTGCGTTGGCGCCTTCTGTGGCTGGCACGTGTCTTATGCTGACTGCAGGCGTTGCATGGGGCGCTTACTCCTTGCTCGGCCGTAGCGTCGCGGATCCCATAAGCGCGACGGCCGGAAATTTCGTGCGTTCGCTGCTAATGGCAATTTGTCTTTTCTTGTACGCTCTGTTGCACGGCGCTCACCTCACGGTTGGCGGGCTCGCCTATGCGTTTCTTTCCGGCGCAGTTACGTCGGGGCTTGGCTATGCGATCTGGTACGCGGTCCTCCCGGCGCTGACGCCTGCGCAAAGCGCATCGGTACAATTGAGCGTTCCCGCTATTGCCGCGCTGGGAGGCACTGTAGTGCTTGGAGAAGCAATTTCCCTTCGTCTTTCCATAATATCGTTTGCAATACTCGGCGGAATTGCGCTGGTCTTCGGCAGCCGAGAACGCCCGCTCTCCCGTAGCGGCTAATGGCAATCGAACATGTCTCGGATAGACAAGGCCGCCGTAGTGGGCGATCATTTTCATGATGTCCGCTATTCGCCCAAGCAGACCTAGTCAGGGTTGTCGGCTCACGTCAGGTTTGACCCCGGGCGGAGGTTCCGGACTGGGCCTTTGGATTTTGCAAAACTCATGAAATAATGCCTCGTGAGCAACATGGAGGCGAACACCAATGGCTAAGGGTTACTGGGTTGTATTCGCGGACGTGAGCGACCCCGAAGGGTACAAGGAGTACATCGCTCGCGCGTCATCGTTTTGGAATTTCCTAGTTACACCGCTGCCATCGATTGCTACCGCTCGCCGGAATACTCGACGGCAATGAAGCTTAGGCAAGGGCGGTCGGTCTGGGATATGGCAATCACCGAGGGCTATGAAGGACCTCAGCTACAATCAAGCTGATGCACTATAGATGCTCTGCATGCAGCGTGTCCGCAGCTGGCCCTAAGACGAGGATCACGGTTGCGCTCTGGATGTCAGCAGTTGAGGCCAGACCGGACGTGCCGAAACGCGCCCCCTGCCGGGAGCCACTACTCGAAGCTACCCGTCGGGAATGACAGCAACTTTGCCGTCAGCGTTCAGGCCGGCATTTCTCTTGACGGAGTAGGAAGTAGATAGGATCGTATTCGAGTTAAGACGCCCGACCTTCCGAAGCGAATGTCCGTGCGGTCCTGCGCCTTCTGTCTATGGCCTCATGGTTGGCAGAACGGGAGGTTAGCAATGGCTATCGATTACGCCTCAGTTCCAATCGCGCTATGACAAGGAGGTCCTCAGGCGCCTCGGCCGCAGTTCTTCCGCGACGAGGCGGCGAGAATTTGTCTGTGGCGGAGGCGCAAGTGCCTTAAGCGTGATACTTGCCACGCTCCTCGGTGGCTCGAAGCCGGTCAGGGCGGAGGCCGTCACTGGATCATTGCCGGAGCTCGACCGCGTGGCAGTCCGGATAGTGATCGATAGCTATCAGTTCGCTGTCGCCCCGAGCAGAAAGCTACCCAACCTCGACGTCCAGCACTTTGGCGGGGGCCTCAGCAACAAGCCGCCGCGCAGAACGTTGGTCAGCGAATTCGGCCTTGCGATGCACGTCGAGTCGCGACGCGGCGACGAGACGCGCAATATCCTGGTTGATTTCGGGTTCACACCGGAGGCCCTTCTCAACAACGCGAACCTCCTTGGCATTGATCCTGCGGCCATCGACGCACTTGTGCTCAGCCACGGGCACCAGGACCACTTTGGCGGCCTCGTCGGCTTCTTGCAGGCGCACAGTGTCAAGCTAAAGCCCAAACTACCGTTGTTTGTCGGCGGCGAGGGATGCTTCTGCGCACGCGAGTGGACTGCGCCTCCGGTGCGCGGCAGCTTCGTTGTCATCGACCGAAAGGCACTCGAGGCGGCCGACGTGGCCGTAACCGTCGCGCAGAGACCTGCCCTGATAGTCGATCACGCCATGGTCACGGGGCAGATCGGTCAGAAGACATTCGAGAAGGTACTATCACCGAGCGCAATGACTATTGGTTTCGACCGAGGCGTCGGCTGTTATCCCGAGCGCCTGAGCGAGGCGGAGCGTGGTGCGCCCGTCGTACCGGATCAGTTTCAGCACGAGATCGCGACGGCGTTCAACCTTGAAAGGTCGGGGACTTGTCGTCTTGACTTCATGCAGCCATCGCGGCGTGGTCAACGCGATCAGGCAAGCTCAAGCCGCGTCCGGTGTGGAAAGAATTCATGTGGTGATCGGGGGCCTTCATCTCGCGCCCCATCAAGAGGACTACGTCCGGGATACCGTCAAGGCACTGCAGGAAATCGATCCGACTTACGTGATTTGTGAGCATAGCCTGACCAGTGAATGTCAGTTCGTAACAATCCTGCGGCGCACATGTCTCGGTTGGGTCGAGGGCGCCCATGGCCAAGTCAACGCTGACCTCCGCTCACTCACGAAAGCGGACACCGCGAGGCAAGAACGGAAGTCAGCCACGGGCCAGATTCGGACTCACACGCTTGCTCTGATCGCCGCCAGCATCCCTTCTCGAGAACCCAGTTGCAGTCAAACATCGCGGGTCGAACCTCTTGCGGCCCTGGGTCACTAGCATATGTGAGGGCGGTTAGCACTCGCTCATTGCGGCTGCCAACGCAAAAATATTCACAACAATCAAGGAGGATGGCATGAAATTCCGTCCGGTTCACGACCGCGTCGTGGTCAAGCGCATC
Organism: Bradyrhizobium sp. CB1015; assembly: GCF_025200925.1. Lineage (GTDB taxonomy): Bacteria > Pseudomonadota > Alphaproteobacteria > Rhizobiales > Xanthobacteraceae > Bradyrhizobium. Next base: position 2,352,964 of record NZ_CP104174.1, on the reverse strand, counting down.
GAAGCTGAGGAGAAGTCCGCTGGCGGCATCATCATTCCCGACACCGCCAAGGAAAAGCCCTCCCAGGGCGAAGTCATCGCCGTTGGCCCTGGCGGCCGCGATGAGAACGGCAAGCTGATCCCGATCGACGTGCAGATCGGCGACCGCGTGCTGTTCGGCAAGTGGTCGGGCACCGAGGTCAAGATCGACGGTCAGGAGCTGTTGATCATGAAGGAGAGCGACATCATGGGCGTTCTCACCGACACCTCGTCCAAGAAGAAGGCAGCCTAATCCACCGCTCGCACCGAGGAGCGCCAGCGGGCGTCGCCTCAAAGGTAAGAGCGGCTTAACTCAGGGACATCCAGATATGTCAGCCAAAGAAGTCAAATTCGGCGTCGACTCTCGCGACCGCATGCTGCGCGGCGTCGACATCCTCGCCAATGCGGTGAGGGTCACGCTTGGCCCGAAGGGCCGCAACGTCGTGCTCGACAAGTCGTTCGGCGCTCCCCGCATCACCAAGGACGGCGTCGCCGTCGCCAAGGAGATCGAGCTCGAAGACAAGTTCGAGAACATGGGGGCGCAGATGGTGCGCGAGGTCGCCTCCAAGTCCGCTGACGCGGCCGGCGACGGCACCACCACCGCGACCGTGCTCGCAGCCGCGATCGTGCGCGAGGGCGCCAAGGCGGTTGCGGCCGGCATGAACCCGATGGACCTCAAGCGCGGTATCGACCTCGCCGTCGAGGCCGTCGTGGCGGACCTCGAGAAGAACTCGAAGAAGGTCACCTCGAACGAGGAGATCGCCCAGGTCGGCACTATCTCGGCCAACGGCGATGCCGAGATCGGCAAGTTCCTCGCCGACGCCATGAAGAAGGTCGGCAACGAGGGCGTCATCACCGTCGAGGAAGCCAAGTCGCTCGAGACCGAGCTCGACGTGGTCGAGGGCATGCAGTTCGACCGCGGCTACATCTCGCCCTACTTCGTCACCAACGCCGACAAGATGCGCGTTGAGATGGACGACGCCTACATCCTCATCAACGAGAAGAAGCTCTCCTCGCTGAACGAGCTGCTGCCGCTGCTCGAGGCCGTGGTGCAGACCGGCAAGCCGCTGGTCATCGTCGCCGAGGATGTCGAAGGCGAGGCCCTCGCGACCCTGGTCGTGAACCGCCTGCGCGGCGGCCTGAAGGTCGCGGCCGTCAAGGCTCCGGGCTTCGGCGACCGCCGCAAGGCCATGCTGCAGGACATCGCGATCCTGACCGGCGGCCAGGCGATCTCGGAAGACCTCGGCATCAAGCTCGAGAACGTCACGCTCAACATGCTCGGTCGCGCCAAGAAGGTGATGATCGACAAGGAGAACACCACGATCGTCAACGGCGCCGGCAAGAAGGCCGACATCGAGGCGCGCGTGGCCCAGATCAAGGCGCAGATCGAGGAGACCACCTCGGACTACGACCGTGAGAAGCTCCAGGAGCGTCAGGCCAAGCTCGCGGGCGGCGTCGCGGTGATCCGCGTCGGCGGCGCGACCGAGGTCGAGGTGAAGGAGCGCAAGGATCGCGTTGATGACGCGATGCATGCGACCCGCGCGGCGGTCGAGGAAGGCATCCTGCCGGGCGGCGGCGTCGCCCTGCTCCGTGCCTCCGAGCATCTCAAGGGCATCCGCACCAAAAACGACGACCAGAAGACCGGCGTTGAGATCGTGCGCAAGGCGCTGTCCGCGCCGGCCCGTCAGATCGCAATCAATGCCGGTGAGGACGGCTCCGTCATCGTCGGAAAGGTGCTGGAGAAGGATCAGTACGGCTTCGGCTTCGACGCGCAGACCGGCGAGTACGGCAACCTGGTCTCCAAGGGCATCATCGACCCGACCAAGGTCGTGCGCGTGGCGATCCAGAACGCCTCCTCTGTGGCGGCACTCTTGATCACCACCGAAGCCATGGTCGCCGAGCTGCCGAAGAAGGCCGCTGCCGGCCCCGCGATGCCCCCGGGCGGTGGCATGGGTGGTATGGACTTCTAATCCCAACCATTGGGCGCTCGAAAGAAGAAAGGCCCGGTAGCGATACCCGACCTTTCTGCATTAACTGCGTGTCGTCTCGACGACGATCGCTTCTACAAAAGCCGACCCACGGCAGGCTAAAAGAGCTCAATCCAATTGCTCACGAATACAAGGCGAAGAGGTGACATGATGATTTTGACCGGCGCTGGGCTATAGTGTGTCGCGGCTCCGAATATTGACCCTCGTATTGCCGCATCTGCGAATGTTACCGTGATGGCGCCATTACCGATGACGATCCGATGTCGATTAATCGGTCGCGCCAGATGGCTTTCCTGGCTTGCTCGACGAGAGGGGCTGTGGGCGGGTCGGGCCCTACATAGCCCGAGCCGTCCACAACCCCGGGCAATGGGGCAGCGGTCGTGGCGTCGTCGAGCGTGCACTGGGCGACCAACCATTCGGCAGCCCTCCGTCTGAGCGTCCTCAGCAGACGTTGCACAATCGAATGCTGTCTCTTTCCGAACTCCTCTGGGTATTTCTCGCGCAGCCGGCCGACAATTGCGATCGCCGTCAGCTGCGGCTGCTCTGCGAGCCACGCCTCGATCGCGGCAATATGCCGATCGAGCTTGGACGGCATTCGAACTCTGGTCTTATACGGCCGACGAGTTCGCCGGTGTGTGGCACGCGGCTCGCCGGCCGTCGCGGTCTTGCCGAGCGTCTTCGCGAACGTCGCTGGCGGGATGCTAATGTGAGCGGGTTGCGGGCCGCGCGCCTGTCCGGCACGACGATCGACGCGATTGCCTAATTCCTCTTGGGTCGCGCGAATCTCCGCTAACAGCGCGACCGGATCGAGCGAGCGATACTGATCGCGTAGCCGTTTCTTCACGGCCGCGGTCACCTTGGGATGCGCCAAGGCACGCTCATAGGGCGTCGAAGGGAGATGATAGCGCTTGATCACTTTAGCCCCTCGCGACGCTTCTCCTTCAGCTTGAACGACGGCTGGAAGAAGTTGACGTAGAGCCCTGCCGCCGCATAGAGGCGGCCCCATCATGCGCGCCGTCTCGACGCCATCGAAGCGGCCATAGCCCATGAGGCGGCGGACGACGGCACCATTCTTCTGCTCGACAAACGCCTGATCGTTCTTCTTATAGGCGCGCGAGCGAGTGACTTCGAGCTTCTGTTCACGACACCATGGCACGACGACATCGTTCATGAAGGCGCTATCGTTGTCGAAGTCCACGCCGCGCAACAGCCAGGGGAACAGGCTCTGTGCGCGGTTGATCGCCTCGACGACCAGCGAACCTTCCCGCGTCAGTAACGGCAGGCACTCCGTCCAGCCGGTGGCGACATCGACCATCGTGAGGGTTTGAATGAACGAGCCGGCCACCGACGTGCCGCCATGGGCGACCATGTAGACCTCGCAGAAGCCGGGCACCGGGCTGTTCCAGTCGTTGAACGTGCGGATCGGGACCTCGCGCCGGATTGCCGAATAGAACCCGGCACGGCGCCGCCTGCCGCCGCTCGCCGCGATCTTCACATCGACGAGCAGGCGATCGATGGTGGCGGCGCTGATAGCCAGAACACGATCACGGTCCGACTGGCCAAGCTGCAATCGGCCATGTTGCTCAAGGGCAGGCAGCAAGATCGGGATCATCACCTTGAGCCGCTTGCCGCACACCCGATCCGACGCCTCCCACAGCGCAGTCAGCGCGTCCTTGATCATCGCGCCATATCTGCGTCTTCGCTCTCTTGTTGCCTCGACCTCGCCCGGTCCAACCGCCTCGCGTCGCCGGAGCGCGCGCACCGCATGCTTGCGATGCCAGCCCGTCGTCGCGCACAGCTCGTCGAGGATCGGTCCCTTCTCCGCTCGTTTGGCCGACCGGTAACGCTCCGTCACCGCCGACACCACCTCGCGCCGCGCGCCCATGCTGATCTTTCCCGCCATAGATGCCACCGAACCAATTCGATGGCACTGACCCAATCATCGGCGAGAAGTTGTCCAGTAACATTCTGGGTGAGGCAATGCGCCCTTTCGGCGTCCAACATTGAGCCCGGCTCACTGCTCCAACTCGAAACGGATCCAGGCGTTTACTGCATATCAGATGGGGTCAACGTTGGGCGCCGGTCGGGGGTTAAAAGCCGCGCCGATCGACATTTCGATCATCGTGACGACTCCTTCAAAGCGATCCCCGTTGTTGCGAACAGCTTGGGCTTGCACAAGTTCCCGGCTCCTCGCCTCCTCACTCGAGAACCCGTCGGCCTCGATACGTCTTTCGCCGATCGGGCAGATGGACTCGTGAACCAACATTCGCTCTTGCGTTGTGCAGGCATCCCGACCCCCTCGATTGTGCCCACCAACCATGAGGACCGATCCGCACCAGCATCTCGAATCAGCCGGCGCCTGGGACCGGACCTACCTCGAGTCGCTGATCCGCGAGGACTTCGAGCGATGCCATCCCGGCGAGATGCTGGACGATCTCAAGCGGCGCGCGTCCTTTTCGCGGGAGGACAGAGGCCTGCTGCGGGACTGGATGGCGGTAGCGACGGCTCGCGCCGCGGCCGCATGCCAGGCCAAGGCATCGTCGCCACGCTGACGATGCGTTGGTCCGCGCCGAACGATCCGCAGCCTCCCAACGATCCGGTTCAACTTGGCGCGGCCCCGCCACCGAGCAGCTGCGAGACGGCGGCGGCCAATTGCGCCGGCGCAAAGGGCTTCTGGATCAGGACGCTGCCGTCGACGCCCTGCGATTTCCAATCCGGCGCGCTGGCGCTCGTCATGTAGACCACGGGAAAGTCAGGCGTGATTTCCCTGATCTGCCGCGCCAGCTCCCATCCGCTGATGCCGTCACCCAGGTTGACGTCCGTCAGCAGCGCCCGACACCCCTCGCGGCCGTCGCGAAACGTAGACATGGCCGCCTCTCCCGAATGGACCGAGCAGGCCTCGAAACCGCCGTCGAGCAAGGCGTCCTCGATGAAGCTGCAGATCAGCGCCTCATCCTCGACGACCAGAACACGAACGGCATTACTCACTTTCAAGCCTCAAGCGACCGGCACACCGTAATAGGCATTCACCGAGCGCGTGGTCGCGGGGTCGCTCCAATTCCAACTGCTCTCGTCGGCGTATTTGGGGGCGCCACGGAGCTGGTCCTGGGTGATGCCGGTGACGTAGCCACCGAGGTTCGTGTCGTATTTCAGCGCCTGCCAGGGCAGCGGATAATGATCGTCGCCGATGCCGAGCAGGCCGCCGAAGCTGAGCACCGCGTAGGCCACCCTGCCGCTGACCTTGTCGATCATGACGCGCTCGATGTAGCCGACCTTTTCCCCGCCGGCCCCGTACACGTTCGTGCCCTCAACCTTGTCGCTTCCGATCAGGCTGAACGTCTCGCGATCCTGAAGAGCCTCCTCGGCGAATCCTGGATCAGCCCACCGCTGTTCGACCATGAAACCGTGGCGCGGCTGGTGGAGCTGGGTCTCGTGGAAACCGAACCGCTTCCATCCGGAGATATCGAATACCGCATCACTGACGCGGGGCGGGCGGCGGTTTCTGCGTGACAGGGACGGAGCGGCCAGCAGGGTCATGAAGCGCGCTGCGATGGGACCTGACCGAGGCGCGACGGGCGGCGGCAGCGAAACTCCGCCCGGACAAGAGTCCAGGTTCCCCGGGCCACGGTATTGTCGGGGATAGACCGTTGCGGGGACGCCGGTCTCGCTCGCGCTCGACGCCTGAGGCGCGAATGCGCTGAATTTCGCCGAACGTGGCTGCAACCCGGGACCCGTTCTGACGCAGACGGTTTGGAGATCGCAACAGACCATGGCCGCCCAAGCGCCGAAGCTACTCGAAGAGCTGCAGCGATACCGAAGGCTGCACGCGGAGGCGACCGACCCGCTTGCCGTGCGGCTGCTGCAGGACACCATCGCCGAGCTTGAGGCAAGCCCGCCCACCGAAACAGCAGGACACAGGCATGAAAGCTGACAATGGCTAGGCCATGACCCGAGGTCGGCATCGGCATGGGCTACGAACGTCGTTCCATTTTGGCAATCCTGCGGGCCCAGTTGGTTGTTGAAGGCCCGTTTCTATCGACGAGAGTGGCCTTGCCTGCCGCGCTCACGCCCCTTTAGTCAGCGATACCGGCCGCCCCTCCGATACGGGGTACTCCAGGTCGAACGGCCCGCGACACTGCGCTTGCCACGGAATCATCCTTTCGGCAGGTCTAATTCCTCGACCGCCCGGCCGCAGATTTCGGCGGGATCCTTGAGGCCGGTCTGACCGAGCTCGATGATCTTCTTGGCGATCAGTTCGGTCAGAGGGTCGTTGCGATCCTGCACGCCGATCCTGCGGAGCGCCTCTTCGTAGGCTCTCGAAAGCCGTGCAATCTCTTCCGGCCCCAGAGGTGAGTTTTGAAGTATTCGATAGATGGCCAACTGTCATACCCCCGGCTCGGGGTAACTTAGCACCGATGTGCTGTGGGAGCGTTGCATCATTGCGGCTAATTTTAACTTCCGCACCCGTGCAGGCGTCGGCCAGAAGAGCGTCGCCGATGAGCCTTGAACAAGCTGGCGTCGGTTCACCTGTACTCCTCGCTACTGCTGCCGCGGCCGGGCTTGACCGTTTCGACTTCGTCGTCGCCAGCATCCACGGCCGGTTCAAACTGGACCGCAAAGCCCAGACGCAGCGCCTGCTGCGGGCCATTTCCGATCCTCACACGACCATCATCGGCCACATGACCGGGCGGCAGCTCCAGCGGCGACCGGGCTACGAAATCGATGTCGAGAAGGTGCTTCGGGCTTGCGCAAAGCATGACGTGGTCGTCGAGATCAACGCTCATCCGTGGCGGCTAGACCTCGATTGGCGCTGGCACCAAGCGGCGCTCGATTTCGGCTGCATGATGAGCATCAATCCGGACGCGCACTCGATTCTCGAGCTCGACCACATGCACTGGGGCGTCGAGATGGCCCGCAAGGGCGGTGTCCCTGCCGACCGGGTCCTAAACGCGATGACGCTTGCGGATATCACGCGCTACCTCCGCCAGAAGCGGCGCTCGCTCGCCGCGCCGCCTGATGCCGCAGGGGCACGACATGGCGCTCGAGGGGGGAGTCGTGGCGGTCGCCGCCGACCAATTGGCAGGGACGGCGTACCCCATTTTCAGTTCCTTCAAAACGCCTTTCGCCACAAGGCCAAGCTTTTGTACTGCGCGTTCGACCTCATGTTCGCAGAGGGTGACGACCTGCGCGCGCTGCCGCTCCTGGAGCGCAAGAAGCGGCTAAAGGTCATCCCTTCCGCGCCACAAGCTCATCGCGTTCAGCAACCACCGCAAAGGCAGGGGAACGAAGTTGTTCGCAGAAGCCGAGCGGAAACATCTCGAAGGTATCATGGCGCGATGCGCAAGGTATCCTCGGGATGCTGGACTACGAGTAAGCGAACCGGAAGCAATATCTTCCGGCATCCAAGAGAGAGTCGACTGGCCCGATTCCTACGTTAATCTCGCGCAGCGCAAGCTTTCTGCCAGCAAATGTGAAGTGCCTGCGTTTGGCTCGAATGCGAAGTCTAAGCGGGCAGCCAAATAGTCTGCTTATCGAGGGTGACCGGAAACGGCGATGCGCCGGCGTTCACGGCGGGTGTTCAAGGGCGTCCGACGAGCAATGGCAGCACGTCTGCACCGCCCGCCATGAGCGGATTCGACGGCTCGAAATGTTCCCGCAATTCTCGCTTCCGGACGAGTGAGCGCGCATCGAGAAACGCATCCTTCAGGCTGACGGCTTTCCGGAGCGCGACGTTGAAAAAAGCGTCCCCAAAATAGGTCCACTTGGCCTTGTCCTGGCAGCCGAAGGACGGATGCTTGTCATCGGCTGCGGTGATGACCAGCACATCGGGAGTCGCCAGGCGCGGAATAAAAACCCCGGAATAACAAGCCGAGATGACCACCACCTTGTGTCGCACACTTGTCTTCGCGAGCATGTCGCGGAGACGAGATGGCGTAAGCGTTTCTGTCAGCCGCCCCGCCTTGATTGCAAGGCCATCAGGAGAGCCATGCGAGGTGAGAATCAAATCAGAACATCTTTCTCGGGATCCAAGCGGTTGGCTGCCGTCTGCAACGACTTGGTCAGAGCTTCGATCGTTGCACTTCCCCCTTTCTTGGAATTGTACTCCACGTTGATCGGTCCAGTCTCGAAACGACCGGCCACGACCTGAGCCGCGCTGATCGCCTCGGATCTAAACACGCCTTGATCCCCATACAGGCCAAAGGACACCACGCCAACCTTTGCAGCGCCCTCAATAGCACGTACCGGAGGAACCAATGGCCAGATGGTCAGAAAAAAAGCGACCAGCGGCGCGCCGAACCGCCTGATCGAGGACCTGGAGGTCATCGCGAACCTCGTTTCGAGATCGCCGCTTCAGAACTGCGGCTCAACACAAAATAGCGGAAAGCCAGTGGATTTTCATCCTTCGGAATGGAAGTGCAAGGGTCCGGACATGGCCGACGGCGACGTTCGATGCGCCTCAAAAAATCCGCTTGTCAGGGAGGACCGGAAGCCCCGATCCGGCACATTGAGGGCAGAGTCTGACCCTGGCTGTGTAAAAACGCGAACAGTCGAAAGCCAGCTAGAACCACGTTCTTTTGTTCGCCATTTCGCTTGAAATTGCTTGCGAGCATGAGCGCTACATCGGCCTTCGACGAAAAACTTGTGCTATCGCACTCGACCGTCGGGGCGTTTTCACACAGCCAAGACCCATAACAGACATCCACGCGGCTGAGGGTATACTGTCTTCTATGACCATCGAAGTCGTCCTGCTCGTCGCAAGCGTAGTCCTAGGCATCGTGCACATCATCATCGTGTCGCACTTGCAGAGCGGGCAACGCGGCTATCGATGGACAGGCAGCTCAAGGGAACACAGCGTTGCGCCGCTCACCGGCGTTGCCGGAAGAGCGGATCGAGCGCTTCGAAACTATCTTGAGACCTTTCCATTCTTCGCCGCTGCAATTCTTGTCGTCACCGTGACGAACACACACAACTGGCTCACGGTGTGGGGAGCCCACTTCTACTTTTGGGGCCGCATCGCCTACGCAATCCTGTATAGGGTGGACTTGCCGTTAGCTCGTTCGCTCGTGTGGAACATCCCGACTATCGGCATCCTGATGAATGTTGCCGGTCTATTCCTGAAATGACGGCTGAAATGGTAAGGTAGCGGATGCCAGTCACCGCTTACCTCGAGGCAGCTTTGTTCGTAGTGGCCGCGGCGGCCGCATTGTTCGCGGCAGCCGGGACGGTCGCCATCCCGGACTTTTGGGCGTATCTCGCAATTCTGGCCGCCGTCATGATCGTTTCGTTCGCGGCACTCGATCCGGACCTCCTTCACGAACGCATGCGGCCGGGCGGCAAGAAGCCGCCGCTCGCGTTGAGGTTCTTCTCGCTGGTTCTGTTCATGCATTGGATCGTTGCCGGGCTCGACCGTGGCCGTTTCCATTGGAGCGACAACGTGCCCGGCTGGCTGCAAGGTGTTTGCCTGTTCACGTTCGCAGCTGGCTACGCCTTGGCACTATGGGCTATGCGCGTCAACAGGTTTTTTTCCTCAGTCATTCGCATCCAGACCGACCGCGGTCAGCGCGTCGTCACCACGGGACCCTACGCCTTCGTCCGCCATCCCGGATACACCGGCGGGATTCTGATCATAGCGGCAAGCGGACCCGCACTTGGATCTTGGCTCGCGGCCGCGGTCGTTGTGATCTTCAGCCTGCCGTTTCTGCTCTATCGCACCGTCACGGAGGATCGAATTCTTCAGATAGAGCTTGCGGGCTATTCGGATTACGCCGCGCGGGTCCGATGGCGGCTCATCCCGGGCATTTGGTGAGCGCCGGGAAAGATGCTGCTCGGGATGTTGCCATCACAGAGAGGAAGCAAGCGAGCCATGTCTGAAGGTGGCCCATCGCTGCCGCATCGCACGGCCGAGGATATGTCCGCTGTAATGAGTAGACCGGAGCTTACTTAAATCGGGCCAAACCGTCGCGATTGACCCAACTCGGACGTTAAGCGGCTAGTCTGCGGCTGACTGGGGCGAATCCGCCCCTTCCGTTCCGATGGCCAAGACAGATAAGATGCCCGCTCTCGATCCAGGGGCCGGAATGACGCGCGTGGTAAAGACGGGCAACAAGGCAGCCAAGGCGAGAGCCCGCAGGAGAAGTGCGCCAAAAGGTCGCAAATCGGCCAAGACCAAGTGCGGGATAGCCCCATCTGCCACTCGTCGCGAGGCAGTTTCGGTTGCCGATCTACAGGCGCAGCTTGAACGTCGGACTGTAGAGCTGGATCAAGCGCTGGAGCAGCAGACCGCGACTTCTGAAATCCTGGAGATCATCAGCTCCTCGCCGGGCGAGCTCGATCCCGTGTTCCGGAAGATGCTCGAGAACGCCTGCCGTGTCTGCGAGGCGAATTTCGGCACGATGAACATGTGGAACGGCGAGGAATTCAACAACGTTGCCCGCCACAACACCCCGCCGGCGTTCGCCGCGTTCCGGCAGCAGACGCCGATCCGGCCGCATCATCCGGACACGCCGATGGCCCGGATCGTCCGCACCCATCAGGTCGTGCATGAGCATGATCTCAAAACGAACCCCGCCTATTTAGCCGGCGTTCCCAATGTCGTTGGGCTTGTCGATATCGCCGGTGCCCGGACGATCCTGGTTGTGCCCATGTTGAAGGAGGATGAACTCCTCGGCGTGATTACGATCTACCGCCAAGAGGTCCGTCCCTTCACCGACAAGCAGATCGCGCTGGTGGAAAACTTCACCAAGCAGGCCGTGATCGCCATCGAGAACACGCGGCTGCTCAACGAGCTTCGCCAGCGCACTGACGATCTCACCGAGGCGCTGGAGCAGCAGACTGCGACGTCGGAAGTGCTGCAAGTCATATCCCGCTCGCCTGGCGGACTTGGGCCGGTGTTCGAGGCCATGCTGGAAAATGCCGTGCGCATCTGCCGTGCCAGTTTTGGCACGCTGCTCCTGTACGAAGGCGACAGGTTGCGGCGGGTGGCGCGAATGGCTACGCAAAACGTGCCGGAATTGTACGCGCCCGACCAGGAAACGCCGCCACACTTCATCGCGCCGTTTGATGGGGCACCTTCGCTGGGGCGCCTCGTCGAGACCAAGGCGCTGGTTCACATTGCCGATATCGCCACCGAGCATCCCGACGATCTGATCTACAAGGTCGCCGCAGCCCGCACCGTTCTGATTGTGCCGATGCTCAAGGAGAGCGAGCTTGTCGGCGCCTTTGCCGTCTACCGCAAGGAGGTGCAAGAGTTCAGCGACAAGCAGGTCGAGTTGCTAGAAAATTTTGCGGCACAGGCGGTGATCGCCATCGAGAACACGCGGCTGCTCCGCGAGCTGCGCGAGCGCACCGAGGATTTGACCGAGGCCCTGCAACAGCAGACGACGACCGCCGACGTGCTCAAGGTCATCAGCCGCTCCGCATTCGACTTGCAGGCCGTGCTCGATACGCTGGTCGAATCGGCGGCACGACTATGCGAAGCCGATATGGCGGCGATTACCCGCAAGATGGGCAATGTTTATTTCCGGGCAGGTTCCTACGGCTTCCCCGCAGAATTCGCCGAATATGTCAGAGATCTCCCCGTCGTGCCGGACAAGCGCACGATCACGGGCCGGACCTTGCTGGGCGACAAGGTGATCCATGTCACCGATGTGCTCGAAGACCCCGACTACTCCTTTGAAGGCCAGGAACTGAGTGGCACTCCCCGTAGCTTCCTTGGTGTGCCCTTGCTGCGAGAAGGCAGCCCAATCGGCGCCATTGTCCTCGCACGTCGCTCAGTCCGGCCGTTCAACGACAAGCAGATCGAACTCGTTGCCAGCTTCGCCGACCAGGCGGTGATTGCGATCGAGAATGTGCGCCTCTTCGACGAGGTGCAGTCCCGCACCAAAGAACTTGCCTCCTCACTCGATGATCTCCGCGCCGCGCAGGACCGGCTGGTGCAGACCGAGAAGCTCGCTTCCCTCGGCCAGCTCACTGCCGGCATCGCGCATGAGATCAAGAACCCTCTCAACTTCGTCAACAATTTCGCGGCGCTGTCTGCCGAGCTGACGGACGAGCTGAACGACATCCTCGCCTCGACCACTCTCACTGAAAGCATTCGCGGCGAAGTCAATGAACTCACCGGCCTCCTGAAGGACAATCTCGCAAAGGTGGTCCAGCACGGCAAGCGCGCCGACTCCATCGTCAAGAACATGCTGCTGCATTCCCGCGAGCGGCCGGGTGAGCAGCGGCCCGCCGACATCAATTCGCTGGTGGATGAAAGCCTCAATCTTGCCTACCACGGCGCACGCGCCGAAAAGCCCGGCTTCAGCATCGCGCTGCAGCGCGACTTCGATGCGAATGCGGGTGCGGCCGAGCTGTTTCCGCAGGAGATCACGCGCGCGTTGCTTAATCTGATCTCGAACGGTTTCTATGCCGCGACTAGGCGAAAGGCCGAAGCAGCCGACGATACCTTTGAGCCTGTCCTTAGCGCTGCCACCAAGAATCTTGGCAGGACAGTCGAAATCCGGATTCGGGACAATGGTGTCGGCATTTCGCCCGAAGTTAGAGAAAAGATTTTCGATCCCTTCTTCACCACCAAACCGGCCGGAGAAGGAACGGGGCTCGGCCTCTCAATGACCCATGACATCATTGTCAAACAACACGGCGGCAGGATCGACGTCGAGACCGAGCCTGGCGCATTTACTGAGTTTATCATTACCCTGCCGCGCGGCGACGGCACCGCATCCGGCCAGCGGCCGGAATGATTGCTTATGGCCCATCTGCGAAGTCGCGCCTCGGCGGTCGGAAGTCCGCTCGTTGAGCCAAAGCGGACCAGACTTGTTCAACCTGAGTTCTTCGCGTTTTGACCCGAAGCGGTCATCCCGGATATCGCAGATTTCGAGCGATTGGAGCAAAATCAATACGAAGGCAGCAACGCGACCTCGATCACCCGGTTAAGCACCATCAGCGGCCCAGCTTACCGGAAATTCAGAATGGGCTGCAAAACACCTAGGAAATGCGAGGACAGCGCATCGAGCGTCCGCATCTCCCGGCAACTCTCCGCGCCTCACGCCATCACGCAGAATTTCCAGAAAAGCTGCTCGCTATCGTGCCGCGCCCCTATGCGGTTCGCCAATAATTCGGGAAGCTACGATCGGAAGAACCGCCGGATAATGAAACAAGTAGGTTATCGCGCGCGTCGAGTAAGACGCTTTCATCTGTCACATGCGTCAACTTGCCTGTCTTTCCCGACCGCATTCGCCGCATTCTCGAGGAATGCCCGCCCCCGTCGTCGATGATCAAGGTTGGCGCGCGCCAAGCCGTGCAAAATGGCATATACTCGCAAGCCGGTAGTATTACAGCCTAACGAAGGAATGCCCCTCGGAACAAATGCAACGCGACGTCCTACGTCAGGAGGACGTCGCGATGCAATTGTGCATCACAACCAGAGGGGAAGTTGTTATGAAGCGACGTTCATTGCTCTTGGCATTGTGTTCTTCTGTTCTTCCGCTTTCATCTCTGCATCAGCACTGGCCGATGAGGTCAAGCAGGAGGCCGAAAAATTAGCTGTCGCCTACACCGACTGCGTCGCCAAGAAAGACGCGGCCTGTGTCGCTGCGCTCTATACAAAGGATGGGGTCCAGATCAACCCGGGCGGTGTGTTTTCCGATCTCAAGACCGTATACGAAAACAACTTCAAGAACGGCACCGATCATATTGAGATCAGAGTCGGCAACATGTCGGTCATCAACAACGATCTGGTCGTTGCCAACGGCGAGACCGACATCTTCGGTAAGGACCCTAAGAGCGGCGACGCCACCAAGGTCACAGTGTTCTGGGGCGCCATCGAGATACGTGAAGGCGGCGCTTTAAAAATCCGCCAGTTGACCGTCGGCATGAAGCCGCCTCCAGCTAAGGAAGCCAACGCCGAGAAGAAGTAGGACGTCATCATGTCGTTAAGTCGCCCACGCGCCCATCCTCTTTGAGGGTGGGCGTTTGATCTTGCTGCACGTTGGTCGGAAAGCGAAGTACGGGTGCCTCGAAAGGCACACCGCTCGCGCGATGTCTACAAGTGGCCCCTTTAGCGACCTCGGGAGACCTCCGCTTTTCCGCCGCTGTTAGATGTTGAGCGGACATCAGGCGGCCAACCTCTTAAAGAGTGCACAGCTAGTATGTACCTGCAATCGGAGTGCACGACCAGGTCTCCAGTCGATCAAAACTTAGGACAGTCTTATTGTACGATCATGCGAACCGTTGCAACGGGCCGCACCAGCTCAAAACGGCAGCCTCCCATGGAGACAACACCTGCGTTTATTCTGCTTGGGAGCTTCTAGCAGTCCGTCGCCTTTTTCTGAGATGGTGCGGGCTCGGCCGCACCGGCCGTGGCCTTCTTTGATTGCTCGGTAGGCGCCGGACGGGTCTGCTCGACGGTGCCTGCTGTCCTATCCGGTTGCTGCGCGGAGGGTGCAGGCTTGGTCGCCGCTGATTGCTCTGCCGCGGTGGGCTGGTTCTGCATCTGGCGCTGCGCGTCTTCCGATGACGTCGCTGTATGTTCTGAGGCTTTGCTCATCGAAGATGTCGGTGGATGCTGCGTGGAATCCGTTGCTGTAGAGCCAGTAGTTTGTCCGGTATAACCCGGCACATTTCCTGATCCTGCATCGCGGCTGACCGTGTCGCAGGGACCGGCATGGATGGAACTAGTGCTGAAGGCGAGCACCGCGCCCACGATCATAAGTCTGTTAGTAATCATGGTCCTTCTCCTTTGTTGGACCTCGACGATTGAACAAAAGTATGGGGCCTTCTGTTCCGGTCGGGTGCGAGCAATCCCAACATTGGGGAGGGGTCCGAGCTCTCGAGACCTTAAGATCGCGACGAAGCTCAAAGAGCGAGTACAACAGTTTCGTATTACCGCGGCTTCGTTTTTTAAGGCCAAAGAGCGATTTGAGCTGACACAGGTCGTTTGACGCCTCCGCCAGCAGCCAATCACGAAAGGTCACGATCTTCGGCAAGTTCGCAGTCGCCTTCGGGCAGACGATCCAGTAGGTCTTCGACAGTGGCAGTGCCAGCGGAACAGGCCGCATCAAGTGGCCGTGGATGAGGTCCCATGCTGCCAGCGTGGTGCGGGCCGGCGCGATACCCTGCCCGTGGCCGCGTTGATCACCATGCCGGCGCGATTGAGGAGCGGCTCATGTGTCGCCCGACCTCGTCGAGGCCAGCCTCTTGCAGCCAGCTGCTCCAGTCCGCGCGGCCGTCCATGTAGATTAGCGGAAATTTCAGAAGGATCTTGGGGAGCCGACGTGCAACATCGTCGGGGCCAATCCAAGGCGTAGGTCACATCCATTACAAGGCTCCCGTTCCGGGTTAGTTCACTGGCATCACAACCTAAATTTGCATTTCCGGTTGTGAAAGCACAGAAGGTGTCCTGAGGCGAGGAAATCGCGCGCGAAAATAAATTTTAAATGCTGGATTTAAATACATTTAAATGGTGCAAAGTATTTAAATGTAAAGATAAAATAGAACTGCTTGGCGCCCCACGGCCCCATGCCTCGAAACGGCTTCCGGCATCTTTTCCTGTTCCAAGTCCCCAGATGTCCTGCCGAGCGATTAGACCGGAAGGAACCTAATTAACTCGTATGTTAATTTTGCTCGGATGGGTGTCCTCCAACGATGGAGACGACCATGAAGCAACAGGAGCAATTGCTGTACAACCTTTCCGCCGATGAGCTTTGGTTATTGCGGAAAGATGTCCATGCGAAGCTGGCGACGATCCTGCTTAAGAGAAAAAGCATGCTCGAAGAGCGCCTAGCGCAATTGCGACCGCGCCGAGGCCGGCGCCGTGTTATTCGAATACGCTGAACCGTGTACGCCTAATGGGAACGGTTTGACATGCCTAAGCAGATTGCGATTGCCCTTTGGTCATTGGCTGCTGCGTGCATATTGGCATTCACGGTGGCGGCGCTTGTATCTTCCCACTAGTCGCCAAGACAATCGCCCCTCCCGGCCGCCATGGCCGCTTTAAAGCTCCCGCTCCATCGCAGGATGCTGTTGGTTCTTTTCCTTTAATCCAATCCTTCTGCCGCCCGCCTCGATACGGTCGCTCGCGGTGCTTTGAGACGATGCCTTCTAGTCCCATCCGGCAGGCGGCACAGAAGACATCGGAGCCGATCTCGCCCGCCTCGAAGAACTCAGGTTAAGCAAATCTGGTCCGCCCTGGCTCAACGAGCGGACTTCCGACCGCCGAGGCGCAACTTCGCAAGCGGGCCAACTCCGGCCCTCCGCTGCCCCCCAATTCTACGAATGCGGGGGGGAAGGGTTGCAGTTCGAATTTCTTCAGGCGCGCCATTTTACGACATCGGTCAGGACGCCAGATGAAGTTGCAGGCGTTCAAGTTTGCGGCGGCCCACTGGCTGCCAGGCGTGCCCGAAACCCACCGGTGCAGCCGGCTGCACGGCCATTCTTACCTGGTCGAAGTTCAGCTGAGGGACCGGTGGACCCTCACACCGGTTTCGTCGTGGATTTTTTCGATCTTGAAAAAGGTTTTGCCGACATCGTCGGCGCGCTGGATCACAGATGCCTGAACGACGTCGCGGGGCTCGAGAACCCGACCGCTCAGAACATTGCAGTCTGGATATGGGACCGCTTGTAGGGGACCTTCGGCCACTCTCTGCTGTTCGCGTCTACGAGACGGACGGGCGATGACGGCAACGGCGCGCCGTCGCGCCGGCGTGAACAACCACGTCAGCCAGTCCATGGTCGTCAAGTGCTGATTGGCAACAACGTGCAGCGCTCAGCCTGAGGGGCGCCGCGAGCGATGGTGGATGTATCCTCCAGGATTCACTCAACGTGGAAAATGCCTTAAGCGTTAGCGATACGGCGCGTCGGCGAGGGCTCTCCAGTTTTCCCGTCCCTTGGCGATCATCGCGGCCGGATCGGCACGCATTTTGCCGACGCCGGCTGCGCCGGCAAAGACGAACAGCTGGCCGTCGACGATCAGCCAGTGTTCCGGGTCCGCTTCGATCTTCACGCCCGCCGCAACCGCGGCGGCGCACGAGCCCGCATATTGCGGCGCATAGCGGTCCGGGTCGGCCTTGAACAGTTCGAGATGCTGAGCCGAAGCGAAGCGATAGCGCGCCTCGTCGTAGACGGCTTCGTATTCGGGTTTCCCCGGAGTGGGCTTGCCATCCATGAAGTAGGCGACGGGGTCGTAACCCTTGAGCACCAAACGCAGTGACGTGGGCTGCACCGATTGTGCCATGGCAATCGATGTTGCGATAAGCAGCCCAACAAGTGAGAAGGCAAAGCTAGCGCGACGACGGATCATGACATCCTCTTGGCCCGCGGCCGGATGCGCTCCGCAAACATTATATCGAGCCCTCCCCGAGGGCGCCAGAAGTAGGAGCGAATCGTCCTGTTGGCCGTTGGATGCCCTCCGCATTTTGGGGCCTTGCCCGCATTGCGGGGGGCCTCTACCCTTCGGGGCCAGCGATATAGAGGAACCGTCCCTTTGGCGCGCGAGCAACGCAGGTTAGCCGCGATCGTCGCGGCGGACGTTGTCGGCTACTCCCGCCTGATGGGCGGCGATGAGAGCGGCACGCTGGCGGCGTTGAAGGCTCTGCGGCGGGAACTCGTTGACCCGAAGATCGCTGAGCACAGCGGCCGGCTCGTTAAGACGACCGGCGACGGACTGCTGGTGGAGTTTGCAAGCGCTGTCGACGCAGTGAGCTGCGCCATCGAGCTGCAAACGGCCATGGCCGAGCGGAGCGTCAACGTACCCGAGGACCGCCGCATGGTCCTTCGCATCGGCGTGAACGAGGGCGACATCATCATCGATGGCGACGACATCTTCGGTGACGGGGTGAACGTGGCGGCGCGCCTGCAGGAGATCGCGCCGCCGGCCGGGAGGGCTCTGCGCATCGAGCCGTGTGTACGATGACGTGTGCAACCGGCTGGGCGCCTTCTTCGAGGACGGCGGCGAGCGATCGCTCAAGAACATCGCGCGACCGGTGCGGGTCTATCGGTGGACTCCGGACGCGACGGGAAGCGGCGCAGCAGGCCAGTTGGTCAAAGCGACAGCGCGGCCGAGCCGGGTGGCCTGGATGATCGCGGGGGCAGCCGTCGTGGCGCTCGGAATCGGCAGCTGGTGGTGGTCTTCGCCATCGGGCCGTCCGGACGCCGAGCGGGCAACGAGGGCGTCTACGGCGGCGGCCGTCCGCTCCGCCTCGTCGCGGCCCGGCATCGCGGTTCTTCCATTCGTCAATTTGAGTGGCGATCCCTCGCAAGAATATTTCAGTGACGGTCTCACGGAGGACGTAATCGCGGCACTCGGCCGCTATGGGTCTCTCACCGTCATGTCGCGCAACGCGGTCTTCCCGCTAAAGGGCAAGAATGCCAGGCCGGCGGAAATCAGCCAGGAACTCGGCGTGCGGTACATTGTCGAGGCCAGCGTACGACGAGCCGGCGAGCGGATCCGGGTGAGCGTGCAGCTCACCGACGCTCTCACCGGCAAGCTGCTCTGGTCGCAGCAGTATGACGAGGACCTGAAGGACGTCTTTGCCGTGCAGGATTCGGTAACCCGCCAGGTCGCGGGTGCGCTCGCCGCCAACTTGACCCGGGTCGAGCAGCGGCGCGCCTTGTCAAAGCCGACCGAAAGCCTGGACGCTTATGACTTGGTGCTGCGCGGCCGCGAACGGCTTCTGCGCAGTACGCGAGGGGCAAATCGAGAGGCCCGTCAACTTTTCGAGCGGGCAGCTGGGCTCGATTCCAAATACGCCGACGCCTATGCCTGGAGCGGAATGGCTTATTTTGAGATGGCGAACCAGGGCTGGACGGAGGACCCGAACGCGGCCTTCGAGCGCACCCTGGAACTCGGAAGAAAAGCCCTGATGCTCGATCCCGACTCCGTTCTTGGGCACCGTGTGATCGGCCTTGTCCATCTCGCGCGGGCCGAGTACGAGCAGGCTTCTGCCGAGATCGATCGTGCGCTAGCCCTCAACCCCAGTGACAGCGCGGGCCTTCAGGCCCAGGCCGACGCGCTCCTTTGGCTCGGCCGCCTCGACCAATCGATCGAATTGAACGAGGCCGCATTTCACTTCGATCCGCTTCCGCCGGTCGCTGCGCTGTTTGATCTTGGCCTCGCCTACTACGAGCAGCGACGCCATGACGATGCGCTGCGTCTGTTGGCGCGTACCAGCGCTCGATTCCCCGAAAACCCTTTCGTCCATACTGTGCTGGCCGCCACCTTCGCTCAATTGGGCCGCCTGCCGGAAGCCGCACGGGAGCGAGACGCTGTCCTACGCCTCAATCCCTTCTTCGACGCAGCGACATTCGGTTCGCGCTTTCAAAATCCGGCGCACCGCGCCTACCTGGTCGAAGGCGTTCTCAAGGCCGGGCTCAATTAGTCTGGACGGCGGGTAAGAACGGATGAGCGTCAGCTGCGTTCAAGCAAGATTCCAATCTCTACGCGGCGGTCTAATCGTCTGGGGAAAGCAAACCGGCAGATTTCGGGCCGAATGTGAAAGTGATTGCGTCGTGCTCGGACGGTGTCGCGGTTTCAGACGTAGCATTCGACGTGAAAATCTCCGGAGAGGATAGGATCACACTCAGCTCCAAGGAGCCGGTTCCCGTGGAAATGCCGTACGTTCGCTGTCCGATGTGGGTCCGCTAATGGGATGGTCCGGCCGTGCTCCTGCCCCGCCAGCAAGCGAAGCTGGCAAGGGGCTAAAGACAAGGAGCACGCCATGTCTCAGACACGCAATACCGCGATCGCCGTGATCGGCATCGACATCGGCAAGAACTCGTTCCACGTCGTGGGCCACGATGTGCGCGGCGCCATCGTGCTGCGGCAAAAGTGGTCGCGTGGCCAAGTGGAAGCGCGGCTCGCCAATATAGCGCCTCGCCCGATCGGCACGGAAGCCTGCGTCGGCGCACATCACCTGAGCCGCAAACTCGCATCGTTTGGTCACGATGCCAGGTTGATGCCGGCCAAATATGTCCGCCCGTATAGCAAGGGACAGAAGAACGACTTCAATGATGCCGAAGCCGTGCAGCGCCCGACGATGAAGTTCGTGGCGACCAAGACCGTGGAGCAATTGGATCTGCAGGCGCTGCACGGGGTGCGCGAGCGGCCGGTGTCGCAACGCACCGGCATCATCAACCAGATTCGCGCCTTCATGCTGGAACGCGGGATCGCCGTGCGCCAGGGCATCGGCTTCTTGCGCACCGAACTGCCTACCATCCTTGCGAACCGCTCCGATGCGCTGTCGTCACGCATGTTGCGTGTCATCGAGGAGTTAGCAGGCGACTGGCGCCAGCTGGATCAACGCATCGATGGCCTCTCCGACGAGATCGAAGCACTGGCCCGTCGAGATCAGGCATGTTCACGTCTGATGACGGCGCCTTGCATTGGGCCGATCATTTCGAGCGCCATGGTGGCCGCGATCGGCACTGGAGACGTCTTCTCCAAAGGCCGCGACTTCGGCGCCTGGCTCGGACTGGTGCCCAAGCAGATCTCGACGGGAGATCGCACGATCCTCGGCAAAATCTCGAGGCGCGGCAATCGCTACCTGCGCGTTTTGTTCGTGCAGGCGGCATGGGTTGTGATGGTCAGGATAAAGAACTGGGAACGCTACGGGCTCAAATCCTGGATCGAAATGAAGCAGCAGTAGAGTCGCGCGCCGTGGAGTTAGCGTAGTTTGTCGGTCCAGACGTGGAGCGTCCAAAGTGATTTCCAAGGTAGTTTCGCTTTTCATCATCGTGCAGCTCTTGCATGCCCCATCGGCACTCGCAGCCTGCGGCGACAATGGAGGTCCGGGATACCGAAGCCAATCTGGAAAGTGTGTCGGTTGGGAAGCGCTTGCGCGCCAGTGTGGAAACCCGCCCTCAACGAAGTGCACGCCTGAACGCGTCGCTGAGGACTCCGGAGATGCTGCGGCGAAAGGGGCAGCCATTCGGACACTAATGGATCGCTCTCATGATACGAAAAAGACGCCGACCAATCCTTGAGACGCGAAGCCTAGGTCTCATCACATTCCGCGCGGCTGCTCTCACCGCTATCCTGTCACTGCTAGCCGTCCCCACACTTGCTGCAATCGATCAGACGATCCGCCCGAGTTACATCGGTCAAACCGCAGGTGACATTGATCAGTGGCAGCGGATCCCGCTTCGATCCGAGCAGCGATTTTCGCGTAGGGCGTCGCAAATCAAAGTCGCTATTCAAACGCGGGGCCCAAGCATGCAAGGGCTCATCCGCATTCCCGGTGCACCAGCTTCCAACTTTGACACGGGGCCGGGCCTGACCATGGTTGACTTGATCAAATACCGGGGACGAGACGAGCGACTATTCCGAGATTGTGGCCTTGGAAATCATTTACGCACAGCGCCCTTGGACAATCATACGAAGCGTATGTAGCGGACGCTGCCGCCAAATAGCAGCCGCCTCTCAAAATGGCGAGGCACCATGGATGGCGCTTTGGCCCGGCCTTGCGATCATCACGCTCGTGATCGGCTTCAACCTCATCGGCGACGGCCTGAACAGTGCTCTAAATCCCAGACACTAGCGCGCGGCGTCCAAGTGCACCGCTGCAACGCGCGAACTCGGCAGCATAAGCTTTGCTGGTAAGGGGAAGGGACTTGCTACCAAGATCCATAGTTCTCAAGCAGCAATACAAATTGACGCAAGAAGTGCGTTTGCGTGGAAATTCTTCTCAGACGTGCCGCGGTTGCTCTCTCATGGACGTAACGTGCACCAATCTATGACCGAGCCAAGGACCACGCTCGGTTCACTTGCCCCGACTTGAGCCCAATCGACTTTATCACCGGACCCAGGCTCGCGGGCGTCGCTTCAACAAAACGCTAAATTGTCTGCACTCGAGTCACTGTCCGGCTCCAGGCCTTGCGAACGATAGGCTGCCTGCAGAGCTTGGTCCGCCATCGCGCGCGTGTCGCTTACGAGATCCCGTCGACGATCGCATTCGGGTCTTACCGGGCTCATTCTTTGCCGCGAAGCGGTAGTCGACCGCCGCCTTCGCGTCAAACGTCGGCACTACTTAACTAAATTGGATACTGCGGCTAGCTGGCGTGAACAGCCGCGTCCTCCTCAGACGGTCAAGGCAGTACTCTTGTCAGATGCGTGCGCTGCTTCATTTTTGCAACCGATCATTGCATCGAACCGGCTATGCTCGACGTGAAGCTTCTGGTTGCGGCTCAAGAATGAACTAGTTCATACTATCGGGATAGAAAACACCGCTACGTTACGAACTGATCTGCATCGGGCGACTGTCCGGGTCGGAATTTGCTCTGGGTTCCGCCTCGCGCATCCCACGCGAGCACAGGATGCTCTGGCGGCAAACCGTCGAGCCTGATTTCGGTCAACGCGTGTCGGAGTTGTGGTGAGGTTCACATGTGCACAGGACTGGGCACGCCCATGTGCAATATCTGCGGCAAATTCTGCGCGCGCGGCGAACTGCCACCAGGCCTCGTGTTAGCCACAGTGTTCGAACACGGTTGTCGGCATACGCACGCACCCGCGCCATTGAACAGTAAAACGCGACTAAATCTATCGCTAAGTCCCGGCCTCGGGCTCCAACCCGATTTATTGCCCACGATGGGCGGCGGGCGTACCATTCCACGCCGGTTGTCAGCCTAGTGTCGAGAATTTAAGGACCGGCCGGAATACGAACGGCCCAACAGAAGACTTTACTCGGCCGGCCAGAGCTCGGTCGAACTTTTTCATAATCTCGCGACCAGGAAGGCTCTTCATGACGGGGGGCATCAGTGAGAGGATAGTGGAGCGCAAGGTCGCCATTCTCGGGCGGCTTGGCGTCCACCCGATGGTTCGCCTCTCGCTCCCGGCGCGCCGGCTTCTCGCCTTTCTCGCGCTTCAAGGCCGGCCGGTCTCGCGCACCGCAGCCGCCAGCAATCTCTGGCTGGATCTCGCCGAAGACGCGGGCCGAGCCAACCTCCGCCGCGCGCTGTGGCACGTTCCGCGCGGCTGGATCGAGACCATGGGCGACGAGCTGGTGCTGTCGGCGGACGTTGATTTCTCGCGCGCGCAGGCCATCGCGGCCCGTGCCCTCAAGGGCGAAGCGCTTACCTTCGAGGACATCGTATTGCTATCGAACGATGTTCTGCCCGGCTGGCATGAGGAGTGGCTGATCGCCAGGCAGGAGGCGTTTCGCCTGCTGCGGGTGGAGGCGCTCGAGGCGGCCTGCCGGATGATGACGACGTGTGGCGATCTCGCGCTGGCAGCACAGGCGGGGGTCGCCGCGCTCGCCGCCGAGCCGCTGCGCGAATCGGCGGCCGAAGCGCTGATTGATGCATATCTCGCCCAGCGCAATCGCTACCAGGCGGTCCAGTGCTACCGTTCGCTGGCAAAGCGCCTTGCCTGCGAGCTGGGCGTGGCCCCGGATGAGGCGCTGGCGAAGCGCGTGGCCGGCATTTGTCCCGCCTCACGCACCGCGCACTAGCTTCCCCTTCCCTTTTTGTCTCTTCCTTTTCCGGAGTCTGCAGGGACGGCCGTCGTCTGCCCGCGGACGATCCTGCGACGCTGCGTGGACGCCTCGGAAAGCGCCGCGGCCACGGCAGCAATACGCACTGAGCGCGCGAACAAGCCGGCAAGGCGACGGCGGCACACACAGCGGCGGACGGCGGTCATGCTCAACTGCACCGCAGATGTTCAGGAGGCCGGAGTCGCGCGATGCTGAATCAACAAGAGTCATCCCATCTCTTCGCCGCGCACGAAAACCCGTTCGCTGAAGCCTTCGCCGAAACCGGCAACGGCGCGGCGATCGGCTTCGCTCCGTGGAGCGAGAATCTCACGCCATTCGCAGCGACGCTCGATGGCGGCGCAAGCCAGTCCGAGACCGACCGCCTGGTGGCCGAAGTCTATGCCGAGCTTCGCGATGAAGCGTTCGACGAAGCGCTTGCGTTTCTGGCCGAGGAGACCGAGCAGGCACTCGACGAGCGGTTCGTCGACGAGACGCCGGCGTCCGCACAGGAGCGCGAACGCTATGCCGACGCGCACCTCGCCCCGGTGCGCTTCGAGGCGCAACAGTATCTGCAGGCGCTGGAAGCAGGGATGGCCGGCCTGGACGTCGGCTCCCTTTCAGAGCAACAGCTCGATGAGGTGCTGGAGAGATTCGACCCATCGATCGGAGAGCTGACGCCGGCCGGCGAGGAGTTCATCGGCAAGCTCATCAAGAAAGCCAAGGGCGTCGTCAAGACCGTCGCCAATGTGGCAAAGAGCGTCGGCAAGGTCGCGGGGTCGCTGCTCGGGCCGGTTCTGAACAAGCTGCGCGGCCTGATCAATCCCCTGCTCCGGCGCGTCCTGTCCTTCGCCATCGGCCGGTTGCCGGCACCTCTGCAGCCGCACGCACGCGCGCTCGCCGCCCGATTCACGTCCGAGGCTGCGGAGGAGAGCATCGACGAAGCTCAGGTGTCACCGGCGAACCTGACCGACATGGAGTCGCTCGCCGAATCCTTCGACGCGGCCATCGCGGAGGCACTGGCGAGCGATGCGGCAGCCGAGTTCGAAGGCGAGGCGTTCGGTGCGACGGACGAGAGCGAGATCGAGACGCGGGAACTCGAGGTGCTCGCCGAAGCCCGCGGCGCACTGATCGAACGGCTGCGCGACGCCGATGAGGACGAAGATCTCGCGCCTGCGATCGAGCAATTCGTTCCCGCCCTGCTCGGCGCGCTGCGGCTCGGAATCAACCTCGTCGGTCGACCGAAGGTGGTGGGCTTCCTCGCCAATTATCTCGGCCAGCTGATCGGCAAATGGGTAGGACCGCAGCTCAAAGGGCCTCTGTCGAACGCCATCGTAGATACCGGTCTGAGGCTCATCTCGCTCGAAGCCGAGGACCGGGCGCAGCTCGAGCGCAGCGACGAGGTGGCGCCGGTCGCGCTCGCCAGCATCGTCGAGGATACGGTCCGTCAGTTCGCCGAGAACGAGGACTACGTGTTCGAGGACGAAGAGCTGACCCAGCTCGCGACCGCAGAAGCGTTCAGCCAAGCCGTTGCAACGCATTTCCCGCCTCGCTTCGTTCGTGCGTCGCTGCAGCAGGCCCCGTCGCTCGGCGGAACCTTCGTGAGCCGCCGCCCGCGTAGCCTCCGGCCCTATCGCAAGTACAGCCGCACGCCCGATATCCAGGTGACGTCGCAGATTGCGGACACGCTGCCCACCTTCGGCGGATCGACGGTCGGCGCGGCGATGCGGGCGGCGGGCGCGCAGTTTCCGATCCGCGCGCGCATGCACATCTATCAGTCTGCGCCCGGCACCACGCTCCAGCGCATGGTGCGCACCGACCGGTCGGGCGCAGGCGCAGGCCGCGGCTACATCAACACCGCCAACGTCCATCCGCTGACGCCGGCGGCGGCCGGCGTTCTACTGCGTGAACCGAAGCTCGGCGTCGCGGTGCCCGCCGCATATCTTCGCTCGCGACAGCGGATCGCCGCGGGCCAGCGCTTCTACATTCTGGAGCCGGTCGGCGCTGGCGCGCCGCCAACTTTGCCCGCGGGCCCGGCGGGACAGGCCGCGGCCAGGCGTCTGCGCGCAAGCCGTGCCTGGGCTTCGGTGAATATGCGCCAAGCGCGCATCACCGTCGGCATCTACTTGTCGGAGGCGGAGACGCAGAAGATCGTCGCGGCGATCCGCAAGGGCCAGGGAAGCCTCCCGCTACTGCAGGCGCTCACCAGGACCTACCAGGACATGGAGCGACTCTCCGCGGGCGGCCAGGCTCCTCTCCGGATGTTGCGCGAGGATGGTGAGGACGGCGAGACTTTCGAGGACTTCGCTGCCCACAGGGTCAGGCTGCTGCCGCCCGGCCTGACCGCACAGCTGCGCCAGCGCCTGCGCGCCTGGGTGATGCCGGCGTTGACGAAATGGGCGCGAGCCAATGCGGAAGCGTTCGTGCGCGCAGCCGGACATCCCGATCCCGGTGTAACGGTTCGCATCCGCCTCACCGCGGTCCCCGGGCTCGACGCGATCCGCAGGATGCTGCGCGGCGGTGCGTCCGCGCCGTCCGGCGCCGCGCTGCGCGGCACACCGAGCATCGCCATCTCCGTCACACCTGGGCGAGGCGGCAAGTGACGCGTGACATCGACCAGCATCTCGTCACCTCGGACCTCCAGCGGCAGGTCGCCCACTGGCTGGCGGCCGCTCGCACGTTTCGCGATGCCGAGGAGTTTGCTTCGATCGAGGCCTGGAAGTCGGTCGAACGCGACACCGGTGCGCCGCTGCGCCAGCAGATCAACGCGGTCGTCGAGGAACTCATCGGGCTCGGTGAGGCGACGCAGCGGGTCGTTGCCGAGGCGCGGAAGAATCCGGCTCGCATTCCAGCCGCCTCGACCGGTGTCCAGCGTTTCCGTCGCCGCTACGTCCAGGTCGACACCACGCTCGATTTCCTCGGAGATGCCGTGAACTCGCGAACGAGTGCGCCTCTGCGCGAGGCGCTCACGACGCTCGACCGGCTTGCGGTCACGAGCATGCAGGGCGTGCTCGAGCGGGCGAGGAAGCCGGTGCCAAGAGTGCTGGTGTACCAGGACAAGGGAACCGGCGCATCGATCCTGCGCGCGGGCGTCCGCCTCTGGGCGCCCGGGGCCATCATGCCGGTCGCCGCCATCAAGATCGTGCGCCACAATCTCTATCGTCCCACCTCGCTCTTTCACGAGACTGGCCATCAGGTCGCTCACCTCACCGGCTGGACGCCCTCCGTGCGAGCGGCCATAGCGCGCGCGCTGAAGGACGATGAAAAGCTTCAGGCGATGTGGACACCCTGGGCCTCCGAGATCGGTGCCGACGTCTTTGCCTTTCTTCACACCGGCTATGCCTCGACGGCGGCGCTCTACGACGTCGTCGGCAGTGCCGACACCATCCTGCAATGGCCGGTGGGCGACCCGCACCCGATCGGGTGGCTTCGCACAGTCCTCGGTTGCGCAATGTCACGCCTCTGCTTCGGCGATAAGGGCCCATGGAATGCCCTGCAACAGGCCATGGAAGCGCATTATCCGATCGCCCTCGCCGAAGAGACGCTGCAGCCCCTGCTCGCCCGCTCGAAGGCCGCGATGCCAAAGATCGCAGAAGCGTGTCTCTCAGCGCCCGTACCGGGGCTCGGCGGCCGGCCGATGACCGACGTGCTCGATCCAAAACGCGTCTCGCCGCAGGCGCTTGCCGAGCTCGAACACACCGCTGGCGCAGCGCTCTGGACGTCGCCGGCGTGGCGGCAGCGCGAGGGAATACGGATCGTCGCACTCGCCGGTCTGCGCGAGGCCGAATGTCCGGAGACTGCACCGATGTGGATTGAACGCGCACGCAGCTGGTTCGTCAACCAAACCGAAGCGGCGTGAATTGAGAAAGGAATACGACATGGCCAAGAAGCCTTCATCTTCGGCGGGATCCGAGTCCGTGCTGGAGCTTGCCAAACGCCAATCGGACGGGCACCCGCGCAACGAGGAGATCGACCTCCTCAAGCAGACCATCAACGAACTGCACGAGCGCGATGCGAAGCGCGAGCAGGAGCTGTGCCACTTGAATCAGGCGCTGAGCCGCTTGTCGCAGATGAGCGCGATCGAATGCATCCTGACCAACGGATTCGAGGAACTGTCGACCAAGCTCGCACCGCTGGCGGAGATCGGACCTCATCGCGTTCCGATCACGGATGGCGCTGTGAACGCGCGTCTTGCAAGCATGATCGAAGCCACGGCGCGGCCGAGCTGGTCGGGAGCATCGACCGTGCCGATACCAACGCGTCCCGTTCCATTCATCGGCGAGGTCGTTCCGCGCCCACGCGACAACGAAAGGTACTAGTCATGATCCAGCAGCTGATTGACCGCATGATGGCGCCGCCGTCCAACATGTCGCGCGACGCGGCGGCCGCAATAGTGCTCATGTGCGATCCGTTCGATCTGTTGCTCCACATGGAACAGGTCTGGAACGCCTTTCGCGTATGGGGACCGCCGCCGAATCCGCAGTCGGCCAGCCCGGCCCGCCTAGCCTTCCTCCGCTACGACATCGGCGCATTCGCGCCATTCACCCCGGATCCGTCGCTGGCCGGTGTCCCGCAATGGGACCACCTCGGCTACAGCTATGTTCTGGAGAACACACGCGCCATCCAGATCCTGCGCCGCGTCGTCCGGGAATATCGCTCCGGCGAAGGTTTGGGCATCCCGTCAATCGCGACCCAGCGTTGGCTCGAGATCACCGAGGTGCTGCTGTTTGGTGCCGCCAATCCGCTTGCCCCGTGGCTGTCCACCAGTGTCATCCGTCCGGATCCCGAGGCGGTACGGCGCAACGCATACTGGCGGCTCCTCGGCCTAGACCTGGCATTCGGCACCGACGACAACCGGCCGCCCACCTACGACAAGGCCACGCACGCGAACGCGTCATTCATCCAGGTGTTCGAGGAACTCCTTTTTGAACTGTGGCAGGCGATCACCAACGTTCGCAACACATCCGGCGTGAACGCATCCGACGACGATCGGATCTTCAGGATCGCCGAGGCACTGCGATTTGCACTGCGCGCCCGGCGGCAGAATCAGTTGCTCAGCCGGGAGGAGTTGGTCGCAGCAACGGCCCTCGGCTGGGCCGAATTGACGCTAAGCGCCAACACGCCGGTGGTCGAGGACCTCGTTGCCAACGCCACGAGCCCCTACGAGCGTCTGCGGATGATCGGCGAGCGCGTTGGGCTCGCACCGCACAGCAAGTCTTCCGCTCTGTTCTCGATGGCTGGCGATCTTTCCCGGTTCCTGCGCATCGTCGAGTCCGGCGTCGTGTCCGGACCTGAACTGGCATGGGTTCTCTACCTCGAGCAGCCGCCGGTCGGTTCGCCGCCGGGCGCAGCTTCGCCGATCGGAGCTTCGAGCAGGCGGGTCATCACCGAGTGGGCATCCGCAACTGGCAAGGATCTGAAAACACGCGCAAAGCCGATCGAGATGCGGCCGCCGACCCGGCCGCCACTGCTCGTCGGCGCACGCTGAGGTCAACGCAGGAGGCAGACGATGCACGGGTCCAGGCAGGATTTCCAATCGCTCGACCCGCTCGGCCTCGACGCTCCGTTCGCGGAGACGTCCGAGCCGGAGAACCGCAGCGGAATTGAAGCGTTCGCCACGCTCGAGGACAACCCGTTCGTGGCCTTTTCGGGCGGAGCGGGCGAAACGGAGTGGACTGGTGCGGGTGAATCCCAGTCCTTCGAGGAGGAACTGGGCTCACCCCACTCCTTCGCGAACTGTACGTCGACGCAGAAGCAGTTGCTGCTTGACGTCACCGACCGGTGTCTGCGCGCAGTGCGGCATGCGGCCTCGTTCGTCGGCAGCGCGTACGGACGGCCGGATCGGATGAGCGCGGCCACGCGGCAGCTGCTGCTGCGTCATTTTCACACCACAAAACACGACAATCTCCGTCACATCGTCACGCGGCTGATGCGGATCGAAAAGGCGCTGAAGGATGGAATCAAGTTCCGCGGCGAGACCGACTGCGCCACGGACAGCAAGGGAGCGGTCTGCGGTTATGCCCTGACGACGCAGTTGTTCGGCGGTTTCGGCAAGGTCCACATCTGCTTCGACACACGGCCGAGGCACTGCAACTTCAGCGCGCTGGCGCCCGACACACAGGAGGTGACCCTCATCCACGAGGTCGCGCATCGCTATGTCGGCATCAAGGACCAGGCCTACGAGCACGAACCGAAATACTCGACCCTGTCCCCGAAGCAGGCTCTGGACAACGCGGATAGCTACGCCTTCTTCGCCGTTGAAGGCATGACCCTGCTCGGCGAGACCCTCGAACCGGAGCAGGAAGGCACGCTCTCGGAAGATTTCGATGAAACGTCGTTCACCGGGCTGGAAGCCCGGGCGTGGGAATCGCATGGCCTTTCCGCGGACGACGAAGCCGCGCGAGACGAAAGCTCGGAGCCTTGGGCGCGCGAGCTCGAGGAGGCTCGCGAGCTGGAATCTGGAGCCAGCCGTTGCTCCGAGGACGAACACGAAGGTGAGGATGAATATCTCGAGTCCGAGGCGTGGACCGCAACAGCGGAGCAGATCGCCTTTCGCAACAGTGTGCTCGCCGAGCATATCGCCCGCAGCCGCAAGGCGAGGGGTGCTCCCCTGCCTGACCTGAGCAGCACCCAGGTCGAGACGATCCCCGGCACCGGCGTCAAGACGCGGCCGGAGACCGCGCGGGCCGCAGGCCGCCTGCTCGCCGCTGCAAATGCAGATCTGCAGAAGGCTCAGATTGCGGGTGATGCCGACGCGCTGCGAACGAAACGATTGACGGCAGCAAGCGGCTATCGCGGCAGCGAGCACCAGCGCTCGCTGTGGCTCACCTACTTCAAGGGCTACTACAACCGGACACGCGCGCACCGCGAAGCTCTTGCCGAAGGTCCGCATTCGAAGGCAGCAGCCGCCTACATGCTGAAGTCGAAGGCCTACGGCGGCTTTGGCCTGGGTGGCCGGATTGCGGCGCCAGGCTACAGCAATCACCAGAACGGCATTGCCGTCGACTTCTATCAGAACAGAAAAGCGGGATACGAGATCGCCAACAGCAGCAGTGACGCAGCCCGAGCGGCCTGGCGCAGGAGCTGGTTCTATGGATGGCTGAAGCAGAACGCAGCGGCTTACGGCTTCGAGCAGTTGCCTACCGAGGAATGGCACTGGGAGTTTCGCCGCAAGCCGACGATCACGAGCGAGTTCGAAGGCGAAGCCGTCGTTCCGCCCACGAGGCCGTATCTTGACGGCGCGCTATGGATCTACCGCTCCCGCGTCACCGGCACGAAAATCGCCGTATTCGCGTCGGCCGCGGCCGTTCGAGGCAGCGGGCCGTTGGACATGTTGCTCTACATCCACGGGCTGCTCAGTCCGTGCGGCGTGCCGCGAGCCATGCCTGCGGGCATCGTGACGGAGGCGACCTTCCGGCTCGGCAAGATCGTGACCGACAGCGGCCGGCCGATGCTGCTGATCGTGCCGCAGCTCCAGACTGGGAGCGACGCAGGCTGGAGTGCACACGGGCTCGACCGGCCTGCGCAGCTCAATGCGCTGTTTGCCGAAGTGCTGGGCGAGACGGACCGCCGCCTCGAGCGGGGCGGCACGCAAATCGGCCGGCTCGTCATTTCCGGGCACTCGCGCGCCTACGGCGTGCTCTATACGCTCGCCAACGCGAACAAATCCACGGCGCTCGGCACCGGCGCGCTCGCGAAGCTCGTCAAGGTGTGGGTGCTTGACGCCACCTACGGAAGCCCGCCCATCGCCGCGTTCAAGGCGCTCGCCGCAGCCCGGCCGGGTTTGGGCGTCGACATCGTTTACCGCGCCAAATCTCCGACCGACAAATTCGACGGCCGCGCCAGTGCGGGCGCGGTGGCGCTGCGCCCCGTGCCGAATTCGATCACCCATTGTGCGCTGCCCGGTAAACTGCTCCCGACCTTGTTGAGCGAGCTCGGCACAGCCCCGGATGGCGAGGCCTTCGAGAATTTCGATGCGATGTCGAGCGCGGAAACACATTTCGAGAGAGCTGACGTGGAATCGTTGGCTTGGCTGGACGTGGAAGCAGGCCTTCCTGGCGACAAGCTCGACGAAGACTTCTCCGACACGCGCTGGCCTGAATCGTCCGAGGACGAAATCGACCACGAAGGGTGCGGATGCGGGTGCGGCGCCCACTCGGCGCCCCGAAATTTCGAGGCCGAGTGGTTCGAACCGGAATCGGATGACGCGGGATGGCCTGCAGGCGTGGGCGTGCGCGCATTCGACACCGAGGCCGGTGGAGCTGCCGACCTCTTGCAGGGCGCCTCGGCTCTCGTGATCGGACCGACGCTTCGCCGCGGCAACGGCGGCGCCGGTGTCGAAGCGCTGCAGCGCGCGCTGGCGCAACTCGGCCATTCGCCGGGCGAAATCGACGGACGATTTGGCGCTGCAACCGAAAAAGCGGTCCGCGCCTTTCAGTCCCGCGCAGGCCTCGCCGCCGACGGCGTGGTCGGCCCGCGCACCAAGGCGGCTATCGCCGCAGCGCTCGGCGGCAAGATCGCGCCGCTACCTACTCCACCTGCTCCCATCCCGCCGGCACCGACCCCGCCTGCGCCGCTTCCTGTCGACGAGGATCTCGATACCTTCATTGCCAGATTGGCTGCGGAGTGGTCGCGGCGGACGGGCGGAAAGCCTTCGGCCGACGAACGAAGTGCGGCACTGCGCGGCGACTACGAGGATACGCTGAAGGGCGCCCGCATGCGCTTCGGGACGAAGTACGCCGACGACGTTCTCCGCCGCGCCTGGATGATCAGCCGCGAGGAAGAGATGCGCTTCCGTACCGAGTCATCGGGCGGCTCGCTCGGCGATTTCGGGCCGCCGGCCCAGCGGGTGGAGCTGGTCAGTCACGCGTCGATTGACGGAAGCGACAAGGCGCCTGTCGCGCCGATCATGGTCCGCTTCTTTGCCGAGCTGCGCCGCCGCTACGGCGCAGGCCTCGGAGCGGGCACCTATCGCGGACACGGCGGCGGGAGCTTCAACGACCGCGGCTATTCGCTCGATCTGTTCCTGAACAGGCGCGACGCTCGCGGCTTCTATCTCCGCGACGATGCCTTGAGGTTGCTGCGCGCGGTGAACGAGACCGCGAAGGCGATGCTGGCCAAATGGCGGATCATCTACAACGATTTCGCGGTCGCCGACGAGATCAACCGGGAGACCGGCAAGCGCAACGTGATCTTCGTCGGCACGACGCGCAAAGACAAGAACAAGCGCGTGACGGGGCTCAACTGGCATGGACCGCATCCCCTTATCATCCACTTCCACCTCGACCTCGCGCCGCTGCCGGGCGCGCAGAGCGAAGCCGAGGACGAGGGATGGCAGGAGACTTGGCAAGAGAACTGGCAGGAGAATTTCAGCGACGATGAGGACGTGCGCGCCGCCTGCGAGGGCGAATCTCCAACCGACGAGACCCTCACCCTGGAAGCCCTGCTCGCGGGCGAAGCGGGAGACGATCCGGGGCTGGTGGACCGCCTCAAAGGCGTCGCCGAATTCATGCTCGGACCGACGCTGCGCCGGGGCAGCAAAGGCGACGGCGTGAGCAGCCTGCAGCGCGCCCTTGTCGGGCTCGGCTACGATTTAGCAGTGGACGGTGATTTTGGTTCGAACACCGAACGCGCGGTGCGTGGGTTTCAGTCGCGCAGCGGGCTGGAGGCCGACGGCATCGTCGGCGCGGCGACCAAGGTCGCGATTGGCGCCGCGCTGGGTGGCCGGTCGCTGCCGCCCGCCCCCGCTCCTACGCCTCCTGCGCCGACGCCCTTGCCCTACGTGCCGGGCAAGAAGCTCGCGCCGAAAGCGTTCGTCGCCACGTTCGGCGAGTCAGCCAGGGCTTCGCAGGCGGCGAGCCGCGTACCCGCCCTGGTAACGCTCGGCCAGGCAGCGCTGGAATCCGGCTGGAGTGCGCATGCGCCCGGCTTCAATTTTTTCGGTATCAAGGCAAAAGCCAGCATGCCCGAAAACATGCGGCAGTTGCTGAAGACCAAGGAGGTCATGTCGCGGCCCGACGCCAAATTCCCCGAAGTGATCTCGGTGACGCCGCGGCCCGACGGCAAGTACGACTATGTCGTGCGCGACTGGTTCCGCGTCTATCCCGACGCTGCCACCGCGTTCAGCGAGCACGGCTCATTTCTGGCGCGCAACAAGCGGTACGCCAAGGCGTTCGCGGTCACCCACGACCCATACGCCTTCGCAACCGAAGTCGCGCGCGCAGGCTACGCCACCGGACCGACTTACGAGAGGGAGCTCCATGCCGTCATGCGCATGATCGAGAAGGCGGGTGGCGGGTAAGAATGTCGAACTGGAACCTGCAACCTAAATGGTCCGATCCGGATCGCCGGTCGGGTCTGAGCGACGCGTTCTCGAAGAATTCAGGGCGGCAGCCTTATCGTGTCCGGAGGTCCACCATTCGCCAGCAAGAGCCGCACGCCGCGACTGGCTCTTGATCATTCAAGCCGACTGCACGGAGATCGGTGATATGCCACGAGGACCCGACAAATATGATTCCATGACTGCTCTGTACGATGATCCGAACAACGTCGAAGGGATGGCATATGGAAAGAGATGGCTACGTCATGAGTGGCGCCAACTGGTGGAAGAACAGGTTACGGACAACACGGAAACACAAAAGATCATCATGGCCCTCCACGGAGGTGGCATTGAGACCGGCACAAGCGAGATCGCTCTAGCTACGGCCGGCTATCATCCGGCTACGCTGGCGACCGCAGTTGATGGTCTTGGATTGCATGACCTCTGGCTGTTTGAAGGGTTGTTGCCCTCCAGCAACGGCGACCTGCATGTGACGGCTTCCCACTACGATGAGCCAATAGCCACGAAGTTGGTTGAAAACGCTCAACGTTGTATCAGCTTGCACGGCTGTACGGACACCCAGGCGAATGGAAGACTTCAGCTCGGGGGACTGGACGACGAGTTGCGCGATATCGTTCTGGAAGAATTGGATGCTGCAGGAATCCCGGCCGAGGTTACCAGCAACCCGATGCTTGACGGCAGTCTCCCAGACAACATCGCAAACAAGACAAGAATTGGCGGCTGCGCCCAACTCGAGATGGGAACGAGCTATCGTAGAAGCTTGTTCGGGATCAACACAAGGCGACAGCGAAAAAACACGACGAACGCTCAATTTTGGCTACTGGTTGACGCTTTGCGTAAATCCATGAGCCGCGTATGAGCCGTTCCCTACTCGGACGGAATAGCCAGCAGCTTATTCGAACCGGGCACGACGGCTTAGAAAATCGATTTTCCAAGCCCAGGTTACGCCGTCGTCCACCGGCCGTCTCAGGAATGAGCACCCAGACGGCGCGACGTCGAGGCGGACCGCGACACCGCTGAGGTCCGGGCTCGGTGCCGGATAACCAAACCAGCGCACTCGCAACTCTGAGCTCTTTGATCGTTGCCGATTTGCCGATGCGCGCTTTCAGAAGGCGGCATGCACGAGCGTGGCATCAATGCGCTCTACTTTGTCATCGACATCATCATGTTCAACTTGAATTCTGTGCCGTTTCGCGACGCCAAACGAATCGACTTTTATCGCACCATCGCCGCCACGTGGTCCGCGAGAAGGGCATGACCTAGTCTAGGCTGTGTACCCATTAATCTCCCGAGTCGCTGGAGGCCCCAGAACCGGACAATCGGCAATCACCAATTTTCATGCGGTAGCGCGCGTCTTGGAAGCTGCGGACGCCGCCGGATGCGCTAAGCCGAGGCGGGAGGAACATTCAGTGCTGTGCGTCCGACGAGGCTGGCTTTCAGCCCGAGACGGTCCAGAATCCGACGCGGCACGGGACAGCGCGGCCCATGACGACACGCCTCGACTACCAGCTCTCTCCGAACGGTCGGAGTTCAACATTGAACGACCATGCGCTGCGATGCTGGTGGACGACGTGCCAGATCTCGTCCGCGATGGCGCGCGGCTTGATAAAGAAATCGTCCGGCCGATCCGGCCAGCGTTTCCGTGTCCACTCGAGATCAATCACGGCATCGACGACGACATAGGCGACGTGAACGCCCTGTGGCCCGAGATCGCGCGCCATCGCTTCGGCCAGGATTCGCTGCGCCGCCTTGGTCGGCGCGAAGCCGGCGAAACCGGCTTTGCCGCGCAGGGCCGAGGTGTTTCCGGTGGCAACGATCGCGCCCTTTCCGGCCGTCACCATCGCGGGGACGAACCGCCGCGCCAGATACAATAGTCCCATGGTGTTGACCTGGAAGTTGCGATTCAGGATCGATGGATCGATCTCGCGAAATGTGCCGAACGCACCACCAACGGCGTTGTGGATGACCACGTCGGGATTGCCGAGATCGCGCTCCACGGCCAACCCCACCGCTTCGACCTGCTCGGGATCAGAAACATCGCAGCGGAATCCTTTCGCACCCGGCAGTTCCTTCTCCAGGGCAGCGAGACGTTCCTCGTTCCTGGCGAGCAGAGCGAGGCGATAGCCACCCTCGGCAAACCGCCTGGCGAGAGCGGAACCTGTGCCAGGTCCTACACCGGATATCAGGCAGATAGGCGCAGTCATGCGATTAGTCCTCCACGTTCGGCCGGCAGGTCAGTTGCCAGCCTTCGCCAGCAGCTTTTCAACGTATGGCTTCAGATCAGGCTGGAAATGCACGTGCTCGACGAGACGGGTGAAATGAGCAAAAGTCAGCGGATAGTCATCCTGGACCGCCGGATGCAGGATTCTCCCCAGCCCAAGCTTGCACAGCTGATCGGCCCGCGCATGCTCGTTCATGAAAAGCGCGAGCTCCGCAGCGAAGCAGATGTCGGCCAGCGATAACCCCGTGCCCACCAGCGCCTCGCGCTGCTGCGACAGCGCCTGCTCGATGCCCGAAGCATAGATCGCAAACGCCTCCTGGGCTCGCGCATGGACGGCGGCATCGACCGTGTCGCTCGATAGCGCCAGGAGGTAAATCTGCGAATCCCTGGCGAAGACCAGGCTGACATCGAGAAAGCTGTCGATCCTCGACGCCTCATAGGCGTCGCGACCATAGAGCGCGGACTTCGACTCGCCGAGCCGCGCCACCGCCCGCATGATGCTGTTCGACTCGAAGATCCCGATTTCGCCATTAGGCCCGAAAGCGGCGGGCACGTTGCCGAACGGCTGCGCTGCCATAAACGCATGGGTCTTGAAGAGTTGCGAACCGGTCAGCCCGACTCGACCGGTTCGCGCCAGCGAAGAAAGCGAGGTGCGTTCATGCTCCGCCAAAGGATGAGCGTTATAGTCCCATAACCAGTCCCGCAGCTCCTTGGGCGGAGCTCCCCTGACCTCGACCTCCACGCCACAGAAGCGCGCCGCGATGGTTGCTTTCCAAACCCGGGGGTTCGGCAAGTAGGAGAATATCCGCAAGTCAGCCATGGTGGATTCCTCCTGATCGTCTCCGGCCCTAGTCGGGCCGCACCTCAAGGCCTAGAACGTCATGGGGCGGATAGGTCATTCCGAGCTCGCGTCAAGAATCCCACCGAACGATTCCCACCGGCTTCCGGTCCAGCGCTGAAGTTGCAGCTGCGTCCAGACCATGTTGTTGGCTTCGCTGGTGTTGATCCGGATACCTGGGAGTGCCGTCGACAATGTGAAGTTCTTCAGCGACTTCGCCTGCTTGATGACGTTCTCGCGCGAGAGGTCGTCGCCGCACTGCTTGAGGATCTGCTCCAGCAGCATGCCCTGCTGATAGCCGGTTAGATAACTCGTATTGGTGATATCGGAGCCTGCCAGATAACGATCGAAGAAGGCGCGATAGGCCTTGATTGCCTCGTCGTCCTTCCAGCTCTCGTCGTTGGGATCCTTGTTGAAGGTGCCGACGATGACGCCCGCGGAATTCTCAAGCCCTGCCGGTTTGATCGTTCCGGCGATCGACGATGACGGGAAATTGATCAGGATCGTTGGCTTCCACGCCGTCTCGGCGGCGCGGCGGATCGCCTGCGCGGCGAACTTGGGCGTGCCCGCGATGAACAGCGCCTGCGCACCCGAGCTCTTCAGCGCTACGACTTGCGAGTCGATCGTCGGCTCGGTGACCTCGTAGCTGGCGATGACTACGCGCTTGTCGAACTCGGGGCCGAGAACGGCCTTGAACGCGTTGACGTAGTCGCGGCCGAGATCGTCATTCTGGTAGAGAATGGCGTATTTCGCCGAGGGCAACGCGCGCGTCAGATATTTGGCATAGATCTTTCCTTCGGTGTCATAGCTGACGAGGCCGGTGGTGGTCAGCGGATAATCCTTGACACTGGTGAACTTGCTCGCGCCTGTGACGATTGCGATCGTCGGCACGCGCTTGGCGGCAAGATACTTTGCCACGGCAGTGTTGCCTGCGGTACCGAGCTGGCTGAACATGAACGCGACTTCGTCGCTTTCGACGAGTTTCCGTGCATGCTCCACCGACTTCGGCGGGCTGTAGGCGTCATCCAGCATCAGATAGTCGATCTTGCGTCCATTGATGCCGCCGCGATCGTTGACCGATCGCATATACGCCAGCACGCCATGCCCGACCTGGCCAATCGAGGAAGCGGGCCCGCTGAGCGGAAAGATGCCGCCGATCTTGATGCTTGTCGCGGTGACACCGACCGGATCGGCTGCCCAGCAGGGCGCGGATGTCGCAATCAGGAGTGCACAAGCCAGTCGGATGCCTCTAAACATTGCGTATTCCTCCAAGGTTGCTTTTGCACGCGGCCTTCCGTGCGGTCGGCCATGACGGAAACTTGGCGCTTCTTCAGGCGGCCAGCTTGAGTATCTTGACGATGTCGTCGGGCTCACGGATCGGCTGCGGATTGGCCCGTGTGAAGATCGACAGCATGGCGTTCTTGCCGATCAGCTCGAAACGGTCCTCGGCTACGCCGACATCGGCGAGCCGCCGCGGCAGGCCGAGCTCCGCGATGAAGGCCGCGAAGGCTTCGCCGGCATCACGGCCGGGCGCGCCGAGCGCGGCGGCGACCGATTTTTGAGCCGCTTGCGTGGCCGGCAGATTGTAGTGCAGCACACTCGGCATCATCACTGCGGTGCAGAAGTAATGCGGCACGTCACAGGTTCCTCCGAGGACATGGCCGATGGCATGGCTGGCGCCCATCGGAACGCGCGACTGCAGGCCGAAGGCGGACATCCAGGACCCCAACTGGCAGCTCAACCGCGCTGCCTCGTCGTTCGGATTGTCCCTGGTGCGACGGAGCCCGTCGGACAGGTAGCGCAGGCCCTGCTGGCACACGGCATCGACGAGCACATTGGGACGGCTGGAGCAGATCGCCTCGATGCCGTGATCCATTGCGCGCGTGCCGGACCCAAGCCAGAGCTTCTCCGGGGTGTATTTCGTGATCGCAGGATCGAGGATGATACTTCGCGGCATCATCATCGGGTGATTGAAAATCTGCTTCAGCTTGCGGCCGGAGTCGGTGACCAGCGCGCCTGAATTGTATTCACCGCCGGAGAGCGTGCTCGGGATGGCGATCATCCGCACCTTCGGGGTTCGGAATGGCCCAAAGCGGCGGTCCGGCGTGGTCTCAAACCCATCGAGCCCCATCGGCTCAAAGATCTCGTGTTCCATGCACATCAGCACGATCTTTGCCGCATCGACCACCGAGCCGCCGCCGATTGCAACGACCAAGTCCGCCTTAGCGTCCTTGGCCTGCCGGGCAATCTGCGTGACCACGTCCCGGGTCGTGTGCTGCGGCACCCCGTCAAAGGTCGCGGCATGGCGCGCGCCGAGCGCGGTCCGGATCTTCTCGATCTCGTCGGTCGTGGTGTTGAGCGTGCGGCTCGCGATCAGATAGACCCGCTTCGCGCCCAGCCGTTCGGCCTCCTCTCGCAGTGCCTCCGCTGCCGGCTTGCCGTAGATCACGGATTCCATGGTGGGATATTGATGGCTACCGACGACGGGCATGCTCTTCCTCCCTGGGTTTTCGTTCGTGCGGCGCCAGCATCGTGACGCCGTCAGCCATCCCGGTCTTGACGCACTCGTATTCGCCGCATTTCAGGCGACCGCGCGTGCCCGCTGCGTCTCGACCATTCCGTCGAGAAAGCCAGTCAAGCGCTGGCGAATGATCGCTTCAGCCTCCGCCATGATGCGGTCGATCAGCTCCTTGACGGTCGGGATGTCGTGGATCAGCCCGACCACCATGCCGCAGCTCCACGCCCCCGCATCCATCTGGCCGTCAACCATCACCTTGGGATAAACGCCGGCGACCTGGTCGAGGATGTCGTCGATCTTCAGGCTTGCGCCCTTCTTGCGCTCGATCTCGAGCAGCTCGTCAACGCCCTTGTTCCTGAGCACGCGCTCGGTGTTGCGCAGCGCGCGCATCACCAGCACGGTGTCCAGCTCGGTCGCCTTGACCAGCGCCTGCTTCACATTGTCGTGGACCGGGGCTTCCTTGGTGGCGACGAAGCGCGTGCCCATGTTCATGCCGGAGGCGCCCATCGCAAGCGCGCCGACGAGGCTGCGTCCATCCGCCATGCCACCGGAGGCGACGAAGGGGATCTTCAGCTCATCCGCCGCCCGCGGCAGCAGGATCATGTTCGGGATGTCGTCCTCGCCGGGATGACCGCCGCACTCGAAGCCATCCACGCTGACGGCGTCGCAGCCGATCTTCTCCGCTTTCAGCGAGTGCCGCACGGAGGTGCATTTGTGGATCACCTTGATGCCCGCCGCCTTCAGCGCCGGCATGTAGGCTTCCGGGCTGCGGCCCGCAGTCTCGACCGCCTTGATACCGCCCTCGCGAATCGCGGCGATATATTCCGGATAAGGCGGATCCGACAGCGTCGGCAGGAAGGTCAGGTTCACGCCGAACGGCTTGTCGGTCATGTCGTGGCAGCGCGCGATCTCCCTGGCGAGGAGCTCGGGCGTTTTCTGGGTGAGGCCCGTGATGATGCCGAGACCGCCGGCATTCGACACGGCCGCAGCCATCTCGGCGAAGCCGACATAGTGCATGCCGCCCTGGATGATCGGATGCTGGATGCCGAACAGTTCGGTGATTGCTGTCTTCACGTGAAAACTCCGTTTCCGATCAGTGGACGATTTCAAACAGGCCCGCCGCGCCCATGCCGCCGCCGATGCACATGGTCACCACGCCGTACTTAGCCTTGCGCCGCCGGCCCTCGATCAGGAGGTGGCCGGTCAGCCGCGAACCCGTCATGCCATAGGGATGACCGATCGCGATCGAGCCGCCGTTGACGTTCAGCTTGTTCGGATCGATGCCGAGCTTGTCGCGGCAGTAGATGACCTGAACCGCATAAGCCTCGTTGAGCTCCCAGAGATCGATGTCGTCGATCTTGAGGTTGTGACGCTTGAGCAGCCTCGGAATTGCTGCGACCGGGCCAACGCCCATCTCATCCGGCTCGACGCCGGCGGCGACGAAACCGCGGAAGATGCCGAGCGGCTTCAGGCCCTTCTGCGCGGCGATTCTGTCGCTCATGATCACGCAGGCCGAAGCGCCATCCGACAGCTGGCTGGCATTGCCTGCGCTGATGGTCTTGCCCTCGAACACCGGCTTGATCTTGGCAAGGCCTTCCGCCGTGGTATCCGGCCGTGGGCCTTCATCCCGGCTCAGCGTGACCTGCTGATAACTGATCTGCTTGGTGTCCCTGTCCACCACGGCCATCTTCGTCGTGATCGGAACGATCTCGTCGTTGAAGCGGCCGCCCTGCAAGGCCGCGCCGACCCGACGCTGGCATTCGAGCGAGTATTCGTCCTGCTGGTCGCGACCGATCTTGTAACGCTCGGCGACCACTTCGGCCGTCTCCAGCATGGACATGTACATCTCCGGCTTCATCGCCACGAGATCCTGGTCGATGGCATGGAACTTGTTCATGTGATCGTTCTGCACCAGACTGATCGACTCGATGCCGCCGCCGATTGCGATCTCGACGCCGTCGAGCATGATCGAGCGCGCCGCGACCGCGATCGCCTGGAGGCCGGAGGCGCATTGCCGGTCGATCGTCGTGCCGGCAACCGTGACCGGCAGGCCGGCGCGGATCGCACCCTTGCGCGCGACGTTCATCACCATGGTGCCCTGCTGCATGGCGCAGCCCATCACCACATCTTCGACTTCGCCCGGCGCGATGCCAGCGCGCTTCACCGCCTCGGCCATCACGTGACCGGCCAGCGTCGGACCATCGGTATTGTTGAGCGCGCCGC
Source organism: Bradyrhizobium sp. CB1015 (assembly GCF_025200925.1). Lineage (GTDB taxonomy): Bacteria > Pseudomonadota > Alphaproteobacteria > Rhizobiales > Xanthobacteraceae > Bradyrhizobium. Next base: position 2,311,362 of record NZ_CP104174.1, on the reverse strand, counting down.
GATAGGCCTTGCCGACACCGGTACGCGCGGTGGATACGATTACTGCTTCAGTCGTCATGTCTGCCTCTCTGCTAGGCGGCCGCATCGAGCTGCGCGTAGCGCAACAGGTGGAAGGCGGGATCGCCGAACTGGATGTTGATGGAGGATATCCGCTTGAAATAATGCCCGACGTTCAACTCGTCCGTCATCCCCATGCCGCCGTGCAACTGCACCGCCTGGTCGGCGACGAACTTGCCGGCATAGCCGATCTTCGACTTAGCGCCGGACGCCAGCCGCGAGACGCTGGCTTCACCGCCGCCGAGGCTCAGCGCGAGGTGCTGCATCAGGGACAGCGCTTCCTGATGAGCGATGAACATGTCGACCATCCTGTGCTGCAACACCTGGAAGCTGCCGATCGTGGCGCCGAACTGTTTTCGCGTCTTGGAGTATTCCAGCGTCGCCGAGTTCAGCTCGCCGATCGCGCCTACCGCTTCGGCACAAAGCGCACCGATCGCGCGGTCGCGACACGCTTCGAGCGCTACAACGCCCTCGCCTTCCCGGCCCAGGAGCTGACCGCGGACCCCGCGCAGGCCGATATCGGCGGCGCGGCGGCCGTCGATAGTCCGAAAACTCTGCAGATCGAGATTTGCGGCGCGGCGATCGACCACGAACAGGCTGACGCCGCCGCGATCGTGGCGATGGCCGGATGTCCGGGCGGAGACGATCAAATGATCTGACCACGGTGCGGCCAGCACCGCCGTCTTCTCGCCGGTGAGGACGAAGTCGTCGCCGTCCCGCTTCGCCGTGGTGGTGACGTTGGCGAGATCGAAGCGCAACCCCTTCTCGGTCCAGGCCAGCGCCCACAACTTCGCGCCGGCAACGATCTCGGGAATGAAGGCCTGCTTCTGCGCGTCGGAGCCGATTTGTTCAATCAAGCCGCCGGCCACCACGACGGTCTCGACAAATGGCTCGACCACGAGGTGACGGCCGAACTCCTGCATGATGATCATCGTCGACAGCGGACCGCCACCGAGGCCGCCGACCTCCTCCGAGAATGGCGCGCCCAACAGCCCGAGTTCCGCGAAGGCCCGCCAACGCTCGCGGCTGTACCCCTCTTCGCTCGCGAGGATCTTGCGGCGCGCGTCGAAATCATACTGGTCGCGCAGCAAGCGCTGGACGCTGGATCGGAGCAGCTCTTGCTCTTCCGTGAACTGGATATCCATCCGATTTCTCCCGTGCCGCCGTTCGCTAGAGACCGAGCACGGCCTTGGCGATGATGTTGCGCTGGATCTCGTTCGATCCGCCGTAGATCGAGAGCTTGCGCGCGTTCAGATATTTCTCCGACGCGGTGTGACCGTAGTCCGGCCCCGGCATGAAATGGTTGGCGCTGACGGGATGCTCGCGAATCGCCAGCCCGTAATTGCCGATCGCGCGATGGGTCAGCTCGGTGATGTCCTGGAAGATCTCGGTGCCGCGGATCTTGAACAGCGAGGCCGCCGGCCCCGGATCGATGCCGCGAGCCATTTGGGCAACGACGCGCAGCTCGGTTGCCTCCAACGCCAGCACATCGAGCTCGACGCGGGCGACGTCCTTCACGAATTCGAGATGCGCCGGATCATCCTCTGAAATCTCCGCCTTCACAATCTTCTTCAGGTTCGCGATGTAGCGCGTCGAGCGGCCGATGCCGGCCATGCTGGTGCGCTCATTGCCGAGCAGGAATTTGGCGTAGGTCCAGCCCTTGTTCTCCTCGCCGATCAGGTTTTCGACGGGCACGCGGACGTTCTCGAGGAAGACGTCATTGACCTCATGGGAGCCGTCGATGGTAATGATCGGCCGCACGGTGACGCCCGGCGACTTCATGTCGATCAGCAGGAACGAAATGCCGGATTGCGGCTTTGCGGCCGGATCGGTCCGCACCAGGCAGAAGATCCAGTCGGCGTGCTGCGCCAACGTGGTCCAGGTCTTGTGCCCGTTGACGACGTAGTGGTCGCCGTCGCGCACCGCCTTGGTGCGGACGGTGGCGAGATCTGATCCCGAGCCGGGCTCCGAATAGCCCTGGCACCACCAGTCCTCGCCCGAGAGAATGCGGGGAAGAAACTTCTTCTTCTGCGCCTCATTGCCGAACGTATAGATGACGGGACCGACCATGGTGACGCTGAACGCCAAAGGCGGCATCGTACCGGCGCGCGTGGTCTCCTGCTCGAAGATGTAGCGGCGGGTGATGGACCAGCCGGGTCCGCCATATTCCTTGGGCCAGAGCGGCGCGATCCAGCCCTTCTTGTGCAGGATGCGATGCCACAGCAGCATCTGCTCCTTGGAAAGGTCGGTCTCCGGATTTGGAACGCGCATTTCAGCCGGATAATTGTTCTTGATGAATGCGCGGATTTCGTCGCGAAACGCCGCATCGTCCTGGGACAGCGCGAGCTCCATCGGAGCGCTCCCTACCACTTCTCGCCGAAGGGACGGATCTCGAGCTCGAACGTCCAGGCGCTCTTCGGCTGCTGGTAGAGCTGCCAATAGGACGCGGCCACTGACGCTGGCGGCATCAGCAGGTCCGGATCGTCGAGCGCATTGGGGCCAAGCGCTTCGAGCCGGCGCTGCCGCACCCATTCGGTATCGACGCCCGAGTCGATGATGAGATGCGCGACATGGATGTTCTTCGGCCCGAGTTCTCGCGCCATCGCCTGCGCGACCGCGCGCAGGCCGAACTTTGCGCTGGCGAAGGCGGCATAGCCAGAACCGCCGCGCAAGCTCGCAGTCGCGCCGGTGAAGAAGATGTTGCCACCCCCGCGCGCCAGCATCAGCCGGGCTGCTTCACGCCCCGCGAGGAAGCCGGAATAGCAGGCCATTTCCCACACTTTTCGGAACACCCGTTCGGTGGTCTGGAGAATCGGGAAGTTGACGTTGGCACCGATGTTGAAGATACAGACCTCGAGCGGCGCGTGCTTGTCGGCATCGTTCAGGAAGGAGATGATCTCCTCCTCCTTGCGTGCATCGAGCGAGCGGGCGTGGATCTCGCCGCCGGCAGCCTCGATATCCTTGACCAAGGGCGCAAGCTTGTCGCCATTGCGACGGCCCGCGAAGACCGTGAAGCCCTCGGACGCGAACTTCTTGGCAATCTCGCCGCCGATGAAATCACCGGCGCCGATCACCGCAACCGTCCTGTTTCTCTTCTGCATGGGACTTCTCCAGCCTTGTGACTTATTGAAGCGATCTCGCCCGCGCTCAGTTGCGGAGCGATTCCGCGAGCTTGTGCTTCAGCAGCTTGCCCGTCGACGTGGCCGGCAGCGCGTCCATGAGGATGATCTCGGACGGTCGCTTGTAGGAGGTGAGCTCAGGCGCGACATGCGCCATCACGTCCTGCGCGGTTGCCGAGGAGCCCTTGAGCAGCTGAACGAAGGCCACGATCTCTTCATTGCCCGGAACCGTCCGACCGACCACGGCGCATTGCACCACGTCGGGATGAGTGCTCAACACCGCTTCGATCTCGGCCGGATAGACATTGAAGCCGGAGCGAATGATCATCTCCTTGGTGCGGCCGACGATGAACAATGCATCTCCCTCGAAGCGCGCCAGGTCGCCTGTGTTGAACCACCCGTCCGGATCGATCGCCTTCGCCGTGAGGTCCGGCGCGCGGTAATAGCCGAGCATCACGTTCGGTCCGCGAACATGCAGTTCGCCGATGTCGCCGTTGGTGATTATGACGCCATCGCGAGCCACGATTCGGGCTTCGATACCTGGCACGAGAGTGCCGACCGAATTGTCGCTGCGCGGTGCCTCCGCCCGAACGCCGGAAATGCCGGGCGAGCATTCGGTGATGCCGAAGGCGTTGCCGAGAGGAAGACCGAGCTCCTTCTCGACCCGCGCTTTGAGCTCGAGGTCGAGCGGCGCACCGGCGACGCTCATCAGCCGCAGCGCGCCGCGCTCCAGCCTCTGTAGGCCCGCCGTCTGCTTGTATTCGAGCAGCCGCTGGTAGGTCGCGGGGACGCCGTTCAGGAGCGTGATGCCCTCTTCTGCCAATGCCTTGGCAAGGGCGGCGGGATTGTATTTGGTGACCAGCCGGGTGACCGCACCGACCATGAGTGTCATCGTCAGAAGCGAGATGCCGACAATGTGCGAGATCGGCAGCACGCAATACTGCACGTCGTCCGCGGTCATGCTGCGCAAGGTCGCGGTGGTCCGGGCCGAGAACAGCAGGTTCCGGTGCGTGAGCATGACGCCCTTCGGCGTTCCGGTGGTTCCGGACGTGTAGATGAGCACCGCCACCTGGCGTGCGCCGTCGGTCTCGACCGGCTCGGCCTTGGTTTCCCGGTTCAGCGCAGACACGCCGATGCCGTTGAGCGGCCCGACATCCTGCAGCGGAGCCTCATAACGCGTCGCGTGCGCGGCCGCCTCTTCCGAGACCCTTGCTGTGAAGAACATGCGCCGGGCGCCGCTGTGATCCCTGATCTGGTCGAGCTCGCGCGGCGAAAGCCGCGGGTTGGCAACGATCGCCCAGGCATCGAGCCGGCTTGCGGCGAGCAGGAGACAGGCCAGCGGGATCGAATTCTCGCTGACGAGCATGATGCGATCGCCGGCGCGGATATCGAGCGCGCGCAGCGCATCCGCGGTGGCACCGACCGCCCGGTCGAGTTCGCGATAGGTCAATTTGGCGTTGTCATCGATCAGCGCTGTCCGATCGGGCGTGGCGGCAGCATAGGGGTCCATCACCTCATGGATGCGGCGCGGCAATACATTTAGAATCTCGTCTGCAGCTTGCTGCCAACTCACCAATGACACCTCCCCTTGCTGGGCCCTCTCCGGGCTCGATTTATCTGGAAAGCTGATGCGCCCTCAGGCGGTCTTGCGTTTCTCCGCGCTCAGTTGCGCAAGGATTTCGTCTTCCACCTCGCGCAGGCTGTCCTTGCCAAAATAGATCTCGTTACCGACAAAGAAGGTCGGGGAGCCGAACGAGCCGCGCGCCACGGCGTTGCTGGTGTTCTCGATCAGCTTCTTTTTGACCTCGTCCTGCTGGGCGCGCGCGATGATGCGATCGATGTCCAGCCCGGATGACAGGAAGGCGGCGCGGAATACCTGCTGATCATCCATCTTCTTGGGCTCGACCCACATGTGGTGATAGGCGGCGCGGAAGTAGGGTTCAAACAGCCCCTCGATCTCCGCGGCCACAGCGCCGCGCATGAGCGCAAGCGTATTCACCGGAAAGAACGGGTTCATCGTGAACTTCGTGACGTTGTGCCGACGCAGGAAACGCTGGGTCTCGAGCGCATTATATCCCGGCTTGTTCTTGATCCCGCGCAGCGACTCGGCGGGCGACATGTTGCCGGTCGCCTTGTAGACGCCACCGAGCAGCACCGGCACATAGTCGAATTTGGCTCCGGTTCGTTGCTCGATTCCGGGCAGCGCGAGCTCGGCGAGGTACGCGTTAGGGCTGCCGAAATCGAAGTGAAACTCGACCTTGAGCGAGGCTGCCATGGAACGCCCTTCCCTTCGACGGCAGCGATTGTTCGCCGCCCGATTGATCCTGGCGCGAGTGTTAAGGTTCTATTTCAGAACTGTCAATATGATGATCATCATCCTAACGAGGAAGCACAGATGGAAATCACTGCATCCTATTGAAATGTAGTGAGTTCTAATTTAGCATTTTATTTTTGGGATACGAGAGATTCGTCGGAGACGCTGATGAAATGGGATGCCCTCGAGGAAGAGCCTTGCTCACTGGCCCGCACCGTGGCGGTCATCGGTGACCGCTGGAGCCTGCTCATTCTGCGCGAATGTTTTCTGCGTATCCGGAGGTTCGACGAATTCCAGTCCTCGCTTGGCGTGACCCGGCACCTGCTGGCCGACCGGCTGAAGAAGCTGGTGCGCTTCGGTGTGCTGCGCAAGATTCCCTATCAGGAAGCGCCCAAGCGCTATGAATACATCCTGACGCAAAAGGGTCTCGACCTCTATCCGATCATCATGTCGATCGTGCATTGGGGCAACGTTCACATGGTCGACTCGCGCGGACGACCGTTGCTGCACGAACACAAGAACTGCCACAAGATGTTTGATCCCGTCATGGTCTGCTCGGAGTGCGGCGAGCCGCTGACGGCGAAGGCGGTTCACGTCCATCCGGGCCCCGGCGCGCGGAAACCCACACGCACCGGCGCAGCCGCACGATAATCGCGAGTAACATTCACCACTGACGCGGCTCAGCAGTCGCCGGCCGAACACCAGCATTGCCTCGGATGAACCAGTAGTCGGAAACAGATTCGTCAGTTCCGCTGGGCAGACCAATACCCCGAGCAACGCGCGCCTCCCGAATAGCCGCTCCACGTTCCCCGACCGGTATGGCTCGAGAGCCGACCTGAGCCGGACGCATATTTGTCCGAAACGGTCACCGAAGCGCGGACGGCGCCCGAGCGCGCCACATGGCCCCTGAACCTCACGAGGTTGGGATGTGTGACGACCCCGTCAGTGATATTGACGGAGAACGTGTAGGTCGGATCGCACGCGCCCCTTTGCGTCACGAAGAGAAGGTCCCAAGAGCCGTCGTAAACTGTGCGGGCCTGTGCGACCGATACGGAGGCGACCAGGCAACTTGCGGCGATCGTATGAGTGAGAAGGTTTTTCATTGTCTGCTCCATGTGTGTTTTGGCCAATCGCCTCGGTTTGCAGATATCAATACGGCGCATGCCGCCGAGCACGCATGGTTGATCACTCAGCAGCAAGGGCGCGGTGTCGCAACGGCAATCCGACCCGCCCCCATACACCCAGCAGCGCTTGCGCTAGCGCATCAATCATCCCGTCATCGTGATATGGCGTTGGCGTGATGCGGAGCCGCTCGGTGCCGCGCGGGACAGTCGGATAGTTGATCGGCTGGACATAGATGCCGTGCTCGGCCAGCAGGAGATTGCTCGCTTCCTTGCACTTCTCCGGATCGCCTACCAGCAGCGGCACAATGTGCGTCTCGCTGGGCATGACCGGCAAGCCGGCCGCATTGAGCACAGACTTGACCTGTGCTGCGCGTTCCTGATGACGGTCACGCTCCCATTGTGAAGACTTTAGGTGCCGGATCGCGGCGGTAGCGGCGGCGCAGACCGCAGGGGGCAGCGCGGTGGTGAAGATGAATCCGGGTGCGTAAGAGCGCACCGCATCGATGATATCAGCATTCGCCGCGATGTAGCCGCCCAGACAGCCGAATGCCTTCGCCAGGGTGCCCTCGACGACGTCGATCTTGTGTAATACACCTTCCCGTGCGGCGATGCCGGCACCTCTCCGGCCGTACATGCCGGCCGAATGAACCTCGTCAATGTACGTCATGGCACCGTAGTGCTCCGCGAGCTCGCAGATGCGCTCGACCGGCGCGACGTCGCCGTCCATCGAGTAAAGCGCCTCGAATACGATCAGCTTCGGCCGGTCAAGTATCTCCGCCGCCAGCAATTCTTCGAGGTGATCAACGTCATTATGGCGCCAGATCTTCTTTTCCACGCCGGCGCGCCGCACTCCCTCGATCATCGAATTGTGGTTCCAGGCGTCGGAGAGGATCAAGCAGTTCGGCATCAACTTGGCGATCGTCGCGATGCCAGCCTGGTTGGACACGTAGCCCGAAGTGAAGACCAGCGCGGCTTCCTTGCCGTGTAGGTCTGCGATCTCGCGCTCCAATTCGACCATTGGATGATGGGTGCCGGAAATGTTCCGGGTGCCGCCCGCGCCAGCACCCATGCGGGTCGCGGTTTCGACCATAGCGCCAATGACCTTCGGATCCTGGCCCATGCCGAGATAATCATTCGAGCACCAGATCACGATTGGCCGAGGCCCATCCGGAGAATGCCATAGTGCGTGCGGAAAACGTCCGGCGATGCGCTCGATATCGGCAAACACGCGGTAGCGATGTTCGGCGTGCAGCCGAGCAAGCGATGCGGAAAAGAAATGATCATAGGTCATCGTGCAACTCCGCCTGGTTTCGCTCCCGATTGCACTTCGTCCACATCGGGAGCCACTGAGCCGATCCGACCCCCGAAAGAGGCGGCCGGTCCCCGGGAGGAGAAAGGACCGGCCGCGGAGAGCCCGACGGGACAGGGAGGGAGACACGTGCCGGGAACTAAAAGCTCACCATTCGGCGAAGCCACGCTGTCGGCGATCGTATTGCACTTACGCTGACTTCAATGCGGCTTGCCGAGGACGAACATGAAGGGAACAACAAAAAGCTCATCGCCCTGGTCGTCGCTGACATGCAGGACCCAGTCACGCCAATCCTCGAGGCTGCGCTCATTGATGAACGATTGCACGAGCCGGGTCGCATGATCGCGCGCCTCGGCGAGATCGCTCACCTCGGCGCCATGGTGATCGAGAAACACCTTCTTCGTGGTGGAGCGGTGGAAATATACCTGGGTCATGTCTGTCCTCCTTCGAACTGTGCTTGGTCATCGCCGGCGGAACGAGCCAATGTGTTATGGAGGATTTCCCTGACCCCAGCTTTACCGCGGTTGCGGGGTTTTTGTCATGGATTGCTATCGATAAAGGTCGGCCTATCCGGCTGATGCGCCCGTGACATTCGAACGTCAGTTCCACTGGGCAAACGCGATGGTGTCCCTCAACGCGTGGCCTGTACTAGTATCCGCACCTAAAGCTGCCGGTCACGCATCTCGTCGAATTCCTCACGACAGGCCTCGCTGAATTCGCGCAACAGATCAATGGATCCGCATTTTGCCATGTCACGCAGTTCGCCGAAGCTCTTGTCCGGTTCCAGATAGGTATCCATGATCGTCTTAGCGATGTGCTCGGCGCTCCGCACGACCGGCTTGGAGGACAGCACTCGCATCCTGTTGAGCTTTGCGTACAGCGCAACCAGTCCCGGGGCACCGTTGCTGACCTCATGATGCTGAAGCGCATCGATGTGACATCTCGCGGCTTCCTCGATGAAATCCCTGTATAGGATCTGTCGCCGGTTCTTCTCGTGAAGCAACCATTGCGCGCGGACCTGGCTACGGTGGTTCAGCCAATTGGCCACCCCGCTCGTCAGGCCGCCAATAGTTGCGCCGGAGAGAGCCGCGAGTGCAGAGATGATGGAAGCGTCCATCTGGTTCAGTGCCGCATTTGCAAATTCATCATCTCGCCATGCGCCATCATGTTCTCATTCAAGTTCGCCATGATCACGAGCGATCCCGCGAGAACCAGAAATACGATGAGCACGCCAAATGCGAGCGCCAGGACATTGTGAGTGCTGTCCGGTCCCGTGGTGATATGAAGAAAGAAGACCAGGTGCACCCCCATCTGCGCGATGGCCAGGACAGCGAGCCCGGCCGGCACGCCGGGAGCCCAGATCGCCGAGGTGTTTGCTACCCAGAAGGACGTCGCCGTCAGGATCGCCGCCAGCAGCAAACCGATCGTGTACACGAGAACGCCGGCAGACGCGCTTCGCTCCGCGGCCGGGATCGCCGGCCTGTCTCCCGGTGCAACATCCCAACGCGTGTCAGTCATGGAAGGACTCCCATCAGGTAGACAATCGTGAATATCAGGACCCAGACGATGTCGAGCGCGTGCCAGAACAGGGAGAAGCAGTGCAGGCGGCGCACCACGACCGCTTGAAATCCCCTCAGCGACAGCTGAACCATCATGAGGACCAGCCAGACCAGTCCGATCGCGACGTGCAGCCCGTGACATCCCACCAGCGTGAAGAAGGCGGAAAGAAATGCGCTGCGTTGCGGCGATGCCCCCACCGCAATCATGTCCTGAAATTCCCGGACTTCGAGATTGAGAAATGCCGCACCCAGGAGGATGGTCACCACGGCACCAAGTAAGGTGCCGAGCTGATGGCGCGAAATGATGGCCAGCGACATCAGTCCGCAGCTGTAGCTGGAGAGCAGCAGAAGAGCAGTCTCCATCGCAGCGTTGCGCTGATCGAACAACTGGGCGCCGGTCGGGCCCCCCGCACTCGCCTTTGCGAGCACGGCATAGCTCGCAAATAGCGCCGAGAACATCACGATGTCGCTCAGCAGGAAGATCCAGAACCCAAAGCCGGCGATGATTCGTTTGGGCGCGGGCCCCGCCTCGCTGACATCAACCAGTTCGGTTGTGCGGACAGCATTTGCGTCGACCAGAACGTTCATAGCGAGACCTCTACCTGATGTACCCGATCGAACTGGCCGAGCTGTTCTGCCGGAATCTCGACTTCGTCCTCCGCGCGGAACATGAAGGCAAGCCACGTTACGGTTGCGCCGAGAAGTCCGACGCCTGCCAGCCACCAGATGTGCCAGATCAGGGCGAAGCCGGTGATCGTTGAGAAGAACGCGGTCGCGAAGCCTGCCGGGCTGCTCCTGGGCATTTCGATCGGCTCGTACCTGCGCTGCCGCCCGACCACGCCCTGTTTCGCGAGCACGCGCTGTTTCCCGGCCCAGAATGCATCGATGTCATTGACGCGCGGCAGGACCGCGAAATTCCAGGCCGGCGGCGGCGATGCGGTGCCCCATTCCAGGGTGCGGCCGTTCCACGGATCGCCCGTCGTGTCGCGCAGCTGTTCACGACGGCGAATGGACACCACGAGCTGAACGACTTGGCAGACGATCCCGGCCATCACGATGACCGCGCCCGCCTCGGCGACCAGCAGCCAGGGCTGCCAGGCGAGGACATCATAGTGCTGCAGCCGGCGGGTCATCCCCATCAGCCCGGTCACGTAGAGCGGCATGAACGCAAGATGGAAACCGATGAACCAGCACCAGAACGCGGCAACGCCCCAGCGCTCATCCAGCTTGAAGCCGAATGCCTTGGGAAACCAGTAATTGTAGCCGGCGATGGCCCCGAACAGGACGCCCGGGACGATGACGTGATGGAAATGGGCGACCAGGAAGACACTGTTGTGCACCTGCCAATCGACCGCCGGCAACGCCAGCAGGACCCCGGTCAGGCCGCCGAACACGAACGTCATCATGAAGCCGATCGTCCAGAGCACCGGCACCGTGAACCGGACGCGACCGCCGTACATCGTGAACAACCAGTTGAACACTTTGACGCCCGTCGGCACCCCGATGATCATGCTCGTGATACCGAAGAAGGCGTTCACGCCTGCGCTGGCGCCCATCGTGAAGAAATGATGCAGCCACACGGTGTAGGAGAGCACGCAGATCGCCAGGGTCGCACCGACCATCGAGCGATAACCGAACAGCGTCTTTTCGGAAAAAGTCGCGCTCACCTCCGAATAGATGCCGAATGCCGGAAGGACAAGGATGTAGACTTCGGGGTGACCCCAGACCCAGAACAGGTTCACGTACATCATTGCGTTGCCGCCGCCATCCAGCGTAAAGAAGTGAAAGCCGAGGTAACGGTCGAGTAGCAGCATTGCGAACAGCGCGGTGAGAACCGGAAAGGCGGCCACGATCAGGAGATTCGAGGCGAGCGCAGTCCAGCAGAACACCGGCATGCGCATGTAGCTCATGCCCGGGGCCCGCATCTTCAGGATCGTGGTGACGAAATTGACGCCGCTCAACAGGGTCCCGATGCCCGAGATCTGTAGGGACCAAAGGTAATAGTCGACGCCGACGCCTGGCGAGAATTGCAGCTCGCTGAGCGGAGGGTAGGCAACCCAGCCGGTCTTTGCGAACTCACCGACGAAGAGAGAGAGGTTGATCAGCAAGATTCCCGTCGCAGTCAGCCAGAGGCTCGCGGAATTCATCGTCGGGAACGCCACGTCACGGACGCCGAGCTGCAGCGGCACGGCAAAATTCATCAGCCCAATCACGAGCGGCATGGCCACGAAGAAGATCATGATCGTGCCATGCGCCGAGAAGATCTGGTCAAAATGCTCGGGCGGCAAATACCCCTGCGCACCGCCGGCGGCGACCGCCTGCTGCGTGCGCATCATGATTCCGTCCGCGAAGCCGCGCACGAGCATGAGCAGCGCAAGGACGATATACATCACGCCGATGCGCTTGTGATCGACCGATGTGATCCACTCTCGCCAGAGATATGGCCAGTATCCCATAACGGTGATCCATGCGAGAGCCGCCAGGACGACGGCGCCGACGCTAGCCACCGTTCCCATGATGATCGGCTCGTGAAACGGAATGGCGGTCCAGTCGAGTTTGCCCAACAGGTTCATCGTTCTGCCCTCTTGGATTTGGGATAAGCGACGCAGAGCCCAGCGTCCGGCTGCGTCGCAGCACTCATGATATCGGTGAATAGGCCGCCCACGACCGACCGATAGGTAAAGGGCAAAACCGCCCTGCTCGGCCTGACCAGCACGGCATAGGATAGTGCGTCAAGGACCGGGCCGGCGTTGCGCGTTGCAGCCACCCATTGCGCAAAGCTGTCGGGCGCCACCGCGTCGACCTTGAAGACCATGTCGGAGAAGCCCGCGCCGCTATAATTCGCCGACATCCCACGATATGTGCCGGGATCGTCAGCCCGCAGATTCAGGCGCGTCACCATTCCGGCCATGGTGTAGATCTGGCCGGCGAGCTGCGGCACGAAGAAGCTGTTCATGACGCCCGAGGACGTCAGCTCGAAGCTGACCGGCGTGCCGACCGGGATGGTCAGATGATTAACGCTCGCGACACCCTGCTCCGGATAGATGAACAGCCATTTCCAATCGAGCGAGACGACCTGGATCTTCAAGGGCCTGGTGGAGGAGGCAATCGGCTTGGGCGGATCGAGGTCGTAGGCGCCGATCCAGGCGACGGTGCCGACAAGGAGCACGGTCATCAGCGGGATCGACCAGACCAGCATCTCGATGCGGCCGGAATAGACAAAATCCGGCCGGTAGCGTGCCCGCTCATTGGATGCACGGAACCAGAAAGCAACGCCAAGAGTCGCGAGCGCGACCGGGATCACGATCGCCAACATGACGCCGGTCGCGTTGAACAGAATTTGCCGCTCGGCAAGCGCAATTGGGCCCTTGGGATCCAGCACGCCCCCATCGCAGCCGCCGAGCATCGCGGCCGCCAGCAGGAGCAGGGTGAACGAACCGTACCGCATCTCACGCCTCCCGAACGCTGAAGGTGCGCACACTGTGCATGGCGCCAGGCTGTTGCGCGGTCAACGACGATACGTTCGATCGGGCGTCCAGCGCGGGACGTGTCGGCGCCGGTGCATTGTTGTGGTCGGCCAGAAGGCTTGCGAACAGCAGGAACAGATAGGCGATGGAGAAGACAAACAGCCCGTGAGCGGCGCGGCGATCCGTTGCAGCGCTGATATTCAGGTTCAATGCGAGTAAGAGAAAGAGCGCACCACCTAAGGCGACGACCACACCGTAGAACATGCCTGCAAAGCCAAGGCCGACGGGCAGCTCCGACGCGAGAACGAGAAGCGCGCTGTAGATGAGGATCTGCCGCGTTGTTGCCTCACGTCCTGCAACGACCGGCAGCATGGGAACGCCGGCACGTGCATAGTCATCGGAGCGGTTGAGCGCGAGCGCCCAGAAATGCGGCGGCGTCCAGAGGAAGATGATGAGGAAAAGCGCCAGCGGCTCGATCCCGATTTGGCCCGTCGCCGCGGCCCACCCAATCACCGGTGGAAGCGCGCCAGCTGCACCGCCAATGACGATGTTCTGCTTTGTTGTCCGTTTCAGCCACGCCGTGTACACGGCGACGTAGAAGAGAATGGTGCAGGCCAATAGCGCCGCCGCCGCGAGATTCGTCACCAGGGCGAGTGCCATGACGGCGGTGATGCCGAGCACAACTCCGAAAATGAGCGCCTCGGTCTTCGAGACCTTACCGCGAGGAATTGGCCGCAACGCGGTGCGCAACATAACCGCGTCGATATCGGCGTCGTACCACATGTTCAATGCGCCGGCGCCGCCGGCGCCGGCCGCGATGGCCAGAATTGCGATGAAGCCGGCAAGTGGCTCCAGGCGTATCGGCGCGAGCATCAATCCGACGAACGCCGTGAACAGCGCGAGCGCCATTACACGCGGCTTGGCCAGACTGATGAATTGGCGTGGCCGCTCCACCCAGCCGGACCGTGAGGTCAGCCGAAGGCGCGACACCGAAATCGCGATGCTGATCATGGTTGATTCCTCAGTAAAAGGCGATCGGCTCGTTGACGCAGCTGTTCGTCGCGACGTTACGGAGCACGCTTCTCCGAACGCCTGGCGCGCAGTTCCAGCAGGCCGAGAAGAGTTTCATCTCTCTCTGCTTCGAGCTCTTCGATGCTGCGCGATCCGACCTCGGCATGAACGCCGTCGATCAGCTTCCTCTGCACCTCTGGAGTCAGCTCGGGCATACCGAGGGTCTTCCACGTTGCGGTAAACGGACCGGCAAACTGGTGCAAGAAATGCTCGATGCCGCCCGGGCCGCCGCCGAGATGGTTGAGCATCATGTTGCCCATGATGCCCCAGCGCAGACCCGGACCCCAGGACAAGGCATCGTCGACGTCCGCAGCGCTCAGCACGTCCTCTGCAACGAGGTAGTAGACTTCTCGCGCCAGTGCGCCCTGCAGGCGGTTGGCGACATGGCCCGGCATTTCCTTGTTGAGCCGGACGGCTTTCTTGCCGATCGACTTGTAGAACGCGATCGCGCGCTGGATCGTCTGTTCCGAGGTCCTGGTCCCGCCGACGACCTCAACCAGCGGAATCAGGTGCGGCGGATTGAAGGGGTGACCGATGACGCAGCGCTCGGGATGCAAAGCTGCGCCCGACTGAATGTCGCTCATCTTGATCCCGGACGAGCTCGACGCGATGATCACATCCGGCGGCAGCAGCTCGTCGAGCTGCTTGTATAGTTTCTGCTTGAACTCTAGCCGCTCGGGTCCGTTCTCCTGGACCAGGTCGACACCGGCGACCGCTTCGGCCAGGTCGGCCGTGAACCTCAGCTTCGCCTGCGACGCGCCAGGCGACAGGCCCAGCCTTTCGAGCGCCGGCCAGGCCGACTTCACGAACTTGCGCAGCGCGGATTCCGCGTCGGGTGCGATGTCCGTCGCGACGACTTCGAGTCCCTTGGCGAGGTACTGCGCGGCCCAGCTGGCGCCGATCACGCCAGTGCCGATGATTGCGACGCGACGAATGGGTTTGGTATTGGTCATGGGGTGCTCCGATCTGTTGTCAAACTTCGACGTAGGCGACGCCGGTGAGATTTCCCTGGGCGGCGAGAAGCATCCGCTTCCCGGTCCCGTCGAGCTTCGCCGCATAGAGCGAACCGGCGAGATCGGTCACGAACATCCGGTTGCCCGGAACATCCAGCGCGATGCCAATACCTTCCATCAGGTCCGAGACCACGATCTGCGGCACGTTCTGCGCGGGCTTCGCGTCGATGGGCGCACGGTTCACCGTGTTGCCGCGTGGGGGATTGCCGCGGTCGGTCCAGTAAAGGGTGCGATGGTCCAGATCGATTTCGAGATCGATCGGCTCGGGAAGCCCATTGAAGAAGACTTCGATGTCGCTGCGATCAGCCGCCGTCTCGCCCTTTTGGATCTCGATCCCGGCGCGCAAGATGCGTCCGACTTCGGCATTATCGCCGCCTTTTTGCGTCCAGTAGATCTGCTGCCGTTTGGAATCGACGGCGATCCCAACGCACCATCTGGACTGGTCGCGGCGGTCGTTTTCGCCCGTTCCGGTCTGGACGAGGGTTTCGATCTGCGATCCGTCGAGATTGGCGCGCATGACTCGCATCCCTTCGCGATCGGACCAGTAGAGTTTGCCGTTCGCCTTATCGAGATGGAGCTGCTTCGGCGTGAATGTGCCGCCTGGGGCGACGATGAATCTGCGATTGCCGCCATCGAGGTCGGCGCGTTCGATGGAGCCGTCGTTCCGGCTGGGAACGCCCATATTGGTCCAATAGACGTGCCCTGCTTCCGCATCAACGACGATGCCGTCGGGATGGGAACAGTCGGCGGCGATGACGCGAGGATGCGAGCCGTCCGGACCCATCGACAGGACGCGCCCGCCGCTCAGGTCGAGGAGAAACAAGCGGCCGGACCGGGTCGCGCCCGATACGACCTTGGTCTGCGTGGCATGGAGTACGGTCATAGTCTGTCCTTCTGTATCGCTTCGCTGGCGCCGACTATTCGGCCGGGTGCGGCTTCCGCAGGTTGGCGAAATTGGGCGGGCGCTTTTCTCGGAACGCCGTGAAGGCTTCCGTGGCTTCCGGGGAATGGATACGCGCGCTGAACTCCCGGCTTTCGGATTTCGCAGCCTCTCTGAGCTGCCCGATCCAGGCCTGCTTGATGAAGCGCTTGGAGGCGCGCAGCGCGCCGGCCGGTTTTGCCACAAGCTTCTGCGCCGTCGCGGTGGCGGTCGCGAGCAGATCGCGATCAGGCACCACGCGGGTCACGAGCCCAAGCTCTGCCGCCCGCGCGGCCGAGAACGGTTCGCCGAGCAGGAACAATTCCGCCGCCCGGAGATGGCCGACACGCGCCGGTATCGAAAAGCTCGAACCGAACTCCGGCACCAGCGCAAGATCAATAAACGGCAGCTTGA
Source organism: Bradyrhizobium sp. CB1015 (assembly GCF_025200925.1). GTDB lineage: Bacteria > Pseudomonadota > Alphaproteobacteria > Rhizobiales > Xanthobacteraceae > Bradyrhizobium. The sequence goes on along the minus strand of NZ_CP104174.1, from coordinate 2,294,996 downwards.
ACTTCGCACTCTCGCCTGCGTAGACGAAATCGCAGTGCGTCAGCATGGTGGTCCCGCCGCCGACCGCGGCGCCCTGCACGGCCGCGACGATCGGCTTTTCGAACGCGACGAACGCATTGATCAGGGCGGATTGCGGGGATTCACCTGGTCCGGGGGGATTCTTCAGGAAGTCCCCGATGTCGTTGCCGGCGCAGAACGCGTCGCCGGCGCCGTGCCAGAGCACGACGCGGATGTGCTCATCCTTGTCGGCTTCCCCGAGAATGCCGGCAAGGCTCGCATACATCCCGGCCGTCATCGCATTCTTCTGCGCCGGGCGATTGAGCTCGAGCCGAAGAATGCCGCCGGAACTTTCGGTTATGATGTCGCTCATTGCGTGCTTCCTTTTCAACTGTCTGTTGGCTATCAGACCGCGCTTTCCTGCTTGCGCGGTGGCGCTGCCTTCGCGATGACGCCGTTTTCACGCAGGTTGAGGATACTGTTGGCGTCGAAGCCGAGTTCGCGGAGGATCTGCTCAGTGTGCTCGCCAAGGTCGGGCGCGCGCTGGGCCGGAGCCTTGGTGACGCCGTGCACCGTGAGCGGGCTCGAGATCGTCGAGGTCAGCTTGCCGCCGGCGCCGTTGAGCGGCACGACGATATCGTTGGCCGCGAGCTGCGGGTCGTTGACGACCTCCTGCGGTCCGCGCACTTCGCCAAAAGTGACGTTCACGCCGGAAAAGACTTCATGCCAGTGCGCCATCGGCTTGGCGCCGAAAACCTCGTCGAAGATTGCCGTCAGTTGCGGCATGTTCGCGACCAGCTGAGCAGGATCGGAAAAGCGCGAGTCGGTCAGCAGGTCGTGGCGGCCAATGGCATTCACGACAGGGACGAGCTTGTCCGGCGTGACGATGAGAACGAACCACGTGCCGTCGGAGGAACGGTAGACGTTCGCCGCGGCGTTGGCCGGATGCGTGCGGTCGTGCATCGGCGGGAACTTGGCGCCGGCGAGAGCTGCCTGAATGGAAACGCTCGCAGACCACACGCCCTGGGCCAACAGCGACGTCGTGACATAGGAGCCTTTGCCGGTACGCTCGCGCCGGTACAGGGCGGTGACGATCGCTGCGTAGAGACCGACGGCCGTGGCATTGTCTCCGCTGCCACCCACCGGCCAGGTCGGCGGCGCGCCGGCATCGCGCGTCATCGACAACAGACCGCTGCGCGCCCAGTAGGAGGTGATGTCGAAACCCGGCAGTTCGGCGTCAGGCCCCTGCTCGCCGAAGCCTGTGAGGTCGGCATAGATCAGGCGCGGATTCCATCCCGCGACGTCATCATATTCGAGCTTCAGCTTCTTCCGTGCATGATGCGGCGTGTTGACGATGAACACGTCGGCCCAGTTGGCGAGTTCGAAGATAATCTGCTGCGCGCTCTCTGACTTCAGATCCAGCGCGATGCTGCGCTTGTTGCGGTTGGCGAGATGCCACTGATAGGGATCGTGGGCGTTCGGCTGGAATGGCACCTTATGCCCGTTGCGCCAGGGATCGCCATGCGGCGGCTCGACCTTGATGACATCGGCGCCGAAGTCGGAGAGGATTACGGCAGCGCCCGGTGCGGCGACGAAGCTCGAGAAGTCAACGACCTTCAAGCCGGAAAAGATGTTGTCGTTTGCCATGGGAGGCTCCTGAATTCGATTTGGTTTGTTGGTTTGCAATCTCAGCGGCCGTGAAATTGCGGCGCGCGTTTCTCGAGGAAAGCCGACGTGCCTTCCTTCTTGTCTTCCGTGCCCGCGCATAGCCCGAAATAGGAGGCTTCGAGGACCAGGCCTTCGCTTTGGCTCGTCTCCATTCCCTTGTTGGTCGCGTCCAGCGCGAACTTGACGGCGAGCGGGGCATTGGCGGCGATCTCGCTCAGGATCGCTTCCGCGCGCGGGATCAGGTCAGATGCGGGGACGATCTCGTTGACCAGCCCGATACGGTGCGCCTCCTGCGCACTGATCAGTCCGCCTGTCAGAATGAGCTGGAGAGCCCGGCCCTTGCCGACGAGACGCGGCAGCCGTTGCGTGCCGCCACCACCCGGAAGCAATCCGAGCTTCACCTCCGGCTGGCCAAACTTCGCGTGCTCCACCGCGATGCGGATGGTGCAAGCCATCGCAGTCTCGCAGCCGCCGCCGAGTGCAAAGCCGTTGATCGCCGCGACTACTGGTTTGCCGAGAGTCTCGATCAGATCGAGGACCTGCTGTCCGAAGCGGCTGGACCGCTCGGCCTCGATCGCGCTCGCTTGCGCCAAACCGCCGATATCAGCGCCGGCGATGAAGGCCTTGTCGCCCGCTCCCGTCAGGATGACGCCGCGCACGGTCGGGTCGCTTTTGGCATTCTCGAATGCGGTCGACAGGTCCTGCCAGGTTGCTACGTTGAGAGCGTTGAGCACCTTGGGCCGATTGACCGTTACATAGGCGATCGCACCTCGTGTCTCGTAGAGGACATTCGCGAGCGGCGGCGCGGCAACTGCTGATGTTGACATGTTGATCGATCCTGACTGAGGGATGGGCCGGCAGCCGAGTGCCGGCCCGTTCGTGACATCAGACGAAAGCACTGAACCCGGTGATCGCCTTGCCGACGATCAGGTTCTGCATCTGGTAGGTGCCTTCGTAGGAGTAGATCGCTTCGGTGTCGGCGAAGAAGCGCGCGACGTTGTAGTCGACCACGATCCCGTTGCCGCCCAGCACCTCGCGGGCCCAGGCGACGGTTTCCCGCGCCTTGCTCGTGCAGAACGCCTTGACGATCGCTGCCTGCGCGTCCGTAAGCTTGCCCTCGGTTTCCAGCTGCACCGCGCGGGCCAGCATGGATTGACAGGCCACGATGTTGCCCAGCATCTTCGCCAGCAGTTCCTGAATGAGCTGGAACGAGGCGATCGGCTTGCCGAACTGGAGGCGTTCCTGGGCGTATTTGAGGGCGTTCTCGTAGGCGCCCATCTGGGCCCCGGTGATCTCCCAGCCGACGCCATGCCGGGTGCCGCGCAGCACCAGCGCGGGATCGCGGAACGTCCCTTTGCCTCCCTGAAGGCGGTTTGCATCCGGCACGCGACAGTCGGACATCGTGATCTGGCCGTTCTGCACGACCTTCAGCGCGATCTTGTTCTCGATCTTCTCGACGCTGAACCCGGGCGTCGTCTTGTTCTCGACGATGAACCCCTTGACCTGGTTGTCGGCCACGTCGCGCGCCCAGACGATCGATATATCGCACCACGGCGCGTTGCCGATCCAGCGCTTCTGGCCGTTGAGGACCCAGGTGTCGCCCTCGCGCTTCGCCGTGGTCATGAGACCTGCGCCGGTCCCCGAGCCCACCAGCGGTTCGGTCAGCGCGAAGCAGCCGACCTTTTCCATGCGCGCCATCGGCGGCAACCACTTCTGCTTCTGCTCCTCGGTGCCCGCGAGGTAGATGGATTCCATGGCGAGACCGGTGTGGACACCATGGAAGGTGCAGAACGAAACGTCGGTTCGCGCGATCTCCAGGGCGACCAGGGCAACCAGCAGCGGGCTTCCGCCCGGGCAGCCGTAGCCGTTGATGCCGATGCCGGCGATGTTCAGTTCCTTGTAAGACGAGAGCAGCTCGAAGGGGAACGTGTCCTCGACCCAATGCTTGTTGATGATTGGAGCTACCTTCGTCTCCATGTAGGCGCGCACCTTCTTGACGATCGCCCTCTCCCCCTCGCTCAGCGTGTCAGCGAATTGAAAGAAGTCGGCGTTCGGCGGAGGAAGCTGTTTCGGTCCCGAAGGCTTCAGTGCAGCAGCGGTGGCCATTTCGATCTCCATTTCGATGTGGGGCCTGCGACTGCAGCAGGCGTCTCGTCCAACGCATCGAACATAGTGAAGCAACTGGCTGACGGCTTTGGATCGCGTGCTGTCATTTTGTCATTTGTTGCTGGCGAGCGAGACGGCAGATGCAATGCGGGATAATGGCCGCGCCCTACTCAAGACTGTCTGACGTATGGGGTTACAAGTGCCGAAGTCGCGCGTGCTGCCCAGAGCAAGGAGCGCAAGTGTTCAAGCCTCCGTCAGGTGACGAAGCTCTTGCACCAGATGACGAGGCTGACGGAGGCAAGCACGCTTCAGCGCCCAGCGCAGGTCGAACCGCTAGCAAGTGGGATTATGCGGTCTCCCGAACAACGCGACTAACGACGCGCGTATGGCGCGGAACAGGAAGCCTTTGGCAGTTCCTCAGATAGGGCGCTACCTGCTACTCTTGCCTACGCGGAGTCATCTCCTTGCGGCTCATAGCTTCGGCCGACTTGACAGGTTTTGCCGGCTCCGGGGAAGTCGCATCCGCGCTGCTTACGATGCGACCCTGCGCCGGTTTGGGCATCAGTTCGGCCATCGCTGCATCGGGACCGCCCGCTCGAGCTACCTTATCGGTGGTGACGAGATTGGTCAGTCGCAATTCATCCCGAGACAGTTCATGCAGATCTTCCCACGGTGGCACGCTCAGCGACAGCGACAACAGATCGCCCGCGCCGCCCATATCGAAGGTGTACTTGGCGAGACGCCCGATATCGCGTTCTACGATCACCAGATCCTCCGCGCTGTAGGTTGCGGCCTTGGCGTCATTGGCGCGGTCGCCGAGCCAGATCTGATGCACCCGAACATGGGCCGTCTCGGGCACGTAACGCGTCTTGCCCGACAGCAGAAGGAACACGCACATCGATTCGCAATAGGCTACGGGTGCCATACCTGCAGGAGCACTCTGGGCGGTATTGGTCTGAACGCTGACGCCGACGGTGGTCAGTGCCCCAAGCTCGCGGAAACGCCTTCCAAGCGCGATCGAGGCATTGACTGAACCGCCGCTGGAATCCAGCACGATGGTAGCGCCGCCGAGTTGTCGTCCACGAGCAAATTCATCAAAATCGCCCGGACTGTCGTCGGTCACGATACCGGTCGCGCTGACCCAGCCCCGGCAATTCGGCTGGCAGTCGACCCAACTGAACTTCATCGGCAGTTTGCGTTCTTCGAGGGCGACGCCGGCATAGACCGAACCGCTCAGCACAGCCATCAATGCGATGCAAAGGAAGGCGCCAACGAGCAGCATCCATCCCCGAACTTCCGTCCAGCGAGTGCGATTATTGGCTCCACCGGAGATGCGGGTGCGCTCCGAGGATTCGGCTCTCGAAATTCTCGCCAGGTTGAGGAGGAGCGAAACCGCAACCAGGTACACGGCTATCACGAACATGATTGCATGACCTCGACCACCTATCGGGTGGGGTTGGTCGACCCGAGACGGTGTACATACACTGGCGACAGCTGATGGTGTCCGGTCGACGGTGCCGCTTCAGAACCGGAGCGCTGCCAGGGTTGATGCTTGATCCGCCATTTTGGGCCGGGACCGCGCATGTAGTGCAGTTCGGGCCGGTAGCTGTCGCGCACGTCCATGATCAAATTGTGAACGACCCTGGTGAAGTCGGATGCCGACTCAGCCGTCTCGCGAACGAAACCTGACAATGCGCTTGCATCTATGATGCTCATCACAGAACTCCTCAGTTTGTGTTGCCGTTCGATGTCGGCGCTAGGCAATCGCTGGACGTTTCGTGTGCCTTGCTTCGTCGCGATCGAACATAGTTAAGGGACCGAGCGAATTCTTTGCGTCACATGCTTTCGTTTTGTCATTTGTTGCTGGCCAAAGAAGACAGATGCAGATGCTGGATGATGGCCGCGCGTATTTGAGAGTGGTGATGACGCGGCCTCCGGATTCACGCCAGCACCGGAAGAGCCTGCCTGATATCAGCTGGCGAAAAATCGTGTTGTCGCGAGCCGAACTCGCGGCGATATTGGCCGGGCGCCCGTCCTGTTGCCTGGCTGAATGCGCGTGTGAAACTGGCTTGGTCGGAAAAGCTGAGCGCCAGCGCAATATCCACCAACGATCGATCACCTTGCATCAACAGGGCTTTCGCGCGATCAAGGCGCCTGATGCTGACATAGCGATGAGGAGAATGTCCGACGGCCTGCTTGAAGGCGCGGGCAAAATGGTATCGGCTCAGACAGGCGATCGAAGCCATGCCATCAAGAGTAAGATCGCCTTCCAGGTTTGCCTCGACGTAATCCAGCACACGGGCCAGCCTGCGACGATCTAGGCCTTCCTTTGAAGCAGAGACAGTGGGCTGGCTTGTCGGTGCACCGGAGTGCGTTTGAACGAGCCTGGCCGCCATGCTGTTGGCCAAGGATTCAACCAGCAGCCTGCCGGCCGAGGTCTCATCCTGCAGTTCTGACGCAAGGGCGCGGGCGATCTCGCCCAGCAGCGGATCCCGGAATGCGTTGTCATATCTCAGCGCGCCGATCACGGATTTGTCGACGTGGAGGCCCAGCCTGCCCGGGGTGAATTGGCTTGGGGGAAGATGAATATGCATGATCTCGGGCAGATCGCCGGCGATCGCGATGGAACCCTCATTCCAGCTCGGAGGAGTGAGCCAAACAGTATTCTGGAGGGCGACAGTCGAGTCCTGGATCGTGGAGGCGCACCGTGTGACCAGCGACCCATTGCCGCACACGTCGACGCAAACTTCGATGTCGGACAGCGCACCGCGCCAGGGAATCACGCCCTTTCCAACGTACCGCATTTCCGCCGACAAGCACGACCAGCCACGATTTTTCGAAGACAATACCAGTTTGGTCTGGCCACCAGCCGTCCAGGAGTGACAACAAGGCTGCGGTTCATTTCGGTTCACAGCGGGCGGCTGTTCCAATCTGATGTCCAAGGCGGCCTCCTACCATTCGTCGCAGGTTTGCACGCATGGAAGGTAGATGTCGGAGGGCGCGGGCGGCATCCGTCAAATGACCAGTCCGATGACAGACCCGGTCACTGGGCCGTATTACCGGCTGTAGCCAGAACGGACGACAGGCCGGACCGCGAGGTGATCCCAATCTTCGAAAAGACCCGCTGCAGATGGTAGCCGACGGTCCGATGAGACAGATAGAGTCTGGCTCCGATAATCTTGTTCGAATGCCCCTGGGCCGCGAGCTGTGCGATGTGCAGTTCCTGTGGGGTCAGACTTTCCCAAACCTGTGCTGTCCGGCGAAGGCTTGCCTCGCCGGCTGCGCGCAACTCCTCCCGGGCGCGATCGCTCCAGGGCGAAGCGCCGAGCGCGTCGAAGATATCGCGGGCCTGACGCAGCGGCGCCCGCGCATCGGAAGAGCGGCGCTGTCGGCGAAGCCACGCGCCGTAACCGAGCAGCAGGCGCCCTCGCAGGAAGGGCCAATTCTTTGCAGCCGGCCCAAGCCCCTTCAGGAAGTATTGCTCTGCCTCCTCATTTGTCGCGATCAGCGCCTTACCGTAGCATAACATCGTTGCGACCCACGGCACCGGATCCGGAGCGGATACGCGCTCGACCTCATCGATCAGCTTTCGCGCATCCTGCGAATGATCGGAATAGACGGCCGCTTCGACAAAGTCGGCCAGCGCAAAGAATTGCAGGCCAGAGTTGAAAGCTGGATCGGCCGGCGCAAACAGGCGCCGCAGGTGCTCGAAGGCCTCCAAATGCCGACCGGCACCGATGGCCGTTATGCCGCGCCCCAATTGCAGCATCGCTAGCAGGAAACTGGCGCCAGTCGACAAGACCAGGCGCTCGGCTTCCATCGCATATGTCTCGGCCTGCTCAAGCCTGCCCTGCATGCCCGCAAGCTGCGCTTTCACGATCGTGGCCGCTGCCGTCCATACAGCTGATCCGGTCTCCTCGGCAAAACGGGCGGCTTCCTCAGCTTCTCGCCTCGCCCCGATCCAATCGCCGACTTCCATTTCAGCCCATGCCTGAGCGAACAACGCACGCGCCAAATTGCCGATTCGCGCCTGTTTGCGCAGCCCCGCGGTGGACTCAGCCAGGAAACTTACGCCAAGGTCAAACGCGCCGATGACGTTCGCAGTGCTTCCCAGGATTCGCGCAACATGCGGTTCGTGGCTGCCCTTTTGCGAAAGCAACTTCAGCCCCGCGTATACCTCGCTGCTTCGTCGAAGCGGCTCGGAATAGGCGGATATGGCGATGCCGCGTGGGTCGAGCTCCGACAACTCGAGTGATCTTGCCCCGGTGAGGACGCTCGCGCGAAGCTCGCTGCTCGCGTTGCTCCACCAGCAGCGTTGCGCCGCTCGCCAGAGAAGATTGCTCGCCAAATCCTTCGCGCCAGCCGCGCGCGCCTGGTCAGCAAGATTTACAAGCGCGGAAATCTTGCCGATATCAACGACCATGAGCGGTTGACTCATCTCGCGGCACCAGCCGACCCGGGCGATGCCCAGCTTATCCGACGGCTCCACCTCGGCCCCCCGCAACAGGTGCTCCAGCAACCCTGGCCGTCCGAGGTCGGTTGCAATCTCAGCGGCCTGCAAAAAACGTTCTCTCCTGGCCTGCGCCGTGCTGCTCAGCTTTGCCGCGATCTGCAGAACCTCGATGGCCATGGTGTTGGCGCCCCGGCTCTGCGCACGGTTCGCCATGAGATCGAGCTCGGCGGCCAGGTCATCGTCGGGCCCCACAGTCGCCGCAGCACGATGCCAAAGTCGGCGGTCCTGATCCTCGATGATCGCCGCGAGCGCGGAATGAACCCTTTGGCGCGTTGCGACGTCGGCGGCTTGATGGATAGCGGATCGCACGAGCGGGTGTCGAAACCGCACCTGCATTGCATCGAGATCGATCAGCTGGGCGGAGACGGCGGGCGCAAGGGCCTCGACACCGATATTCTGGGTCAGCAGAACTTCGCCGGCCCGCAGGATTTCGTGGAGAGACGTTCCGTCGTTTTCAGCGGCAACGTTCAACAGCATCTGAGTGGCGCCCGGAAGGCCGGACAAGCGGCTGGAGAAGGTGCGTTCAAGTCGCTCCGTCAAGGGAAGCCATGGAGCTTCCCCATCGTCCTCAGTTCGCAAGCTGTGCGGCAACTCTACCAACGCCAATGGATTGCCGGCGGCTTCCTTGAGAAAGCGGTCGCGCAGCTTCCCGGAAAGGCCAGGGGCCCGGATGTCGAGCAGGCGGGCCGCATCGACTTCGCTGAGCGCAGAAACGACATGCCGCAATGTGTCGGCGTCACCAAATGGAAGAGAAAAACCCTCTCGTAGAGCGAGTAGCAGAACGATCGAATCCGAACTCAGGCGCCGAGAGACAAACGACAGCACGTCACGCGTCGCTTCATCCAGCCATTGCGCATCGTCAACGACCAGCAGGATCGGTTTGTGAGTTGCGCTCTCGGTGAGCAGCGTCAGTGTCGAAAGCGCGACCAGCCAGACATCGGGTGGTTCAGGAGCTTTCTCGCCCAGGCCGAACGCATTCAGCAAGGCAGACTGCTGGCGGGGCGGCAAAGCCTTTGCCAGCTTCATGAGTGGACGCAATGCCTGCTGAAGTCCGGCAAACGCCAGATTAACTTCAGCGAGCACGCCGGTCATGCCCAGCACGACGATGTCCCGTTCACGGGCCCTGTGTTTGGCCTCCTCGAGCAGCGCTGATTTTCCAATTCCCGGTGCCCCGCTGATAAAGAGAGTAGCTCCTCCGTCATGGATCTTATCGAGAAGCTGATCGATGAGAGCAAGTTCGACTTCTCGGCCAAGCAAGGACGGCCGCCCGGAGCGCGGGGCCCGCGCGCGCTGATTTCGCTGCGGTGGCGCAGTTTCCTTCAGCCGTTTCACCATTGCCGGTTCCGGAGCAGTCCGTTGGGGTGATCTCTCAACCAGAACTCTGGGCAACATCCTACCATGCGCCGGCAACGAGAGCATCGGGGTGCTAGCCAACTGCTTAAGCGGCGAGGTCGGAAATGTCTGGGTCTGGGCGTCCAGCCCTGCTGTTCCGGGCTTCGATGGCCTTTACGGAGTTTTCAAACGCCTTCTCCAGAACACCCCTGCCGATGGTCCCGAGCACGAAGCCGAGCAGCCGCCCCATCAGGTTTTTGCCGTCGCGTATCACGACCACATCAATGTTGGCCGTGCCGTCGGATTTACGCGTAAAGGTGTAGGTGTGACGCGAGGCACCACCCCACACGTTGGAGTCGGTTGTCGTGAGGACGACGCGGTCAGGATCAGACCAGTCATAATCCAGGCGCTCCCAGATTCCGCCCGAACCTTCCGTGACATCGGCGAAGGAGTCGCCCCAGTGATGCACCTTGAGATACGCATCGGCGCTGTTGCTAAAGAGCTTCGAGCGACCAGGCCCGAAATCAGTCAGGCCGGCGACGTACTGCTCGGGCGTCGCCGTGGTGGTTCGATGAAGGTGGATGGTCGACATATGCAGTTTTCCTTGGCCGTGCTCCTTGGTGAGCGCAGCCGTTCAACTCGGGTTCAGTTCGAGGCTGTGTTCAGTTTGCGAACGAGCACGCTGTCCCCTTCCCGGCTGATTTCGATCACGCCCGCTGGCTGCGGTGTCGAGAGCAGCAGGCGCTGACCAGGTGTGAGAAGAGATACGACGCGGAACGGTGTTCCTGTCTCGCCTTGCGCCAGAGTGGCGACCACGCGAAATCCATCGCGCTCGACGGTGTAGTAGGCGACCCCCGATATCCGGCCGAGGTTAATGCTCTTGGCCTCAATGGGACGCAGCCCTTCTGCGTGGGCCGCCGTCAGAGAAGCGATACCGAATGCGGCGGCGAAAAGCGTGTTGCGGATTGACATGACGATTGCTCCTAATGATTGGCGATCGAACACGGCGAAGTCGTGGATCACGACAACGGTTCGCCGCCCCGATGAATCCAGGTTCCGTTGATGACGATCGGTGCGCTGTCGGGCTGCCCGCTGACCGGATCGCCCGGCGGGAAGACGCTGTCGTAGATCGCGCGGGCTTCTCGTATCAGGCGGAGCCGTTCACGCTCGGCCTTCGGGATAAATTGGATGACTTCACCCATATTCGCCTCCAGTTGGTAACGCCGTTTCCGGCAGGTCGTGACTGGGAGGTGGGGCGAAAGGCCCGGGTCAACAGGCGGGGAAACCGGGAGTCATCCTTCCGGATTTTGGAAGCTCGACAGCAGAGCTCACACTGTCGGGATCTACTCGGCGAAAGCTCGCTTCAGCCGCGGTGCTGCAAAGTCCAGGAATACTCTCACCTTGATCGGCAGAAACCGGTTGGCCGTGTAGACGAGATTAACCGGCATTGACGGTGGCTGGAATTCATCCAGCACGGTTCTCAATGCTCCTGCTTCGGGAGCAGCTTCGAGCTGGTAAGCGAAGGCGATGCAAATTCCCACGCCAGCGCGGGCTGCCGTGCAAGCTGCTTCCGCGCTGCCCACAATGAGCCGCGTATGCACCGGCGCCGCGATGGTCGCCTTGCCTCTGACGAATGTCCAGACGTCGGGTGGCGAGAAGCCGGGATAGCTGATGCAATCATGTCCGGCCAGATCTTCAGGCGTACGCGGCGTTCCGCGCGCCGCCAGATAAGCGGGACTGGCGCACACCACTCGGCGCGTCCTGCCGAGCCGTAGCGCGACCAGGCTCGAATCCGGCAACTCGCCGATGCGCACCGCAACGTCGATTTGCTCCTGGGCCAGGCTCAGCTTCTGATCGGTGGGGATCATCCTGACCTTGATGTCCGGATAGGTCTTGAGGAAGTCCGCGATGATCGGCATCAGAATGATGCGCCCAAGGCCCAGCGGGGTGGTCACGGCCAGCTCGCCCGTCGGCGTGGTGTACTCCCCGGAGGCGGTACGCTCCGCTTCGCTCACATCGTTGAGAATGCGCTTGCAAGCCGCAACGTAGGACGTGCCTGCATCCGTCAACACCAGCTGCCGGCTCGACCGGTTGAAGAGTTTGGTCCGCAGGTGAGCCTCGAGCTCGGATACGTTGCGACTGACTGTTGTGAGTGGCGTTTTCAACCGACGCGCCGCGGCGGACAAGCTGCCCTGCTCGACCACGGTCAGAAAGGTCGACATCGCTTCCAGGCGATCCATCGGATCCCTTCCAAAATTCGGGAGGATACCTCCCGATCTTGCCATATCGCCCCGGACGGCGGAAGGCGGCATCGCCTGAGATGATCCGGTTGGCCATTCGAGCGAGCCTTCCGCTGCCTGGAAGGACCCTTTCCATCTATGGCCCTTTCTGAAGCGGGCTTTCCAATCGATGTTTTTGGATGATGACGCGAGAAGCGCCGTCTCAACACAGGAGAGTTCAATGACAAGGCATCTCGAATCCTATCGGTACGAAATCCAGTACAGCGACGACGCCGACTTCGTCACGTATCAGCGCAAATCGAGCGACGGCGTCTGGCAGACGGTTTCGGCGTGGATGATTCCAAATTCGGCGGAGGACTGAGTGTCGGCCGCCATTGCGTGGACCGCTGGGCTTCCGTGTCGGCCGGCTCTGACAATCCGCCTCAGCCGAAGCTTGAAATTGTACTCCGTACAATGTTTCGATTGCACCGAGTATTGTATCGGAACATTCTACTCGACCTGGGCCGGCGTTCAGAACCAAATCACGAGCCGCTATCAGTGCCGGCCGTGAAGCCCCTCCCCCGGAGCATTGAAATCTCGCCTCGGAGCATTGGATCCAAAATGCCTGCGATAGTCTCGACGATCATCCTTCCTGCTGCCATCAAGGGGTCCGGGATCGCATCTCGGCTGCTTGCCGGCGCTTGCGAGAGACTCGCGGGCTATCTCGGCCGGCGGACCGCCATTGCCTGCCTTCACGATCTCGACGACCGCGCACTGCGGGACATCGGCATCCGCCGTTTTCAGATCGAGGCGGCAGTTGACGGTCTCATCACATTCTCTGGTCAAGCGGACCAAGAGATGGTGAACCCCGCCGTCACGATCTCACGCGAGCGCCGGCGCGCGCCAACCATGGAGTCGGCGCCATGGAGCTGACCGTCGCCACGATCCTGATCGCCTTTGCCGGTGTGTTCCTGATCTGCTTCATGAAGGGCGCGTTTGGCGGCGGATTCTCAATTGTGGGCATTCCGCTATTGTCGCTCGTAATGGATCCCGTCACCGCCGGCGGCCTTCTCGCGCCATTGTTCATCGCGATGGACTTGTTCGCCCTTCGCTACTGGAGGCCTTCGACCTGGTCGAAGCCAGATCTTCTGCTGCTGTTACCGGGTCTCGTGGCCGGCATTGGATTTGGATATCTGCTGTTCCGCTTCCTTGATCACCGCGCCATCGCGATCGCGATGGCCGCGACCACGTTGATCTTCGTGGCACTGTGGCTTGCCGCAGGCGCGGAGGTGATAACTCGTCCGCGTTCGACGCCGAAGGCGATCACGGCTGGCCTCGCCTCGGGAGTCACGACCATGGTAACGCATTCGGGCGGACCGCCGCTTGCGATGTATCTGTTGCCCCTCGGCCTCAGCAAGGAGATCTACGCAGGCACGACCAGCCTGTTCTTCACCGTCGGCAACGCGACCAAGGCCGTGCCATGGCTCCTGCTGGTCAAGCCGACCGGAAACGTCTGGACATTGATGGCGATCTGCCTGCTCGCCATTCCCGCTGGCGTGTGGGCGGGTTGGCGGCTTCACGGAAGCCTGGACCAACGCCAGATCTATCGGGTCTGCTACGGATTGCTGGTCGTGACGGCGCTGAAACTGCTGTGGGACGGGGTCTCCGGCTATCTCGTGTGAGCCGATTGTTCGCGATGTGTGAGACTCACAAACCCTGACAGCCTCTAACAACCGATAACGAGCAAATTGCGCCGCCTATGCCAAGTTAGTTCGCAACAATGATGGATGCGATCCCGGAGCGCCCCATGGTGACGCAATCAGAACCGACCGCCGCAGGCCACTATGAGCCGTGGCCGCACCGCGGCGCTGGTGAAACCGATTGTCCCGGGAAGCTGCTGCTGTCTTCAGCCGGTCGGGGCTGGTCTGGCTTGTCGGCCGAATTGTGCACAGCGAGAAGAGGCTTGGTTCCATGGAGGACCCCACAATCCGATATCAGGATTTGCGTCGCTCTCCGTAGCAGCGGTGAATCGACTGTAACACGCCGGGCGCCTGGCATCGAGAGCCGGATAGTCGCGAGGCGTGGTGCGGTTTGGTTCTCTCCTCCTGGTTTGCAGGACGGTTCGGTTGATTTTGCTCAAGATACGCCGGAATTCCTGCATCTCCATCTTCCACTGAGCTATTTCTCGTCGGCCCATCTAAATACGGATATCCATCAATCCGTAGTCGGCGCGCTAAGCTACGAGAGCGCTTTCGAAGATCCGCTACTGGCCGAGATCGGCTTTGCGGTCGCATCGGAGCTAAAGACGGAAACCTCCACCGGCAATCTGCTTGTCGATGCCCTCGCGGCCAGCCTGGCAGCGAGGCTAGTTCAGAGATACGCCAGCGCATTATCCGCTCGATCCTTTCCTCACCATACAAACCACGGGCTCGATCGGCGCAGACTCTCCCGTGTGCTGGACTACATTGAAGCAAACCTCGAAGGAGATCTCAGCATCGATCGCATGGCATCGATTGCGTGTCTCAGTCGATTTCATTTCGCACGAGCCTTCAGGCAAGCCATTGGTCAAGCGCCGCATCGCTACGTCAGTGCGAGGCGTCTTGAGCGCGCAAAAACGCTTTTGACACGCGGTGATCTCCCGCTGGTCGACATCGCGCTCTCGCTGGGCTTCTCAGGCCAAGCCAATTTTACGCGGGCCTTCAAGCAGGCGACCGGGCAGGCGCCAGGTCAATATCGTCAAGCGGCGGGATCACAAGGGTCCAAATCCTCTCTGGCGGATATCAGGCAGTCGCTTTCGGTTTTTGCCTGAACCTGCATATCGTTTGCGCACCAGCCGGCAGCAACAAATGATAAGACGACAGCACGCGATGCAAAGCCCGCGAGCCGTCATACGACTATCTTCGCCATGGTAGGTCACTGAGAGACCGCCTGCCATGCCGATACGTCAGTACTTTGTGTGGGTGGGAAGCGTCCTGCTTGTGGCGTTGTTTGCCGCCGATTGGTTGCTTCCAGCGCCCCGTGCTCATTCGCATTCCGCAATCGCTCCGAGCGAACGGGCCAATTTGCGCATCCGCTCGGATCACAAATGGCCGGAACGGGTGGTGTTCGACCCTGGGCGCGCGCCAGTGACGCACGCTGCTGCGTCCGGGCCCGCGCCGAACGTCGTTCGCGAAGACGAACCTCTGACCGCGCGGCGCAGCCCGCTCGATGCGTTCGCGACGGTCGAAGAGGCTCCGGCCGCCGCTCCGACAGCAAGAAATGAAAATGCATCGGCAACCCGGGCAAAGCCACGGCAGTCCAGAACCCGTACGACGAGTGCAGCCAAAACCCATTGATCGGGGAACGACATGAAAGACGTTCTGTGCCTCGCCGTGCTCGCTGGCAAAATCCTGTGCCTTCTGATGTTCGTGAACATTCTGAAGCCGGACGTCATCGGCGTCGCCCAGACGTCGTCCGATCCTGCTGACTGCAGGATGGAGCGTTCAGGGTTGCAGCAATGCGTCTCGAACGCATTTGCAACAGCGTCGCTGACCGACGCGAAGTCATGCATCGGACATAGAAGCATCGCTCACTGCTAAAGCAACTGTCCGCCGACGCCACAATCGCCATGACCCAAATTGCCTCATTCCGGGATCGACATGCCGCCCTCATCTTCGCGCTGCGGACCTTTGCAGCGGCGATGCTGGCGTTCTCGATCGCGCTGCTGCTGGACATGCCGCGCCCCTATTGGGCCATGGCGTCGGTCTATATCACCTCCAACCTGTTCACGGGGGCGACCACCTCCAAGGCCGTCTACCGCATTCTGGGCACGCTGATTGGCGCGGCAGGAACGATCGTGCTGATCCCGAACCTCGTCAATGCGCCGGAGCTGCTCAGCCTCTGCATCGCGCTGTGGGTTGGCATCTGCCTGTATCTCTCGCTGATCGACGGCACGCCGCGCAGCTACGTCTTCATGCTGGCCGGCTACACCGTAGCGCTGCTCGGATTTCCCATCGTCTCGACGCCCCAGTCGGCCTTCGACATCGTGGTTTCCCGCGTGCAGGAGATCACGCTCGGAATCGTCTGCGCGAGCGTCGTCGCGATGCTCGTGCTGCCCCGCAGCGTGGCTTCCGCAGTCACCGCACAAACCGACGCATGGCTCGCCGGCGCGCGCCGGCTCGCTGCGGACGTCCTGACGGGCCGCGGCAGCGATCAGAAGCGTGACAATGAACGCATGCGTCTTGCCGCTGCGGCCTCCGAAATCGACCAGCTTGGGCGCCATCTCGGCTATGAGGCGACCGCTTCCGCGAATATCGTGCGAGCGCTGCAGCGCCTCCGGCAGCATATGCTATCGCTGCTTCCGCTGCTCGGATCGATCGAAGACCGCAAGCTGCCAATCAACTCGCAGGACGAGGCGGCTGCGCGCGTTGCCTCCATCTGCACAAGGATAGCGGCATGGCTCGAAGCGAGTTGGGGCGATGGACAGGAAGCAAACGCGTTGCGCGCAGCACTCGATGACGT
Organism: Bradyrhizobium sp. CB1015; assembly: GCF_025200925.1. Classification (GTDB taxonomy): domain Bacteria; phylum Pseudomonadota; class Alphaproteobacteria; order Rhizobiales; family Xanthobacteraceae; genus Bradyrhizobium. The sequence goes on along the minus strand of NZ_CP104174.1, from coordinate 2,278,661 downwards.
ACGACCGACACCGAGCGTGGATGCTGACTGGATCGAGATCACGATCTTCGGTCTCGTTGCGCGGCTTCGCAACCTCATCGACGTCATGCAGGATTGCCAGCTCCTGCGCGAGGCCATCTCAGAGGGGCGCAATCCGGAAGCGCTTCCTCTGGTCTTCTCTCATGGCGCCGCGGCTGTTGCCGTTCCGCATCGCGACCACTGGTCTGCGCTGCTGGCGGCCGGGTCCGTAGCCCTTGCGGTGCTTTGCTGCAGCTGCTTCTCCATTGCGACCGGCTGGTCGGACGGGGTTGCCGCTCCGCTCTTTGCCGCCGTCGTCGGCAGTTTCCTGGCAGGCGTGGACGATCCGCTTCCAGCGTTTCGCAATTTCTACGGCGTGTTCCTCATCGTTATCGCCGTGCATGGCATCTACCTGTTTGGCGTGCTGCCGCGGATTACGACTCTCGAGGTGCTCATTGTCGCATTGATGCCGATTTTCCTTTTATTCGGCTGGATGGCTGCGCGACCCGCGACCGCACGCCTCGGCGCCATACTCGCCATCTATCTCTCGGTGCAACTGGCGTTGACCGAGACCTATTCGGCCGACTTTACCTCCTATGCCAACTCCAGCGTTGCGCTGATGCTGGGCGTGGCGCTGACCGGCGTGACCTGCGGCATGGTTCGCCTGGTCGGGGCTGACTGGATCGCAAACCGGTTGCTACGAAGCAATTGGACTACGCTTGCATCGGTCGCCGAGCGTACGTCGGATCAAGATCCCTGTGCGCTTGCCAGTCTTATGCAGCATCGCCTCGCCCTGATTGCTGCGCGCATCACCGTCGTTCCTGCCGACGCAAGGAGCGGCGCCGCCAATCTCCGCCAGCTTCGGACGGCGCTCAACATTGTCGGCGTGAGGCGGGCGAGCTTGGGCCTGTCACGCTGCACAAGAGCGGCAGTCGAAGCCTTTTTCGCTCGTCTTGCCCCGATTTGCAGGATCCATGCGGCGGGGCCGCTTCCAGATGGCCTAATCGGACAGCTCGATAGCACCATCGCATTGACGTTGCAGGAACCCTCGAGCGAAGCCCGCGATCACGTGCTGATCGGTCTCACCGGCGTTCGTTCCGGGCTCTTTCCGGAGTCGCCGGCCTATCAAGCACAGCAAATCGAATCTGGGACGATCGCCGCATGAATTACCAACTTGACCTTTTCGGCGTGCTCGTTCCGACGCTCCTGCTCTGGAGCGTGGTTGCCTACGTGCTTGCGCGCCTCGTCAGCAAGCTGATTGCGCGTATCGGCCTCTATCGATGGATCTGGCATCCCGCACTCTTCGATTTCGCGCTTTTCATCTGCCTGGTCACCGGCCTCGTCTTGGGCTCCACGGAGTTATTCTCATGACAGCACCCGTTTCATTCCAGAAAGCCTTATGGCGGGGGTTCACGATGAAGTGCCCGAACTGCGGTCGAGGCCGTCTGTTCGGCCGCTTTCTCAAGGTGGTCGGCAACTGCGAGGTCTGCGGCGAAGATTACACGCCGCAACGCGCCGATGACCTTCCGGCCTATCTTGTGATCGCGATCGTCGGCCACCTCGTCGTGCCAGGGCTTCTTGCCGTCGAGATGACCTATTCACCTCCGGCCTGGCTTCAATTGCTGATCTGGCTCCCTGTCACCGGGCTTTCCGCCTTCTTTCTGCTACAGCCCATGAAGGGGACAATCGTCGGCCTGCAATGGCAGACCGGCATGCACGATTTCGAGGCCGCCAGACGCCGGCGGGATCGAGAGGCGCCCGATGGCGTCACGCCCGTTCCTCACCTCGCCTCTAAGGAGTTGGTGTCATGAAAGCCGTCGTGAATTCGCTGCGTCCTTTCGCGCTGACCGGTCTCATCGTGCTGGTCGCGCTTTGGGCCGGCTACAAGCTGTGGGATTACTACTTTGATGCGCCCTGGACCCGTGACGGCCACGTACGCGCCGACGTGGTGCCCGTGGCTCCCGATGTTTCCGGCTTTGTGAGCGAGGTTCTGGTTCGGGACAATCAGCAAGTACAAAAGGGTGACGTGCTCTTCCGGATCGACCGGGCGCGCTATGAAATCGCGCTCAAGCAGGCAGAGGCGGTACAGGAAGGCAAGCGCGCCACGCTCGACAACGCCAGCGCCGATCTGAAGCGCTACAGTGCGCTGACGCCCGGCGTCGTGGTTTCCACGCAGCGGATGGACCAGGTTGTCGCCATCCAGGGCTCGGCCCAGGCGGCCTATGACCAAGCCGTCGCGGACGTTGCACTTGCGAAGCTCAACATCGAGCGCAGCGAGGTGCGGGCCTCGGTTAGCGGCATTGTCACCAACAATGAGCTGCGGCCGGGCGCCTACCTCACCCCCGGAAAGGGCGTGATGGCGCTGCTCGACACCGGCACGCTGCACGTCCAGGGCTACTTCGAGGAAACCAAGCTGCAGCGCATCCATATCGGCGATCCCGTCAACGTGCGCCTGATGGGAAGCAGCCGTGCGTTGCTGGGCAAGGTCGAGAGCGTTGCAGCCGGCATCGAGGACCGCGATCGCAGCAACGGCTCGACCCTGCTTGCCAACGTCAACCCGACCTTCAACTGGGTCCGCCTGGCGCAACGTGTCCCAGTCCGGATCGCGCTAGAAGGCACCGAGCGAGACGAACTCGTTGCGGGCGCTACCGCGACCGTCGAGGTGCTCGGCCCCGGATCACACAGCTATGCGACCGCAACCAAAAATCAACACAGGACCGAACAGCTCTCCAGCTGCCGCATGGCGCAAACCGCGATCGCGATCGCACCGTCATGCAGCTGAAAGCTGACCATACAAAGGCTCCATGAAGATGTTGGTCGCGTTTCTGGCAATGCTGAGCACCGGTATTTTCGCGGCCCATATTCTCGAAGCGCTGCACACGGGCCTGTCGAGAACGTAACATGGCCGATCGTAGCCGATAGCCGGATGCCGCTTCCGCTTCGCGAAGGCCTCAATCAGGCAGGGCTTTCCCCAGTTGGTTTCGTGCACTTGGGGTACGTACGATCATTGTACTGGTACCAGCGCCGGGGCACCCTTGTCCTTGATCAGGAGCACCAGAAATTTCGCCGGCTGGGTGGCGCTCGCGTTCCGGTCGACGACATGAACGTCAGATGGGCCTTCATAGAAGGACTGTCCCGGCGTCAGCATCACCTCTTGTCCGCCCTTCAGCTGCATCACCACCGAGCCCTCCAGCACGTAGACAAACGCGTGGGCATTGTGCCGATGGATCGCGCTTGATCCGCCGGGCGCGTGCTCCACCGTGATCATCAGAGCTTCCCGGCCGGGAGTCTCCGCAAGATCCTTGGACATCAGTGGCGTGACCTTCGGCTCCTGAGCCACCGCGGTGCCGGCGGTGAGGCACAGAAGAACCAACGCAACGAGTTTGATCATCATAGTCGTCTCTTTTGTTGGTTGTCCGGGACGCAGACTGGTCGTGGGATCAGGCTTTTGGCTGTGAGCGGCGGAGCCATTCGTCCAAACCGATGCGGCCGAGGCGTGCCTCGCCCAGCGGCACCAGCGATTTCTCCTCGACCCGACCGCCCCAGTATAAGGCCTCCGGATCGCTCACGACCTCTCGCGGATCGCCGAGCGCCTTCAGATAGCGGGCGATGATTTCGTTGAATGGGGCTCGTTCCGGGCCGGCGATCTCGACGATGCCACTTCGTGGCGCCGCGACCGCCACTTCGGCGACGTTCGCAGCAACGTCGTCCGATGCGATGGGCTGGAACAGGATGGGCGGCAGCCTGACCGTTTTTCCATCTGAACTTGAATCGGCGATGCCACCGAGAAATTCCAGAAACTGGGTCGAACGGACGATGGTGTATGGAATGCCGGAGGCCTCGATCAGTTTCTCCTGGGCAACCTTGCCGCGGAAATAGCCATTATCCGTCCGGTCGGTTGCGACGATGGATAGCGCGACATGGTGCCGGACGTTCGCTGCGGCCTCCGCTGCGAGGAGATTCCGGCCGGAGGTCTCGAAGAACTCTAGCACCGCTTTGTCTTCAAATGACGGCGAATTGGCGAGATCAATTACCACCTGCGCGCCGGCCAGGGCCTCTTTGAGCCCCTCGCCGGTGATGGTGTTGACGCCGGTGTTGGGCGAAGCGGCGATGACCTCATGGCCGCCCTGGCGCAAAATGGCGACGGTCTTCGAGCCGATCAGGCCGGTGCCGCCGATGACGACGATCTTCATGTGATGACTCCCGAATTCGGCCCAGCGACGTGCTGGACATCTATTATCGGTTCAGCTGGCGCAGAAGGGACATGACGTCCGGCATGAGCTAGCCCTCTCCTTTCAGCGCAAGTAGTCGTGCACGACCTTGCCCAAGCCGAGGGTCAGATCGGCGATAATGTGGACGCCCGACAAGACCTCGAGCACTGGTAGCTCGGCCACCGGCGCCAGCGCATGCGCGCGGAGGTCGAGCGCGGCCGGACCGGTCCAGGCGCCTTTGACAGTAATGTCCTCGAGATAGTACTCGACGAGCTCGCAGACGCGCGGTGTGCCGTCGACATGCGGAATGATCTTGAGGAGGAAGTTCGGCGCGGCGAGCGATGCCTTAACAGCCGCCAAATCCAAAGTCTTGTGCTTGTAACCCATTGACCCGGTGGCGATGCGCACCGGCCCGTAATCGAGCGTGCCGACAACCGTGTCGACCTCGATGTGTAGCGTAGGATCGGCGAGCTTCTTGGGGAAGCCCCAAAGCTCGCGGCCGCCGGCGATCGGCCCCTCGTCGTTGAGGAACATACAGTGCGAATAGCCGCCCTGGCGGCCGCGGAACGTGACCGGAATGACCTGGCCGGTCTCGGTGTAGTCGCCGAAGCCGGTCGAATCCGGCATGCGGATGAACTCATACTTGACGACGTCGCCATCCGGCACGAGCGGCTCCGGCACCAGCGCGCGCAACTTCTCAGGATCAGTGCGGTAGGTGATGATCAGATACTCGCGATCGATGAAGCGATAGGGCCCCGGCGGATAGGCCGGGCTCGTCAATGGCATCGCAAACGCTCGCTCGCGAATGTCGCCTTCTCTCATCGTTGCAGCTCCTGATATCGGTGTGTCGAAGGGACGCCGCCTCTCACGGGCCGGGGCTCAATCGCGATCCCCAGCAAAGTCGAAGATGGTGAGTTCCTGGCCATTGCCGGCGCGCTCCAGCACCTCGGGATGGCGCAGCGTGCGGATGGTGTCGTAGTAGCCGGAACGCCAATGCTCCGTCATGGAAATCCGGGAGAACTCATAGTCTTTCGAGTCGCCTTCGTAGCCTCTCGGCCGATAGATGAGGTGCACGAGGTTGTAGGCGTGGCGTTGCGCGCGCGAGGCCAGGAATTTGGCTTCCTCGCTTTGCTTGAACTCGTCCGGCAGTTGGTCCAGGAGCGTGGCGACGGAGTATTCCATTTTGTGCAGCAGCTTAATGAAATTCGTGAAAGCGCGGGTGCGGCTCGAGTATTGGATCTCTTTCTGACGGGTGGCAACTTCAAGGAGGTTGCGCGGGAACTCGCCGCGTGCATTCCAGAGATCAACCTGAAACACGAGCGCATCGGGCATCCGCTGGCCCGTCACGCGCGTGTTCGTCACAAGCCACTGGAGTGGCGTGTTCGAGACGAGGCCGCCATCCCAATAGTGTTCGCCCTCAATCTCGATGGCTGGGAAGCCGGGCGGTAGCGCGCCGCTGGCCATCACGTGCTCGGGTCCGATCACCTGCGTTCCGGGGGCGAAATAGACCAGATTGCCGCTGCGCACATTCACCGCGCCGAGGCTGAGACGCGTGTCGCGATCGTCGGAGTTTATGCGGTCGAAATCGACGAAGCGCTCGAGCGTCGCTCTCAGCGGCAGCGTGTCATAGTAGCTCGTCGCCTCGATCGTGCCGGGCGGATGAAACCACGGATTGGGCAGTCGCGGCCCGAAGAAGCCCGGCGTTCCGGCGCAGGCAACTGTGAGCGCGCTCAGCTGATTGGCGAGCGTGCGCGCAGCTTCGCCTCGTCCAAAGGGACCCACGGCGTCGGTGTCGAAGCCCATGGCCGGGGTGGAGATCTCCTCCCAGAACTCGCGCAGCCTATCGACGCGTCGCTCGGGCGCGTTGCCGGCGATGATGGCGGCGTTGATGGCGCCGATCGAAATGCCGACGACCCAATCCGGATGAAGTCCAGTCTCGGCCAAGGCCTGATAAACGCCCGCCTGGTAGGCGCCGAGCGCGCCGCCCCCCTGCAGCAGCAGCACGACGCGATTGAAAGGGAGGCCCTCGCGCAGGTTCCGGCCCTTGCTCGCTGTGCGCGGTTTCGGAACGGGCGGTCTTTCCGCGAGCGGCGTGTCGGGCACGCGTTGGCGCAGCGCTACCGTCGGCAGGCTCTCCGAGATCGTGCTCTTGGCCATGTTGACCTCCCTCGTCGATGACTGGGAATCTTTGATGACCGGGGCGCCTTAATTGCGATTCGAAAAGCAGGTTCAAATGCTAGTGAGAAGAAATGATCTGGTCGCCCCTTCGCACTCAACACCAGGATAACATGCCGCGCCGCTTTCTTCGATAGCGTCGACTGGTCAGCTATACTGGTCTATTTGTGGAGGTCCCGGTGGCTCATATCCGAGTTGGGTCGCCTGCCGCCAGCAATCTGGACGACGCCTGCATGACGCAGGCTCATCAGACAGTCAAAGACGGCGTCAAATCCCGCGTCGGTCGCTCTCCGCACTTCCAACGCGTGACTGGCAGAGCCTCTAAAGATCGCGCAACATCCTCCGTTGTCGTTAGACGTGCTCAGGTCTAGCTTCAAGGGATCATGAGCGCATCGCTCTACGCACTGCTGGGCCGGGCGAGAAGCGAAATAAACTCACCCAGCCCCGTTCAACGATACCATACGCGAGGCTTTGCCGGCGGTCCGCGATCGTCAACAAGACTGATCGATCTGCAGCCGCACGAACGGCTCATTTGCGCGTCGAGAGGGAGCGTGTGCTCCAGGCTGCCTGGTTCAGGTCTCGTTGGGGGCGCATGTCCGCGGCAGCCGACGCCGGGCGGTAGCGCCGGATCGCGCCAATGATCACGATCACGAAAAATACCAGCACGATGCCCTGGACGATCGCGAACGGCGGCTCGGCGGGTGGTACGCTTGGCGCCAGCGCATGCAATGCCGGCACTTTCAGGAAGGACTGGATCACCAGCACGAAGACGTTGAGATAAAGCGAGACGAGCGCGGAGAGCACGTAGATCCAGCGCCAAGAGCCGGCGAGCCTCGTGCCGTAAAGCGCGAAACAGGCGATCCCCAGCAGAACCAGCGAGAGGATGGCGATCATATGGGACGGCAACGGCTTCTCGAACAGCAGCGGCGGAATCAGAAGCCCCGAAGCGCTGGTCAGGATGGTGGATGCAAGGAAAACGGCAGTGAGGCTCGGCATCCGCTTCGAGCCGAGCATTCCGAACATCACCACCAGGCCCGCCGCGATTGCAATCAGGCTGATGATCACGTGCACGATCGTGAACGTCGCCAGGCTTGTACCCAGTATCATGATGCGTCTCCAAATTCGATCCGAGCCATTGTCGCCTCCATATGTTTGGTAGGCTCACCGTTTAACGGATCGAGCGTACGCCTGCCCCAGAGCGATTGAGGCGGTTGTAGAGATATTGCTGTTAAGATGTGCGCGCCCGACACCGGAAGTTTGCGCGTACACTAGGGTCCGCAGCGGACGCTGGCGGCAACATGGCTATCGGTGCGATCGATACGAGCGATGTGTCGTTTCCACGCGCCCGATCCGACAGTCGGCGCCTGCGTAGCCAAGCACGAAGAGGTTATGCACGCCGGCCCTTACCGCCTTCGTGCGCCTCGCTTCGGGGCGGACCGACGTACCGCGCCATAGATTCCGTGAAGGAAGATGCCGATCGCAGATGCCACAGCGGCTTCCGCTTCCTCCGGGGACGGCGGTGGCCGCAATCCGAGGATGACCCGCAGATGGAGGTTGTCGCGCAGCATCCCAACGAAGTGGTCCGCCGCCGCATGGCAGTCCTCGACGTGGATCTCCCCGCGGGCCCTTGCCTGCTCCAGCACCTCGGCGAGGCGGGCTGAGGCGCGGCCTGGTCCCTTTTCGTAGAAAGCCTTCGCCAGTTCGGGAAACCGCGGCGCTTCGGTCATAATCGATCGATAGATACCGATGACGGCAGGCGACATGTAGATCGCCAGCAGTCGCCGCCCGAAGTCGCGCAGGATCTCACCGAGGTTGCGGCCGGCGAACTGCTCCACGGAGAGCGCCGCAAGGGCGGTGTCCGCGCTCTCGGAAACCAGGGCGGTGAATATGCCTTCCTTGCTTCCGAACTCGTTGTAGATGGTTCGCTTCGAGCCGCCGATGCGCGCGATGATGGCGTCGATGCTGGCCGCGGCATAACCCTGTTCGAAAAACACCTGAGCGGCCGCCTCGAGCATAGCGGTGCGCCGGTATTCTTGAGACGGCCGCCTGGAGCGAGCCGCTGCTGTCATGGTGGCTCCGTTCAACATTCGTAACTTGACCGGTACGGTACGTTACCTTACCTGTCAACGGTAACGACGATTACCATTTGGATGGCGAATATGGAACTCGCGAAGCAGGCGGCATCCACGAGCTACCAGGCCGATCCCCGGCGCGCGCTCCAATTCCCCAAGTCCTCGCCTGATCCCGCCGCAAAAGCGGCCCCCCCGGGCGAGGACGGATCGAGCTTCGGCATCGCGGACGATGTCCCCGCAGGTCAACCGGTGCAGAACAGGCAACGGCGCAAACGGTTGTTTCTCATGTTCGCAGTTGGATTGGCGGTGGGGCTGGGCGACCTTCCTCGCCCCAGACACCGAAACCACCGAGAACGCCTACACCAACGTCGAGGTATTCCAAGTCACGCCGCTCGTCGGCGCGCCCGTCAAGCACGTCCTGGTGGTCAACAGTCAGCATGTCCGGGCCGGCGACACCTTGGTCGAACTCGATGACACGGATCTGCGGCTGGCAGCCGCGCAGGCCGAGGCAGCTTTGGGCCAGGCACGGCGCAAAGTCCGCCAAATCATCGCGAACGACGAGAATCTTGCCGGCCAGGAAGATGTTCGCGCTGCGGATGAGGGAACGGCACGTGCCGATCTCGCTCGCGCTCAGGCCGACCTCGCCAAGGCCCTGAACGACCAGGCGCGGTCGAAAAAACTTGCGGCCGGCGGATGGGCCACGGTTCAACGGCTCGACGACAACGAGACCGCTGTCCTGCAAGCCCAGGCCGCGGTTTCGCAGGGGGAGGCCCGCGTCAAGGCCGCGGAGGCCGCCCGGGCCGCCGCCGCCGGCGCACGTCGAGCCAATCAGGTGCTGTTCGAGGACACCACCGTCGATACGAATCCCGAGGTCATCGCTGCCCAAACAAAGCTGGACCAGGCCAAGGTTGATCTCGCTCGTGCGGTGATCCGTGCGCCCATCGACGGCATCGTCGACCAGCGCCGGGTTGCCGACGGTCAGCGCGTTCAGGCCGGCACTCCCATCATGGTCGTGGTGCCCCTGCAGGACATGTACGTCGACGCCAACTTCAAGGAAGTGCAGCTCAGCCGCGTCAAGCCCGGACAGCCGGTGCTTCTCAAGTCTGATCTCTACGGGTCTGACGTTTTCTACCACGGTCGCGTTGCCGGCTTTGCCGGCGGGACCGGCTCGGCCTTTGCCGCGATCCCGGCACAGAATGCGACGGGCAATTGGATCAAGGTGGTTCAGCGCCTTCCCGTGCGGGTGCGGCTCGATCCGAAGGAGCTCGCCAGGCACCCTTTGCGCGTGGGCCTCTCGATGCATGCGACGATTGATCTGTCGGGTGCGCGTTAGAATGTCGGAAGAGACAAGACATCGCAAATCCGGTCATCCGCCGCTGGGCGGGGCGACTCTCGTGCTGGCGGCCGCGGCGCTGTCGTTCGGCAACTTCATGGTGGTGCTCGACACCACGATCGCCAATGTCGCCATGCCGACGGTCTCGGGCGACCTCGGTGTTTCGACGACTGAGGGCACCTGGATCATCACGGCTTACGCGGTTGCCGAGGCGATCACTGTCCCGCTGACGGGTTGGCTCGCGCGACGGTTCGGGGAGGTTCGCCTCTTCTCGGCCTGCGTCGTCGCCTTCGTGATCAGCTCGATCCTGTGCGGCCTGTCGGGAAGCCTTGGCCTGCTGGTGCTGTTCCGGATTCTGCAGGGCGTCGTGGGCGGGCCAATCATCCCCCTCTCCTCCACGCTGCTGATGTCGATCTTTCCGAGGGGAAAGGCGAACGTCGGATTGGCGGTATGGGGTTTGACGACCGTGGTGGCTCCCATCTTCGGACCGATCCTCGGAGGCTATATCTCGGACAACTACGCCTGGGGCTGGATCTTCTATATCAACATCCCGTTCGGCGCGGCAGTCGGCAGCATCGCGTGGTGGTTGATGCGTGGCCGCGAGACCCCGACCAAAAGCAAGCGCTTCGACATCGTCGGACTACTTTTGCTCGTCGTTTTCGTTAGCGCCTTCCAGATGATGATCGACAAGGGCCGCGAGCTGGACTGGTTTTCGTCCCCGTTCATCGTCGGTTCGGCCATCGTGGCCTTCGTTGCGCTGGTCGCTCTCGTCATCTGGGAATTGACCGACGAAGAGCCCGTGCTCGATTTTTCGGTGTTCAGATCCCGCAACTGGGTCGTGTCGACGGTGTCGCTGGGCCTGATGTTCGGCCTATTTTTCGGCAACATCGTCCTGACGCCGCTCTGGCTGCAGCAGATGATGGGATACACGGCGACGTGGGCTGGCTTCGCGACGGCACCGATGGGCATTCTGGCGGTGATCACGGCTCCGATCGTCGGCCGGCTCATGGCGAAAGTAGATCCGAGACTTATCGTCAGCTACGGCATGGCGATGCTGGCGGTCTCCTTCTACATGCGGGCACATCTCAACGCGCAGGCCGACTACATGTCCGTTGCGATCGCGATGTTCGTGCTGGGAGCGGGCGTACCGGCTTGCCTCGTGACGCTGACCTCGCTTGCCGTCTCCGATCTCCCGCCGGAGAAAGTAGCGAACGGCTCCGGGCTGCAGAACTTCATTCGCATCATGGCGATGGCGGTCGGAGCCTCGCTCACCTCCACATATTGGGAGGATGCCACCAAGGAGAACCGGGCCAACCTCGTCTCGATCATCGATCCGGCGACAACTCCAGCGACGCCACCGGGACTGCCGGCCGACTCCGGCCTCGCCGTGTTCTCCAGGATGGTCGATGCGCAGGCGGTGATGCTCGCCACCAATGATTTCTACGCGATGGCGACGATACTCATTCTGATCTTCGCGGGTGTCGTCTGGCTGGCGAAGCGACCGAAAGGCCCCCTGAAGCAGGTGAGCCATTGAATTCGGGCAGCCAGGCCGGGGGGCCGCCTACCGAAACGCGGGATGGGCGGACACGAAAGAAAGGCAGCAATCGCTCTACAGCTGGGGCAATCGCTCTGGCGCGGCGGCACCGTCGGTCCGCTAGATCATCTCCGTGTCCATGCCCGACGCACGGATGAAAGATGATCCGGAAAAGCATCATAGTGCCCCGCGCACCATAGACGCGGCAGCTACCCGCCCGTGTTGCATTGCATCCGCATTGGCGCGGCCCGAACCCATACACGAGGGCATCCGATCATTTCGCATACGATCAACAGCTCTAGGTCGCAACTGCTGTGACCAGGCCTTCACCAAGACGGCGCGCGGTTTCCGAAGAGGGCCAATGCGTCCGCGGGACCTATTTCCCCTCGGAGCGGGCGGCAGAGATCACCAGATCGCTGAGCTTCACAAGACCATCGCGCGTGCTGGCGCAATTCTCGGCGGACGATGGCTTTCCCGCAACGGCGGACGCCGAGAATGGAGTGCTGCGAGGCTTCGCTTTCAGGCTCGGAGACGTCGATCGGCGGTCGGACATCCTCACGCAGAGCGCCCCAATTCACGGTGCGAGAATGCTCGAACATATGCTGCCTTTCGTAGGGAGGGGCATGTCCGGATCAACTGGCAGGTCGGACCCGAAAGTCAATACGTTATCCTCCGCCAACGGCGAAAAGCCCCGTCGGACGAGATTTCCCACCGCCGGGGCCCAGCGGGGGAGTTTTGCCCGCACTACCTTTTGGGGCGTACACGCGTTTCGCGCGACAAATGCCAAGGGCGAAACCCGCTTCATCAAGTTTAAGGTCGAGCCGGTCGGCGCGCAGGTCACGGTGACCGAGGACGAGGCCAGGACAACGCTCGCCGGCGTCCTAAAAGATGACCTCGAGTTGCGCATCGCGGCACGCGATGTCCGTTTCAGCGTGATGGCGGTGCTCGATCGTCCGGGCGACCCGATCATGGACGTCGCCATCCGCTGGCCGGACGAGGACAAGCGCGAAGCGGTGCGGCTGGGCACGATCGTCATCACTGGTTTGGAGACGAACGAGGTGTGGAACGGATTGGCCTTCGATCCGGCAAATCTCGCCGAAGGCATCGGGCATCCGCCCGACGAGGTATTTGCGGCCCGCTGCGCCGCCTACGCCGCCTCACGGATCGGAGGGGGCTGACCTCACCAAGCTTCTCATGCCTCAGCTTCCGTCGAACCGAGTTTTTCGCGGCGCCACATGCCGGGACTCACACCGACGGCGGACGAAAACACCCGTGTGAAATGACTTTGATTGGCGAAGCCGGCGAAAATCGCGATCTCCGATAGCGTCAGCTCGCGAATGGCCATCAACTGCTTGGCCACCTTGATGCGCTGCCGAAGCAACCACCGGTGTGGCGGCAGACCGGTGGAGACACGAAACGCGCGGGAGAAATAGCTGACCGACAGATCGAACTCGGCCGCGATCTGCTGCAGCGAAACCGTTCCTGCGAGATTGGCTTCGAGTCTTTCGCAAGCTCGCCTGACCTGCCACGGAGCAAGGGCGCCACGTGCCGGCTTGCTGACATGCAGGCCACCATAGGCCTCAGCGACGTGCGCCGTGAGCGCAAGCATCATGTGATCGACGAAAAGCTGGTTCGCCTCGGACGGCCGTCGCAATGCCTGCATGAGCGACGCGCCGATATGACGCACGATTTCGTCGCGGAAGCCGGTGCCGAACTGGCAGTCGAGTTGGCCCACGCTACGCACGCCGGCGTCTTCCGCCACACCGTTGAGCGCCAGCGCCGGGAGATAGAAATGAAGGGAGTGGAACGGCTTTTCGATCACGAAACGCGGGTTGTACTTCAGGTCGTAGAGATACGTCGCGCCTGCCCGGACGTCGGGCCTGACCACGCACTTGCCGCGCTCCCAATATTCGCAATCGGGATAATCGCGAAGTTTCAAGCTGACAATGTACGCGTCTTCGGGGGGAATTTCGCCGCAGAGACCGTGAACGGGATTGTCATCCCGAGTTTCGGTGACAGCGACGTGGACGCCACGGATTGACCGAGTGGTCAGCGACGACGGTGCCTGTCGAAGGCGGAGAAATTCTCTGTACTTCTGACCGTGGAAGCCACTCTGCGCCATTGGCCGGTCCTGCTGGTCGCGCCGGGCGGCGGATGTCGTCATCCCCGCACCGTGCATGGACTATCGGCCCTCGGAAAGCGGTCGTCCAGCTTCGTCGAAGCTTCACCGCCGTCCGAGACACGTAAGAACGTCAGCGGTGCTGACCATCTCGTGCGCAGCGCCCCGTGCATGGACCATGGCCGGCTGCGCCAATGGAATGCGATTTTAGGCGCCTGCCAGCATATCGACCGTTCAGAATTGGACAATCCACGGCGAATTCAGGCAAGACGGCGCACCCGACCACGGCTAGAACGGAGGCCGAAAGCTCGATCCGGGTGCGCCTCAACGACGAGGACGGTCCATGAGCAGTCCACGCTTGAAAGATATTCCGCACAATCAGCGGGACGCGCCTCCGACCCAGCCACGCGATTTGCCGATCGGCGAGCACAGCCCTCACGCGGACGAGGAAATGTCGCGCGTGCTCAAGATGGCGCCACTGCGCATGGCTTCGGATCCGTCCAGCGGTGTGATCACCTTCTGGAGGCATGACCCCCTGCACGACGTCGTCAAACCGATGATCGATCATGTCGTCATGGCTTTTCCCGCCGAGCCGGTCCGGTTCGAGCGCCGTGACGGAAAGGAGTTCGTGAACGGAATGACGCGCCCCGGCACCGTGACGATCATTCCGGCCGGTTCATCCTCGCGCTGGGATATCTACCAGCCCTTGAGCGTCGTCCAACTCTACATTCCGCAGACAACGCTGGAACGCGTAGCCCGTGAAGCCGGAACAGCCGCTCCCAGCGACCTCGTGGAGCGAACGGCGCATCCCGACTCCGTTACATCTCGATTGCTCCTGAGCGCGGCGGACGCCCTGGAAGGCAGCGCCGCGCTGGATTCGCTGTTCAGGCACCAACTGACGGACCTTCTGGCCACGCGCCTTCTCGCGGCCCACTCCGGCTCGCCTGCAGCGGTCCGACCGGTCATGGGCGGGTTGTCGCCAAAGGTACTGGGTCGCGCCATCGAACGCCTGCGCTCGGACTGCGATGCGGACGTATCGCTGGCCGCGCTTGCTGCCGACGCCGGCTTGTCGCGCTTCCACTTCTGCCGCGCCTTCAAGGAGAGCACGGGGCTCTCGCCGCATGCTTGGCTGCGCCAGTACCATCTTGAGCAAGCCATGAGCATGCTGCGCGATACCGACGTGTCGGTCGTCTCTGTCGCCGCCGCGCTCGGCTATTCCTCCCAGACCGCCTTCGCTGCGGCGTTCAGGAAGCTGACCGGCGAGACCCCCACCGATTGGCGGAAACGCATGCGGTGAGCTTCCGCGACGGTGGTCTCACCGTTCTATTGTAGCGTCGACAGGAGACAGGCGATGAAGACATTTCTCAGCATCGGCGGGGGCCCGGGAATGGGTCTCGCGACCGCCGAACGGTTCGCCAAAGAAGGTTTCCAGGTGGTCTTGGCCGCCCGCAGCGCCGCCAGGACGCAAGAGCTGGCCGAAAGGTTGACAAGTAAAGGGTACAAGGCGGACGCACGACAGGTGGACTCGAGCGATCCAAGGGGCGTCGCCGAACTGATCGCCGAAGTTCAGAAAGAGCACGGCTCGATCGACGTCCTGCACTACAACGCCGCCTCCGCGCGCAAGGCGACTCTGGCTGAACAGCCTCGCGATAGCTTCAACGAGGATCTCGCCGTGAACATCGGAGGAGCGCTCGTGGCGGCACAGGCTGCCGCTCCGAAGATGGAAGAGCAAGGATCGGGTGCGATCCTGTTGACGGGAGGCGGCTTCGCACTCGCTCCCAGCGCGGCATTTCTCTCGATCAGCATCGGCAAGGCCGGCATTCGCGCCTTGGCCCACGCGCTTTTCGAACCGTTCCGTGACAAGGGAATTCACGTCGCGACAGTGACCGTCTGTACCCTTGTGTCTCCGGAATCGAAGGAGGCCTCGGCGGTGGCCGAGCAGTTCTGGCATCTCTACAGCCAGCCCAAGGACTCCTGGACCGTCGAAACCAGCTACGCCCCTGCGGCGCATGAAAATGCTGCGTGATACGGACGAGACGTCCTCCTAACGCAGCCGCACTGGGCCGTTCCTCGCCGGCCACATTCGTCACAGGAGGTGACCGCAGCACCAAGCGATTGCCGCAGGCACATGAGTTGGCAGCAATCGCTCTACAGGTAGCGCAATCGCTCTGGGGCGGCCGCGGCTCAGATACGCTAGATCATCGCAATGCCCACATCCGATTGGATGGAGAAGGAAGATGATCCGCAAGAGCACCGTCAATTCCCGCGCGATAGCACTGAATTTCTCGCATTGGTCCGCAGTTTCCGATTTCGCCAGCAAGACGGCTGAGACAGTCTCCGACTTCGCAGGCGTCGTCCGCAACCTGGTCATGGACATCCGCGACAGCTACCGGCCCGAGCTGCACTACATGCGCGGCCCCGGACCCAAGTGGCGCGCCAAGCATCAGCCCTGGCTGGAAACTGACCCAGTCCCGAGCGACCGGCGCAAACGCGTTCATTAGCAGCAATCGCTCGACATGTACGGCAATCCCTCTGGGGCAGCGGTACGCGAGACGGACTAGACCATCACCGTCCAACGAACGCCGGTGGAGATCGACGATGATCCGGAAAACCTTCATCAACCAGCTTGCAATCACGTCGCGCCGGCGCGGCCTTGCCACAGCGATCGTGTACGGACTTTCGCTGGCCGTGCGCTTCACCTCAGCAACGGGCGAGGAGGTGGAGATCCCGGTGCAATCCCTGCAGAGGACCTATCCCGGGATCTCCGTCATGACCAGGGACCGCCCTTCGCTGCCCTACCAGGATTGGGTTCTGGGCTCGGCTCAGCCCGTCGTTCTCCGACAAGGCTGGTCGCTGAAGTCTCCGATGTCAGCGCGCTCGCCGGAGTGCCTCCCCCCATAACGGGCTGACGCCCTCGTTTCACGCCTTCGCGTCGTCGTCGATCGCCGCCCTTGGTGAAGGGCGGCGGCGGTAGCGCGCGGACTTTCGGAAGTCCAAACCAAGGAGCAAAACACATGAGATTAGTCATCATCGGCGCCGGCTTCGCCGGCATGTACGCCGCCCTCTCCGCCGCCCGCCTGCGCGACATCCAGGGCGTTTCGCCGGAAGAGCTCGAGATCGCGCTGGTCGCGCCGGAGCCGACGCTCGTCGTCCGCCCGCGGCTTTACGAGCGGAAGCCGGAGACCCTGACGGCGCCGCTGCTGGATGTCCTCAACGCGGTCGACGTCAACTACGTGCAGGGCAGCGCCGAGACGATCGACACCAAGTCACGCACGGTGCAGATCGCAACTAGCAAGGGACCGCGGAAGACGCTGTCCTACGACCGCCTGGTCGTGGCCACCGGCAGCAAACTGTTCCGTCCGAAGATTCCGGGGCTCGCCGAGCACGGCTATGCCGTCGACTCGCTCGATGATGCGGTAGCGCTCGACAAGCACCTGAAAGGCCTCGCCAAGCGCCCGGCCGTGAACGGCCGCGATACCGTCGTCGTGGCGGGCGGCGGTTTCACAGGCATCGAGGCCGCAACCGAAATGCCGGCGCGGCTGCGCGAGATCTTCGGCAAGGACGCCAAGCCGCGCGTCATCATCGTCGACCGCAATTCTGCGATCGCTCCCGACATGGGCGAAGGGCCCCGCCCCGTCATCGAGGACGCCCTGCGCAAGCTCGGCGTGGAGACGCGGCTAGGTGCCGGCGTCGCCTCGCTCGACGGGTCGGGCGTCACGCTCTCCAGCGGCGAGCACATCGAAAGCGAGACCGTAATCTGGGCGGCCGGTATTCGCGCCGCACCCTTGACCCAGCAGATTCCTGCCGAACGCGACAATTTCGGCCGGCTGCTGGTCGACCGCGATCTGCGCGTACCGGGAGTTGACGGCGTCTTTGCCACCGGCGACGCCGCGCGCGCCGCCTGCGACAGCGACGGCAACTACGCGCTGATGTCCTGCCAGCATGCCACGCGCATGGGCGCGTTCGCTGGCAATAACGCTGCCGCGGAGCTGCTGGGGGTCCCAACCAAACGCTACCACCAGAAGGGTTACGTGACCTGCCTGGACCTTGGCGAGGCCGGTGCGCTCTTCACGACCGGCTGGGAACGCAAGGTGGCCATGGTCGGCGACGTTGCCAAGAAGACCAAGCAGGAGATCAACACCGTCTGGATCTATCCGCCCAAGGCCCAGCGCGCCGCCGCGCTTGCCTCGGCCGATCCGGAGCGTGTGACCGACGTGACTGGCTTCCTCTAGACCCTTCACGCGAAACGGGCCGCGCTCCGTGCTGGCTGCGCGGCCTGCTCCAGGGAAACCAGCCAGCAGCCATACATGAAACGGGAGACGAACATGAACCTGCCCATGACTTCACCCTCCGCTGGATCAAAGGTCGACGAGTTGGTCCCGTCGCGCTACGCGCTGAAGATCGGCAACATTGACGTGATGGTGGTCAGCGATGGCGTGCTGCTGCTGCCCGGTGCGATGCTGGCCCACAATGCCGAACCGGCGGTGCGGGCGGCCTGGCTGAAGGAGAATTTCCTGCCGCCGGACGCGTTCGATTGGGCGCTGAACGTGGTCGTGGTGCGCAGCGGCAACCGGACCATCCTCATCGACGCCGGGATGGGAACGGAGTTTCCGGATTTGGAGAAGTCCGGGCACGTCATCCATCGACTGGAGGCCGCGGGGGTCGACCTCGCAGCCGTGACCGACGTGGTGCTGACCCACATGCACATGGACCACGTTGGCGGGCTGCTCATCGACGGAGTGAAAGCGCGGCTGCGCCCTGACCTTCGCATCCACGTGGCGGCCGCCGAGGTCAAGTTCTGGGGAGGCTCCGGATTTCTCGCGCGTCTCGATGCCGGACGGGTTTCCCGACGCGCTCCGGAAGACGGCCAAGAAGTTCGCGGCGGAGTATCGCAACCAGTTGCGGACCTTCGAGGATGAGCACGAGGTCGCCCCTGGCGTACTCGTTACGCGCACCGGCGGCCACACGCCCGGGCACAGCATCGTTCGCGTGACTTCCGGCGGCGAGCAACTGACATTCGCCGGCGACCTCGTGTTCACGGTCGGGTTCGAACACCCCGACTGGTTCAACGGCTTCGAGCACGACCCCGAGGAAGCGGTTCGCGTTCGCATCAAGCTGTTGCGGGAAGTGGCTGAAACCGGCGGTCTGCTGGTAGCCACGCACATGCCGTTCCCTTCCATTGGACATGTGGCGGTTGCCGGCGACGCTTTCCGCTGGGTGCCGGCCGCCTGGGACTATTGACTGCTATCGGCCGCGTTTCGAACGCGGGGCGCGGCCCTTTCACTTGGATCAATCTGGAGCTTGACGACGATGAAACACGAGACCGTGCGCACGGGGGCGTTCGCCATGCCGTTGACGAATCCGGCCTTTCCGCCCGGCCCCTACCGGTTCGTCAACCGCGAATACTTCATCATCCAATACCGCACCGATCCGGAGGCATTGCGCCGCATCGTGCCCGAGCCGCTGGAAGTGTCCGAGCCAGTGGTGAATTACGAATTCATCCGGATGCCCGACTCCACCGGGTTCGGCGACTACACCGAGAGTGGCCAGGTCATCCCGGTCTCGTTTCGCGGCCAGTGCGGCAGCTTCGTCCACCAGATGTTCCTCAACGATCATCCGCCGATCGCGGGCGGACGCGAGCTGTGGGGTTTTCCCAAGAAGCTGGCAGAGCCCAAGCTCGCCGTCGAGATCGACACGCTGGTCGGCACGCTGAACTACGGCTCGGTGCGCATCGCGACCGGCACGATGGGCTACAAGCATCGCGCCCTCGACGCCGCAACCGAGGCAAAGAAACTCGCCGCGCCGAATTTCCTGCTCAAGATCATTCCGCATGTCGACGGCACCGCGCGCATCTGCGAGCTGGTCCGCTACCACTGCGAGGATATCGCCGTGAAAGGCGCATGGACCGGCCCGGCTGCGCTCGACCTCCACTCGCACGCGCTTGCGCCAGTCGCGGAGCTGCCGGTACTGCAGGTGCTGTCGGCAAAGCACGTCGTTGCCGATCTCACGCTCGGGCTCGGCGCCGTGGTCCACGACTATCTCAGTCCGGCCGCGGTGGCGCGCTCGCGGGAGACTGTTTCCGAAATCCTGATCGGAGCCGACGCCGGTTGAACCGTCATCACCATCCAAGGAGCCCTGCAATGTTGAACGTGATGCGCGAACAGACTTATCCGGTAGCGCAGCAGACCCGGTCACTGCCCTACGACGTCGTGGCGTTGGTCCTGCAGGGTGGCGGCGCGCTCGGCGCCTATCAGGCCGGCGTCTATGAGGGCCTGCATGAGGCCGGGATCCGGCCGAACTGGCTGGCCGGCATTTCGATCGGCGCACTCAACGCTGCCATCATCGCCGGCTCCCCGGAAGAAGAGCGCGTGGAACGCCTGCGCGAGTTCTGGGAGATCATCTGCGCCCAGTCGATCGAATGGCCGGCCGGGGAAGGACTGGCCAATGCCCTGCCTTTCGCTTTCGACATACACTCGATCCGCAATGCGCTGGCGGCGATGCGGGCGCTGTTTCAGGGTCAGCCCGGCTTCTTCCGGCCGCGCTTCCCTTCTCCCCTTTTCTCGCCGTTCTCGGGCGATGCGGCGACCAGCTTCTACGACACCGCGCCCCTGCACCGGACGCTGGAGACGCTCGTCGATTTCGACCGGCTGAACTCCGGCGAGGTGCGCGTCAGCGTCGGCGCGGTCAACGTCCGCACCGGCAACCTGACGTATTTCGACACCGCCGAACGCCGGCTCTGCCCGAAGCACTTCATGGCCTCCGGCGCCCTGCCGCCCGGGTTTCCTGCCGTCGAGATCGAGGGCGAGCACTACTGGGATGGCGGCGTGGTCTCCAACACACCCTTGTCACGCGTGCTGTCCGGCGAACCGCGCGACACTCTGACGTTCCAGATCGACCTTTGGTCGGCCAGAGGCCGCGTTCCCTACGACATGATGGATGTATCGAGCCGGCAGAAGGACATTCAATATTCGAGCCGCACGCGCGCCGTCACCGACCAGGCGCTGCGCATGCAGAAAATGCGTCAGGCGCTGAAGCGGGTAATCGAGCGACTGCCCGAGGCCGCCAAGAAGGATCCGGAAATCCGCGCGATCGCGGATATGGCCCGCCATCGCTCCCACAACATCATCCACCTGATCTACCAGACCAAGCTCCACGAAGGCCATTCGAGGGACTACGAGTTCGGACTGAGCGCGATGCGCGCCCACTGGCAGAGCGGGCTGGAAGACATCCGCCGCACGCTCGCCGACGGACGGCGCCTCGATCCGCCGCCGCCCGAGCTCGGCATCGTCACCCACGACATCCATCGCCGCGATTGAACTTTCGCGTCGCGCTTAGATCAGGAGAACACTATGCGTATCCCTTCCGATGCTCCCGAGAAGAACGCCACGACGGAGCTTCATCCGCTCGCCGGACGCTCTGCTCCGGCACGTTCCGGCGCCGCCTCATGGACGATCATCCTGGTGCTCGTCCTGCTTCTGGTGGCGACCGATTTCGTCGCCTACGTCGGCTGGACGCTTGCTGACGGGGTCGAGGTTTCGGCAGCCGGCTACTTCGCCATGGCTGCCGGCGTGCTCTTCTCGCTCATCGTCGGATGCGGGCTCATGACCCTCATCTTCTACAGCAGTCGCAACGGGTACGACGAACCTCCCGTGCTGATCGGGTCGGACGCGAGTCAAAAGCGAATAAATCGTCCGAGGATTGAATCGCAGGCCATGCGGACGGACCGCAAGCTTCCACTGCAAGATCGAGGTTGAAAGGAATCTGCCATGTTGAAGGGCAAAGTAGCAGCCGTCACAGGATCGACCAGCGGCATCGGGCTTGGAATCGCCAGAGAGCTCGCCAGGGTCGGTGCTGACATCGTGCTCAACGGTTTCGGCGACGCGAATGGGATCGAGGCCATCCGCAGCGGCATAGAGCGCGATCACGGCGTGCGCTGCGTCTATGATGGCGCCGACATGTCGAAGGGCGAGGCCGTGCGCGGATTGATCCAGGCGACGGTCGATAAATTCGGCCGCCTCGACATCCTCGTCAACAATGCCGGCATCCAGTTCACTGCACCGGTGGATGAATTCCCGGCCGCCAAGTGGCAGGCCATCCTCGATATCAATCTGTCGGCGGCATTCCACGCAATCGCGGCGGCCGTGTCGCAGATGAAGCAGCAGCGTTGGGGGCGGATCGTCAACATCGCCTCTGCGCACGGCCTCGTCGCCTCGACCCACAAAGCGGCCTACGTGGCTGCCAAGCATGGTCTCGTCGGCCTTACCAAAGTGGTCGGCCTCGAGACCGCCGGAAGCGGCGTGACCTGCAACGCGGTCTGCCCCGGCTGGGTACGAACGCCGCTGGTCGAGAAGCAGATCAGCGACATCGCCACGCAGCGGGGCATCACTCAGACGCAAGCCACCGAGGAGCTTCTCGCGGAGAAGCAGCCATCCCTTGATTTCGCATCTCCCGAACAACTCGGCGGCACGGTCGCTTTCCTGTGCTCGGCCGCGGCAGACCAGATCACCGGCACGGCAATCTCCGTCGATGGCGGTTGGACCGCGCGATAAGCGTCAATGAACCGGCGAGGTACATGGAGGGAAGCGACATGAATGCCGTCACAAAAATCTCCGAAGCCGCCCGTGCCGCGACCCCGGCTGAAGCCAGCGCAGCCGAGAACGAACTCCCCGCGGCTGAGTCCGGGCCGGCGCAGGCCAGGGTTCAGTCCGCCCCCAAGGGATCCGATCCGGGCACCCCTTCGCGCGGCCTCAGACCCCTGATCATACCGCTGGCGGCTGTCGGCGCAGCGGCAGCACTCGTTCTCATGACGTCGGCCCGCTGGGACGCCTGGGTCGGGGCGAGCGCGGTCCAGACGACCGACAATGCCACGGTTCATGCCGAGATGTCGCGCTTGAGCGCTCGGGTAAGCGGCAACATCAGGCAGGTTCTGGTGAGGGATTTCCAGCGCGTCAGAGCCGGCGAACTGCTGATGGAGATCGAGCCGGCGGATTATAACGCGGTCGTCGCCCAGGCGGAGGCGAGCGTCGCCGCAGCCCAAGCCACTCTCGACAAGCTGGAGAGTCAGAAGGCCCATCAACGAGCCGTCATCGCCCAGGCCGAGGCACAGGGCCGGTCCGCCCTCGCCCGTGAGCTGGAAACGCGGCAGGAGCTGGAACGCCAGGAGCAGCTTCTTCGCGGCGGCGTCGCCGGCACCAAGCAGCGACTTGAGCAGGCTACGGCCGCGCATGACACCGCCAGCGCCGCTGTAGCGGCAACCGAAGCGACGATCGAGGCGCAGCGCAGCGAGCTCGAGGTTCTCAACGGCGAGGAGCATCTGCTGCGAGCGAAGCTCCGTGCCAGCGAGGCGGACCTCACCACGGCGCAACTGCGTCTGGGGTATACACGGATCGTGGCCCCATTCGACGGCGTCGTTGGCGAGCGCATGGTCCAGGAAGGCAACTACGTCAACGTCGGGAGCAACCTGATTGCCGTGGTGCCCCTGCCGAACGTCTACGTGGTGGCGAACTATAAGGAGACGCAGCTTACGCGCGTGGCGCCGGGCTATCCGGTCGACGTCACAGTCGACATGTTCCCCGGCGTGCGCCTGCGCGGCCGTGTGGAGCGCATTTCGCCAGCAAGCGGATCGACGTTTGCCCTGCTGCCGCCTGACAACGCGACCGGGAATTTCACGAAGGTGGTGCAACGTATCCCGGTCCGCATCTCCTTCGACCCGGGCCAGCCCATGGTCGACCGGTTACGGCCGGGCATGTCGGTCGTCACTCGCATCCGGGTTGATCGAGGCGCGTGATGACGACTGCAACCATCACTATTGGCTCCGTATCCCCCGGCCGCTCCTCCCACTATCCTCGGCTCGCCGTCGGAGCCGTGCTGCTCGGCGCCTTCATCGCGAGCTTCGACGTGCGGCTGTTCGCGCTTGGGCTGCCGGACCTGAGAGGCGCGTTCGGGCTAAGCTTCGACGAGGGGGCATGGTTGGCAACGACTGCGACTGCGCCGCAGATCCTCATCGCTCCCGCCGTCCCGCCTGGCTTGCCACTGTCTTCGGTTTGCGTCGCGTGCTGGTTGGGCCTAGCCTGCTTTATGTCGCAACTTCGCTCGCCATTCCCTTCGTCCGTGACTACCAGGCACTGCTGACCCTCCACTTCGTTCACGGGCTTCTGCTGGGCGTCTTCGTTCCGGCGACGATCATGATCGTCCTGCACAATCTGCCGGTGCGATGGTGGATCGTCGGCCTCGCCGCCTATTCCTTCCGATTGACCTTCACTGGCAACGCCGGCGTGTCGCTGGTGGGCTTCTATGTGGATCATGTTGGCTGGCAGTGGCTGTATTGGCAGGACGCCGTGATCGCCCTGCTCATGGCGTTGCTGACCTGGCTGGGCACACCCCGGGAAGGCATCAATCGGCAGCTTATAGAGCAGGCCGACTGGGGCGGCATGCTGTTGCTCGGCACTGGTCTTGCCCTGATCTACGCCGGCTGCGACCAGGGCAACAGGTTGGATTGGTTCGAATCCGGCGTCGTGACCGGGCTGATCGCTGGTGGCGCCGCGCTCGTCTTCGCCTTCTTCGTCAACGAGGCGATCGTCCCGAAGCCATGGGCAAGCCCCACGGTGCTGATGTCACGAAACGTCGCTCTGCTGCTGTTGACCCTGACGACCTACATGGTCACGAGCCTATCCAACATCATACTGGTCCCCAACTTCCTGACCGTTGTCGCCGGGCTTCGGCCCGAGCAGGCCGGCGGAGTTCTCCTCCTCTACACGGCATTGCCGCTGGTAGTCACAGTATCCGCCGCCGTCTGGCTGCTTCGCCGGGTCGACGCCCGGATCGTGGCCTTGCTCGGGATGGCGAGCTTCGCGATAGCCGCCTGGATGGGCACCCGCATCACGCACGACTGGGCGCCAGACGATTTCACAGCGATGGCGCTGGTGCAGTCCGTCGGCCAGGGCTTCACCTTCACCGCCCTCCTGATCTTCATGCTCTCGAATTCGAACCCGGCGCAGGCAACCGCTCTGGTCGCCTACATCCAGGTCCTACGGCTGGACGTGATCGAGGTTGCGGCGACAGCGATGGCCACATGGCTGCGGGTTCGCGAACAGGTCCATTCGCATCTGATCGGCCTGCACGTTGCTGCCGGCGACAGCGAGGTGGCGCAGGCGCTCGGTCGAATGACCGGCCGGGTCGCCCAGCATAGCGCCGCCGCGGAGACGACGCTGGCGCGGGCAACGACGATGCTGGGGTCGCTGGTGCGGCGTGAAGCGAACGTCCTCTCGATTATCGACGGCTTCCAGGTCGCGTTCTGGGCTGCGATCCTCGGGCTGCTGCTGATCGGCCTGATGCGAGCGGCGCCGCCAGGCCCGCTGACGCCCGCAGGAGCGAAATAGAAAATAATGTTTGGCGTTGTTTCGCACCCGTATGTTCGGTGCTGGTCATGCGTCGGTCGCTATTCATGAGAAATACGCTTCAGGATCCGGCCGCTGTTTGGTAGCCAATCGTACTAACAGCAATCTCTCTACAGTTGCGCCAATCGCTCTGGCGCAGAAAGCACGCCAATTCGCTAAAACGTCGTCGTGACACCAACAGAAGCGGAGGCGAAATGGCCTCCTCGTTTTGAACTCATGATGAACGTGGATCCATCAAAATGTTGATAACCATCCTCGCAATGTTCAGCACAAGTATCTTCGCGGCGCATGCTATCGACGCCTTGCACACAAGCCACCCCGCAGAGGAACCCGACTTCTCGAAAGCCGACTTGTCGCGGCGAGCGAAAGACTAACAAAGGCCAGTTGGCTCACACACAGCTCGACGTTGGCCAGCAGCATCCGCCCCATCTGACGGCCGAGTTACAGGAAAAGCCAACCCGAGCACATGCGCTCAGCGCCATTGGCGGCAGTCGCCCTTATTAGATCACCTCGTTGCCGACGGCGAGCAATTGGCTGGGACGATCATTCGGGCAGCCCTGCTTTCCGCAATCCTTCTTCATATCGCGCGACGTCCTCAGCACGTCGATAAGGGCCAATCACGTCCTTGAAATTGGAAAGCCGCAGCGTGGGGCTCAGTTCACGCAACCGAGCCACTGCCTTCTGAGCCTGCTCCGGCCGACCGGCCATTGCGTTGCTCGCGGCGGTGATACGTAATCCAGGTCCATAGTCTGGACTGCATTGCAAAGCCATTGCCGCCCATGATGCCGCTTCGTCATGGCGGTCCAAAAAGAAATGTGCATACGCGGTTCCGGCTCGCATTGCCATCAGCCAAGGATCAAGTGGGCTCAGGCGAATGGCGCGCGAGAAGCGCTCGATCGCCGATTCCGGCTCGCCGAGCCAGAGTTTCACCCAGCCGCCGAAATTCCACGCCTCAGCCAAATTGGAATTAAGCGTAAGCGCGCGATCGACTAAGCCGGCACCTACCCCGAGATCCCCAACGACGAACGCCAGGGCATTTCCGCCGGCGGAGAGCGCGATCGGGTCGTCCTTGCCCAACTCGACTCCCCGTCGGGCGAGCTTCTTCACTTCGGTAATCGCGTTCGCCGTGTCCGGAATCCAGCCATTGATTTTCGCAATGAGGTAGCAAAAGGCTGCACGACCGTAGGCGGAGGCGAACTCCGGGTCGAGCTCGATCGCACGCTTGAACAGGCGCAATGCCTCCTCGTTCGCTTGCCGGTTGCCAAACTGATGAAGCTGGGCGAGACCGCGCAAATAGAGGGCATAGGCGTCGAGACTGGCGGTCGGCTTGCGCTTGGCGCGCTCGATCTCGGCCTTTTCCACCGCGGGCGCGATTGCCCCGACAACGCTCTCGGTCACCTGGTCCTGCAACTCGAAAATGTCGCCGAGCTCGCCATCGAACCGGTCGGCCCAAATATGCGCCCCTGTGGCGGCATCGACGAGCTGTCCCGTGATGCGCACCCGATTTGCCACCTTGCGAACGCTCCCTTCCAACACGTAGCGCACCCCAAGCTCTCGCCCCACTTGCTTAACGTCGACGGCGCGTGCCTTATAGGTGAAGCTGGAGTTTCGGGCGATGACGAATGGCTCCTTGAAACGGGACAGCGCCGTGATGATGTCCTCGGCCATTCCATCGGCAAAGTATTCCTGTTCGACATCGCCGGACATGTTCTGGAACGGAAGCACCGCAATTGAAGGCTTGTCCGGCAGCGGAGGCGGGCTCTCTGCCGCGGCGGCAAGAAATGGCGCAGCCTCTCGCGCTCCAGTAGCCGCATCGACCTCAAAGGCCCTGATTGTCTCCTGGATGTTCTCTACAGGTTGCACCGAGGCTCGCGGCAATTCCTCCTCGGTGATGTGGCCAACAAACCGGAGGCCTTTGCGAGAAACCGTCCGGATCAGGCGTTGCTCTTTGCCGGTGTCCCCGATTGCCTTGCGCACGGCATTGACGTGGCTGGTCAGCGTGGATTCGGACACGATGCGTCCTTCCCACACCGCCTCCAGAAGATCGTCCCTTGTCACGACCTGTTCGCGGTTTCGGACCAGGAAGAGCAGCAGGTCGAACACCTTCGGTCCAACCGCGATGAGCTCGGAGCCTCGCTTGAGCTCGCGCCGCTCGGCATCCAGGCGATAATCTTCGAACAGAAACGGCACTTGTGGTCCTTCTTGGACAAGAAGCCAAGGAAAACTCAATCGCAATTCAGGTCCGCTGCAAGGTCTTTTCCGCTCGAAACTGTACACATTTTCCCATCCTTCGGGAACAAGGGTTCTGCCCGCCCTGCACCCGACGCGCATTGACGTGCGCAATCCCCCAACGAACCCAGCCAGGCCGGTTCACGGCCCCAACCCGCATTCCCGCTGAGGCGAGCATACGTTCATGAACAAGCACATCTTGCGCGATTCCTTGGAGGACGCGTCAGCTGCGCCTGAGGCGTGCCAAGTCACTCCGCGCAATGCCGAGCGACCTCACCCTAGTGCGGAACTGGCGCGGGTGCTGGGAACCACGCCATTTGACATGGCCTTGGATTCCTCCGGCGCCGGAATCGCCCACTGGAAGCATGACCCGCTGCACGACGTCGTCGGCCCCATGAGCCATCACGTCATCATGGCGTACAACGGCACGGTGCAGCGCATAGTGCGGCGGACGGGAAGCGCGGTTGCAATCGGTACGTTTCGCCCCGGAGTCGTGATCATCATTCCCGAAGGATCGAGCTCCCGGTGGGATATTCCGAAGCCCGTCGATGTCGTCCAACTCTATCTTCCGCACACCACGCTCGAGCGGGTTGCAAGCGAGCTCGACAGCGCCACCTCAACCGATCTCCTGGAGCGAACGGCGCAGCCCGATCCCATTACATCCCGATTACTCCTGACCGCGGCCGGCGCCATGGACGGCAATGGCCTGGATACACTTTTCAGGCATCAGCTAATGGACCTCGTGGCCACGCGCCTGCTGACAGCGCATGTCGGTGTGCCGACCACGTTCCAGCCGACGCTTGGCGGCCTCTCACCGATAGTGTTGCGCCGCGCCATCGAGCGCCTGCGTTCGGATAACGATGCGGACGTATCGCTCGCGGCGCTCGCTTCTGATGCTGGTCTTTCGCGATTCCACTTCTGCCGAGCCTTCAAGGAAAGCACCGGGCTTTCCCCCCATGCATGGCGGCGCGAGCAACGGCACGAGGAGGCCAAAAACATGCTTCGCAACACCGACGCGTCGGTCATCTCGATCGCGGTCGCGCTCGGCTATGCCTCCCAGACCGCGTTCGCCGCCGCCTTCAAGAAGCTGACGGGCGACACCCCGAGCAATTGGCGGCGGCGTGCACGTTAACGCTCCCTGTGCGGAATTCGCCATGGTCCCAGGACCGCGGCAGCGCAAAATATCCGAACCTCAGATGAGTGCCGGCCCGGTTCCTTCCGACAAGCCGCCGCGCAATCGACAAAGGCATGGCTTGAACTTCAGACAATTGCCATAAAGTTCATTGACACGCTCCCCACAGTCAATCTTCGCGAAGGCCGTAATGTCCCAGTACTCACTCGATGTATTGCGTCAGCGCTATGTCGTCGAGAAAAGACCGCTCGAGGCCAGCGTCGAGCAGACCTTGCGGGCAGACACCCGTGCGGGAGCGCGTGCCATTCTCGCTTCAATCGATAAACGCCGTTTCGAGAATAAGTCCGAAGGGCAGCGACTTCGCAAGATGCTCCGCTTCGAGACCTCTCTCTGGGAAAGTGGCTACTTTGCCGTGGCAGGTGTGGACGAGGCTGGAATGAGCCCTCTCGCCGGGCCAGTGTCCGCTGGCGCGGTGATCCTGAAACCTGGCACGCGGATAGTCGGAATCGACGACTCGAAGAAACTCGACGCTGCGGCTCGCGAAGAACTCGCCAAGGAGATCAAGGAAAAGGCCGAGAGTTGGTGTGTGGCGTTCGTCGATGTCGAGGAGATCGACGCGATCAATATCTATTGGGCGGGCATCCAGGCTATGCAGCGTGCGGTCCGGGGACTGGGGTTGACGCCGCAGCACTTGCTGATCGATGCGAAGCGGTTGAAGGAAATCGACATCCCTCAGCAGGCCATCGTTAAAGGCGACGCCAAGTCCGCCAGCATCGCCGCCGCCTCCATCCTCGCGAAAGTCGAGCGGGACAGAGTCATGCGGACGCTCGACCTGCGTTACCCCGGCTATGGCTTCGCCGATCACAAGGGCTACCCGGTGCCGGCTCATTACGACGCACTCGCCAGGCTCGGCGCATGCGCCGCTCACCGGCGATCGTTCGGACCTGTACGCAAGGCTCTCGGGCTACCGCCACTGCCGCCGTGGCCTTCGGCACCCGAGCGCACCGCCGGCTGAACTCTCAGTCGAACGCTTCGTCTGGGCGGCATTAATGTCGCGACCGGCTCCTTTCGCGAACGACGTCCTTGGGGTTCTTGTCGGAGCGCAGGCCGAGATAGACCGGCTGGCGCAGCTCGCCCTTGCTGGTCCACTCCGCGAACTTCACTTCTGCGACCAACGAAGGACGCACCCAGGTCGTGACCCGCTCGTCCTTTACCTTTGCAGTGAAGGGCGACTTGGCTGTCTGGAGCTTCATGAGTTTGCCGTGAAGCTCTTCCAGAACCTGGTGGCTGAATCCGGTGCCGACGTGGCCGATGTACCGTCATGCATCCCCTTCGCGTACTGCCAGCACGAGCGCGCCGAAGAAAGGCCGGGTTCGCCTCGGGGCGGTGAAGCCGGCGATCACGACCTCCTGCCGCTGCGCGGTCTTTACCTTCAGCCAATCGGCGGTCCGGCGTCCGGACGCGTACGGGCTGTCGGCGGGCTTGGCCATGATGCCTTCGAGATGTCTCTGCTCGGCTTCTGCGAAGAACTTTGTGCCACTGCCTTTGCGGTGCTTGCTGAACGCGATCAGCTTGTGGCGCGGCAAAATGGCTTTGAGACGTTTCTTGCGCTCGAGAAGCGGCAGCGCACGCAGGTCCTCGCCGTCTGCGAACATGAGGTCGAATATGCAGTACGAAAGCTTGGCCTCATGGTGCAGGGCGTTCTGAAGCAACTGGAAATGAGACACGCCGTCCTTCCCGATCGCGACGAGCTCGCCATCGATGACGGCGTCCGACTTCACGTCTTCAAGTGCTTTCGCGACCTCGACATAGGAGTGGCTGACGATTTTCCCGTTGCGGCTGTAGAGCGCAACCCGACCACGCCGGATTTCCGCGACCATGCGGAAACCATCGAATTTGTCCTCGAACACCCAATTGGCATCGTCGAACGGCGAACCGGTTAACGTGGCCAGCATGGGCTGCAGGCGACGAGGCAGGGTCGATTTTCGGGCCATGATACGGGCTCTATAGGGCCGGCAAAGGCCGAAACGAGGAGGATGGAAGGCGAACCCGCGCGCTGTCGCCGGCCACGACCGGTCCCCCGGCCCGGACCACGACCAGCACGCCGGATTTGAATGGAGGGCCCCTTTCCGCCGACGAGAGCACCTGCCGCTTGAGGCCGGCTCGGAAGCGGTCGATGAGGACGCACGGCGTCTGGAGGCCGGTTAGCTCAACGATAGCGGCCGGCCCGAGCTCGATCAGGGTCCCGAGCGGCATCCGTTCGAGGTCCAAGCCGGCGGTGTTGATGTTCTCGCCGAGCTCTCCCGCTGCAACTGAGAAGCCGGCATCCGAGAGGGACGCGAAGAGCTCGGATGGGACCAGATGAACCTGCCGCAGATTGGGAAGGCGTGGCTGACGACGGGCGAGATAGCGGTGGCGGACGAAGGGGCCGGCGTGGGCGTCCCCTTCGACGCCATGGCCTTCCACCAGAGCTATGCGATCCCGAATCGGCTTGCTGAAATGGTGCCCCGGGTCGGCGGCGACCGCCACGACTCTCCCCTCGACCACCATATCGTGCCCCGGCGGCATCAGGCGGCGCGGGCGAGCGAGCGCCGCTTCTGGCGCAGATAGCGCGTGATCTCCGCAAGCGTCATCGCGTTTAGGATCCGATCGGCGGGGACGCCGCCCTTGCGGGCCATCTGGACGCCCCAGTGCATGTGGTCGAGCTCTGGAATGGAGTGGGCGTCCGGATTGATGCTCAGCATACAGCCGAATCCCAGCGCCGCCTGATGCCAGCGCCAATCTAGGTCGAGACGCCATGGGTGCGCGTTGATTTCGACCACCACGTCATGCTTGGCGCAGGCCCGCAGCACCTTTTCGACATCGATTTCGTAGCCGGGCCGTCGCTGGAGCTGCCGCCCGGTCATGTGGCCGATGATGGTCGTGTGGGGATCGGAAATGGCCCGAAGCAGCCGCTGCGTCTGCGCCTTGCGGTCCAACTTGAATCGGCCATGGATGCTGGCCACGACGAAGTCGAAACGTTCAAGCACCCCGTCGTCGTAGTCGAGCGACCCGTCTACCAGAATGTCGGACTCGATGCCTTTCAGGATCCGGAAATCCTTGCCGAAGCGCTTGTTCAGCCGGTCGGCTTCCCAGTGCTGCTGCGCTATCTCCTCGACGGAGAGGCCGCCGGCATAGTGGGCGGACTTGGAATGGTCGGCCACGCCGAAATACTCAAAGCCCCGCTGGCGCGTGGCCTTAGCCATGGTCTCCAGCGTCTCGGTGCCGTCAGAGGCATCCGTGTGGCAGTGAAGGATCCCGCGCAGGTCCTGGTCGGTGACGAGCTTCGGGAGCTTGCCTTTCAGAGCCGCCTCGATCTCGCCGCGCCCTTCCCGGAGCTCAGGGTCGATGAAGGGCAGACCGAGGGCGCGGTAGATCTCAGCCTCCTCGCTGGCGATCAGCATGCGGCCCTTGTGCAAGCCATCGGGCTCCAATCGCATCCTCTTTTCCGCCGCCAAAGCCTGGAGTTGTTCGATATGAGTGGCGGAGCCTGTCGCGAAGAGGAGAGCAGCGCCGAAGTGCTTGCGGTCAGATACTCGGATTTGCAGCCCGTCGGCCGGTGGCGTCGATGCCTTGACCTGCTTGGCAGCCTCCGCAACGATCGCGAGATCGCCAACGAGTTCGCAGCCGCGGCGGAACTCGCCGGCGATCGTCACACGCTTGAGTTCGGGGCGGGACTTGCGGATCGAGTCCTTCGCATGTTCCAGCAGAGCGGCGGCTCGGTGCAGGTGGAGGCGGCCTTCTCCGCTCTTGGCGATCGCCAGGTTATGCAAGATCTTGGTCTGCAGCGCGGCGCCGAGTCCTTTCGCCTTCTTGATGCGGTCATCCTTGGCGGCGGCCTCCAACTCCGAGAGCGAGCCGATGCCGAGATCCTTGTACAGGCGCAGCACCTTCTCCGGACGAAGGCCGGGCACAGCGAGCATCTCGAGCACGCCCGCGGGAATCTCCTTCCGCAGCTTTTCGAGGCTGGGGTGACTGCCCGTCTTGTGAAGCTTGGTGATGATGTCGGCTATCGCGTCGCCGACCCCCGGGATCTCAGTAAGACGATCCTCGGCGATGAGCACGTCCAAAGGGACGGCAAGGGCCGCCACGCTGTCGGCGGCCCGAGAGTAGGCTTTCGCCCGGTAGGGATTGCCGCCTCGCAGGGCGGTGCGCTGCGCATATTCCCGCAGGAGACTTGCCACACCGCGAGCGTCGAGGGAGGCCACTCAACGAACCTCCTGCTCTGCGCGATGAGGATTCGTTGCGGCAAAGCGAGTTCCAGCCGCCGGATCGTTCGGGCGACCATCCAGAGATCTTTCTACCTTCTGCGCTGCCCGGAAGTCATCCAGGTGCTGCGTGTTCGGGCCAAACGCCGCCTCCTTCTTGAGAAGGTTATAGATCCGGCCGACCACAAGCTGCAGGTGCTTCATCCGGCCCTTCGGCATCGACCGCGCTTTACAAAGAGCTCGGACGGCGTAGGCGCGGAAATAGTCGAATGCGTCTGACATGATCGGTAAACGCCCGCCTTCACCTATGGTTCGGTGGGTTGCGTCGAGACTGCTCCGTCGATGAAGGCACCTTTGGGGCTCGCGGCCCGGCGCTCCAAAGCGCGGGGCCACAGCAAGGGGCGTTCCGGAACCTGTCGCATCCTTGCAGCGTTGCGTCAAAGGATTCGCAAGAACCGATGGCGGCAAAGGATCCCTTGGGCCTGGGTGGCGGCGTGCGAACTGTCACAGTTCTGCGAACCCGCCATCGACAACCACTTCCGATCCAAGCATATAGCTCGATGCATCGCTGGCGAGGAACAGCACGGCAGCGGCAATTTCTTCGGGCTTTCCGAGCCGTCCGAGAGGAATCAGCTTGCTTGCGCCCGCAATATATTCGCGGAATTCATCTTCAGTCTGCCCGGGATGCTCGGATCGGCCTACGCCCCGAAGGATGGGTGTCTCTATCAGGCCCGGGCTGACTGCGTTGACGCGAATGCGCCGGCCAAGGAGTTCGGCCGACAAGGTGCGTGCGAACGAGCGAACCGCCGCCTTCGAAGCCGAAAGGATAGCACGACCGGGGACACCGATCTGGTTCAGCCAAGCTGTGTTCAGGATGATCGAGCCGCCCTCGCGCATGACCGGTTCGACTGCCTGAATGGAAAAGAACACGGACCTGACATTCGTGTCCATGAGGCGCTCATATTGCGCTTCGCTGGTCGTCGCCAGCGGTGTGACATAGGCTACGCCCGCATTAGCGAAGAAGACGTCGAGCGCGCCGAAGGCTTGCCGCACGTCCGAAGCCATCTTTTGGAGGGCATCTAGAGAAAGCACGTCCGTCTGCAATGTGCGCACATCGCCGCCGATGACCTTGCGCGCCCGCTCAAGAGCATCAGACTCGCGGCCTGAAATGGCGACCCGCGCACCGTTGGCGTGCAGCAGCCTGGCGGTGGCGAGGCCAATCCCCGAAGTCCCGCCAGTGACGAGGGCAGTCTTTCCGTTAAGCATGGAACTCTCCTAGTTGTTCTCGCCGAGCGAGACTCATTGGTCCTGGCCGTCGTGCTTCATTTTGGCGTGCTCGGGCACGATGAACGTCAGCGTCGTCACCTGACCCGGGAAGACGTTGTGGTCCGGATCGACTAGCGAGATCTTCACCTTGTGCGGGCCGGCCGGCAGCCCGGCGATGTCGATCGTGTTGCTGTCGCTCGCGTCCGCCCACCACCACGGCAGGTCGTCGACATTGATATGCAGATGCCCGATGCGGGGAGATACCTGGCGAGCACCAGCACCGAACACTTGCACGATGCGCAGATTTTCGACGCGATACTGCGCCCAGAAGACACCCCGAGCGAGGCCTTCGGGAAGCGGGGGGTCGACTACTAGCCTGGGTGCGGGCTCGTTCTGGATGGCGACGTACGGGGAAGCGCCGCGGACTTCGTTCGCGCTTTGGGCAAAGGCACGGCCGGTGAGCACAGCGGTAGCAGCGACCGCCGCTACGGCAAGCGTCTTGATGCGAGGCACGGAATTGTCTCCTTCGAAGAGCAGAATCTCGGGTTGATTTGGAAGACGGTCAGAACGAGCTGCGGCTCTTGCGCCACGGCAACTGCCGTAGTTCGTCGGCAAGACCCCGGACAGCGGACGCTCCGAAGCGGCGCGGCCAACGGTCGAGCCAGTCCTCGCTTTCCAGGAAGAACTTCCAGTCGCTGATGACTGCGGGCCTCATCAGCAGAAACGGTGCGGGTGGTGTGAACGGCCTGAAGCTGGAGCTGTGTATCGCTGTCGCTTCATTACGCTCGTAGAAGGCTCCCAGCACAAGTCCATCCTCCACGTACGATGGAACTGCAAGATGCTGCAGGACGTCGTCAAAGAGATCCCTTGCACGATCTGACGCCAAATCGGTGAAGACCAGGACGATCGATCTGTAGTGTGCGTCATGGCCGTTCGAAGACTGGGCTTCCGTGAACAGCTTCTTGTAGTCCTTCACGAGCCGGACAACTTCCGGCACGCTCAGCTTGGCGATCCGCTCGGGCGCGAGCCAGATCGTCTTGCGCTCGCGGGCCGCGGGCACGAAGGGACATACCGCGCCATCGCGGCCGAGATCTTTGTGAGGCCTGGCCACGAAAGTCCGGATCCAGTCTGCGACGGCTTGAAGCGCAGTCAGATCCCTTTCCGGGAGCGTCCTCGTCATGGACGCGTAGTCGAGATCGTCGAGCGCGAAGAGATTGGTGTTCTGTGCTTGCAAAGGGTCTACTGTCGCGGAGCCAGCCGCGGCTGCGTCAAACGTGTCGACGTGAGTCATGATATTCTCCATCTGTTGAATGCAGGATCGCGGTTTTCAGATCGATTGGCGAAGCGGCTTGAACGCCGCACGAAGCTCGGAGGCGAAAAGCTCGGGCTCCTCCCAGGCCGGGAAGTGGCCGCCCCGCTCAGCGTCGCGGAAGTAGATCAGATTGGGAAAGGCGCGACGGGCCCAAGTCTCCGGGGCTCGGAACAGATCGTCGTTCGGGAACGTCGTGATGGCCACCGGTAGAGTAATCTTGTCAGTCTTCTGCGCGGCCGCGCTGATCAGGTTCTGATCGCGGTTCTCCCAGTAGAGCCTCGCTCCTGAGGTTACCGTGTTGGTCAGCCAGTGAAGCGAGAAGTTGTCCAGCACCTCGTCCGGCGTAGGCGCCTGCTTGGGATCCTTGCCGTACGTCCACTTCCCGAACCCTCCATGGACGAGCATCCACCCCGCAAGGCCGGCCGGAGAGTCGGTCAGGCCGTAACCGACTGCCTGTGGTCGCGCGCTCATCATTGTCAGGTATCCCCAGCCGCCGCTCTTGATGAACGACTGCATGGCGTCGAATTCAGCGCGCTCCTTTGCGGACAGTCCAGCAGGCGCGGGCCCACCGTTGCCGATCGCTTCGGCCGCATCGGGCGGGAAGACCGCCGGCAGATTGGTGTGGATGCCCAGCAATCCCGTTGGTGCCTGCCGCCCCATTGCCTCGACAACGCCGGCGCCCCAGTCTCCGCCCTGCGCGACGTAGGTTGTGTAACCGAGCCGCTTCATGAGCATGTCCCATGCGCGGCCGATGCGCTCCACGCCCCAGCCGGTCTCGGTCGGTCGCGACGAGAAGCCGAAGCCCGGCAGCGACGGGATCACGACGTCGAACGCATCCTCTGCCCGGCCGCCGTACGAAGTCGGATCTGTGAGCTGGCCAATGGGCTTGATCTGCTCGAAGACCGACCCGGGCCATCCATGCGTGATGATGAGCGGCAGTGCGTTAGGATGGCGAGAGCGCACGTGGATGAAGTGGATATCGAGGCCGTCGATCATCGTCTTGAACTGCGGGAAGGCGTTCAACTTTGCCTCGCCCTTGCGCCAGTCATAGTCGGTCGCCCAATGGCGGACTAGTTGCTGGAGCTTTGCGAGTTGCGCGCCTTGCGTCTGATCGGCGACTGTCTCCTTGTCGGGCCAACGGGTCGCTGCCAGGCGCCGGCGAAGATCGTCGAGTTGATCCTGCGGGACCTTCACCTTGAAGGGACGAATGCCGTCGCCATCCGCAGCAGATGCCGAATGTTCTGAAAGCAAGCTGGCGGTGCCGGCCACGGCAACTCCCGCCGCGATGCCGGTTAGAATACCACGACGACCGATGTCGATTGTTTCGGGCTTATCAACCTTAGTCACGACTGGCTCTCCTGCTTGAAGGATCAATGTGCGGAGCAACGTCAACCTCCGCTCGTCCTTGAAACTAGGAGCCTCGCCAGACCATCCACTAGCTGGTAAAGTCGGGATTTACTGTGCAAGTATTTGGACAGCGACCATGGATGCAATCACGGTATTCGTGAAGGTCGTGGAAGCAGGCAATTTCTCCGCCGCTGCGAGACGCTTGGGCATGCCCAAGACAACGGTCAGCGCCAAAGTGGCGGGATTGGAAAAGCGTCTCGGGGTGCGGTTGATCCAGCGAAACACCCGCAAACTGCGGATGACCGAAGCAGGCGACACTTATTTCCAACACTGTGCGATCGCCGTCCGCGAAGTCGAACAAGGTGAGGCGGCGCTTCAGGTCTCGAAAACCAAACCGTCCGGTATCCTCAAGGTTACGGCGCCAGTGGACGTTGGGCACGCTATTTTGCCTCGTATCGCCCGTGCCTATGCGGCGAGGTGTCCGGACGTTTCACTCCAGTTCATCCTCACGAACCGGATCGTCGATATAGTTGAGGAAGGTGTCGACCTTGCTATTCGCTTTGCTGGGGCGCTGAAGGACTCGTCAATCATAGCTCGACGTTTCATCGAAATAAGATCAGACCTGTGGGCCTCGCCGCAATATATGAAGCGGTTAGGCAAGCTCAGCCATCCGCGCGACTTGGCTGATGCTGCATTCATAAAGTACCTCTTCCAAAAGACATCCGTGACTCTCACGAACGGGAAGTCAGACTTTGAGGTTGAAATGAAGGGACGGGTTCAGGTCGATGACGCAGAACTGTGCAAGTCCCTCGTCGTGTCGGGAGAAGGTATGGCATGGTTGCCGGAATATCTAACCGCAGACGCGGCGAAAGCCGGCAAGCTGGTGAGGGTCCTGTCGGAATGGCGTACGAAGCAGCAGCGGCAGGCGACCCTGTACTTTGTCTATGCCGGTCGCCAGTATGCACTCCCGAAAGTGGAGAGCTTTATCCAAACCGCCTTGGAGCAGGTTCAACCCGGAAAGTGAGGAGGCCTTTCAAAGCGGCAGCAAACCTGGCTGCGAGCTCCAAGTTGGGTTCGGGTGATCCGTGGCGCCCTGCCCTAATAGCTATGGGCCAGTTGTTGCATCACGTGGGTGCCGTAGGCAGGCGTCTTGGGATGGTCATTCGGGCAGTCCGGCTTGCCGCAACACTTCCTCTAATCGCAAGAGGTCTTCGGCACGCCAAGGGCCCACCACATCTTTGAGATTGGAAACACGTAGCGCGGGATTAAGTTGCCGCAACCGAACCACCGCCTTTTGCGCTTGCTCCGGCCGACCGGCCATCGCGTTGCTTGCGGCAGCGACACGCAGTGCTGATGAAAAGTCCGGGTTATCCTGCAATGCCATCGCTGCCCACCTTGCCGCTTCGTCATAGTGGCCCAGGAAGAAATGTGCAGTCGCGGTCCCGCTTTGCATCGGCGTGACCCACGGGCCAAGTGGGCTCAGGCGCATGGCACGCGCGAAGCGCTCGATCGCAAGTTTCGGCTCGCCGAGCCAAGTTTTTACCCAGCCACCGCAAAACCATGCCTCGGCCAAATTGGCATTGAGCACAAGCGCGCGATCGATTAAGGCGGCGCCTGCCCCGAGATCGCGGACAAAATAAGCTAACGCCCATCCACTAGCGGCGAGCGCGATTGCGTCATCCTTACCCAGCTCGACCGCCCGTCGAGCGAGCCTCATCACTTCGGCAATCTGGTTCGTAGTGTTTGAGGTCCAGCCATTGGTCTTTCCATGGGCATAGCAAAAGGCGGCGCGACCATAAGCCGATGCAAAATCCGGATCGAGCTCGATCGCGCTGTTGAAGAGGCTCAATGCCTCTTCGTTCGCTTGCCGGCTAGTAAACCGATAAAACTTGGCCAAGCCGCGTAAATAGAGGGCATAGGCGTCGAGACTCTCGGTCGGCTTGCGCTTGGCACGCTCGATCTCGGCCTTTTCCATCGCCGGCGCGATCGCCCCGACAACGCTCTCGGTCACCCGGTCCTGCAGATCGAAGATGTCGCCGAGCCCGCCGTCGAACCGGTCCGCCCAAAGATGTGCCCCAGCTGCGGTATCGACGAGCTGTCCCGTGATGCGCACCCGGTTTGCCGCTTTGCGAACGCTCCCTTCCAAGACGTAGCGCACCCCAAGCTCGCGCCCGATCTGCTTCACATCGACAGCGCGCCCCTTGTATGTGAAGCTTGAGTTGCGGGCGATGACGAACAGCGCCTTGAAATGAGAGAGCGCGGTAATAATCTCCTCCACCATTCCATCGGCGAAGTAGTCCTGTTCCGGATCGCCGCTCATGTTCTGGAACGGCAGCACGGCGATGGAGGGTTTGTCAGGGAGAGCGAGCGGCAACGCAGTCTCGGTCAACGGTTTTGTTGTCGGTGAAGAGCTTGGGCCGAGCACGCGCCAAGCCCGCATCGGTTCGGCGATATTCTTCAAAGATTGCGAACCCATGTTCTCTAAGGTGTTCTCAACCTTGCCCCGAACCTGCCGCCGAGCATCGTCGGAAATGCAAATCCCACCGGGCTCCGCGATCCCTTCGAGACGCACTGCAATATTGACCCCATCACCAAAGATATCATCATCAGCGATGATAATATCCCCAACATGAATGCCGATGCGAAATTCGATCCGCTTGTCGTGGGGCACATCGGTATTTTGTTCCGCCACGCTGCGTTGGATTTCGTCGGCGCATCGGACGGCATCGACCACGCTTGCGAACTCGACGAGAGCGCCGTCCCCGGTGTTCTTGACGATGCGTCCGCGATGATCAGAGACTTTGGGATCAAAAAGCGTATTTCTAAGTGCTTTCAGTTGCGCCAGCGTGCCTTCTTCGTCGACCCCTATCAGGCGACAAGAACCCACGACATCTGCCGCCATAATGGCCGCCAGCCGCCGCCCAACGTGCTTGCTGCTCAAGCTGCACCCCCCAAAAGCTTGGGGAAATTGAATTCGTTATATAGCAGTATTGTAGGCCGATGTCCGGCTAGGACCATGTCCGAAATGGGGCCTGGCTGCTAGGTTGTGGCGCGGTCGGGGGAAGCGCAATCAGGCATGCGATTACTTGACGCCATTGTATAGCTGGTTCACCGAAGGGTTCGACAGGAAGCGAGCGCCTTGCTCGATCAGCTAGGATAATGCAAGCAGATGGCTAAGTTGAAAGCGGCCTACCACAGGCGAGGCTTGTTTCTACTGTTGCGCATGCTCTGCGTCTGTTCCGCCGGCTGTTCCGGGGGGAAGCTCGGGGCCGCCATCCAGCCATTGATCTTGGCAACGAGGCAGTAAAAGTCGGAAGGGCCTAGCATCGACTGTCGGCAAGCGGGGCGGCCCTATCGAGCGGCGCGTGTGCCGCGGCCCGGCTGGAGCTCGGAGCGTTTCCTCTGAAAGAATGGCGAGCGCCGAGCATCGAGCACAGCCCCGTGTAGTCCCGTCAGGGCGTCGGGTAGTCCCAAACATCGGGTGGCAGTTTGTCCTTGAGCGATGCGTACATAGCGTCGCGGAACAGCTTCACGGCCGGATATGGTCGGAGGGCAATTGTACGCTCCACGATCAGCCCCTGCTCGTTGTCGACGATGACCTCGAGACTTTCGATCTTGTGACCATCCATGGTTCCTTCCCAGCGTAAGAAGGTCGTCCGCTCATCCAGCTTATACTCGGCTGTATAGGCACCGGACCCACGCGTCGAGCTCGACTGAGCAAAAATTGCCGCGATGGTCTCACGTCCCTTGATCGCCCGCACTAGGATCGGGCTGTTAAATATGATGTTTTCGGCGAGCAACGCGCTCACTTGCGCGGGCGTAGCGCTGCCGGACTCTCGTAGTTTGCGTAGTGGATGCACGGCGATTTCTCCTATGCTGGCCAAAGCAGTGACGTAGATGCTTTCAGATTCGACGAACAGCCTGGTTGCGGTCCTGGTTGCGCCGCGGCTCGAAGGCTTCTTTGGCATCCTACGATACCTCCGTTCGCCGCGCGCGACATGATGCTAGTTCCGTCTCTGCGGCAACGATTTGACTCAGGCGAGTTGAATCGGCGTTGTGAGTGGCGCAGCGGTTTGTGCAGGTTTAGTTGGACGGGGTCGATTACGTCAATGATTACGATGAAAGGTATTTGGTCGCAGATGATTGAAGCCACGGATCTGCAAACTGTCATCTAGGATTTGCCGACCGGTCAATATAGGAACCATTCCGCGTGGTCGCACCCAACGCTGCAGAGCGGTGGACTGAGGAGATTCCAAAGGATGTGATCGTGCATCCGTTGATCTGTATCAATGG
This sequence comes from Bradyrhizobium sp. CB1015, assembly GCF_025200925.1. Classification (GTDB taxonomy): domain Bacteria; phylum Pseudomonadota; class Alphaproteobacteria; order Rhizobiales; family Xanthobacteraceae; genus Bradyrhizobium. The sequence continues at coordinate 2,237,998 of NZ_CP104174.1, read as the reverse complement.
CTACGGCTCCCACGGGCCAAGCATCGGCTCGCACTGGCGATGTACCCGCTCGCCTGTGCAAGCTGTTCCCCCGGCCGGACCCCAGCCCCAGCCAGCCGGGGGTTCCATGCTGATTTAATTGCAGCTAACAGCGCGCAGCCGTATCACCCGCGCGCCTTGCTCCTCACCGGCAATCCGCCCGTTACCCCGTTGATCGGATCGTCCACGGCTCGCTCAGCGAGGGTCGCCGCGCCCGCCACCATAGGTCAAGCCTCACGGACGATCGGCCATACCTGGCACAATGAAATGTTGATCATTCTGGCATCGGTAGCGCTGTCTTTCGCAATGCGCGGGTCTTTGCGATCGTTAATGGCGTACTCCTCTCGCTGGCGTGATTGCCGCAAATGCCCCGGGCAAATTCCTTGCTCGAAAGTCGCAGGGCCGAGTGATCAAGTCGGCCGCATTGCAGAGCACAGTGATTCTGCGCCTGATCCCGCCTGAGCTCAACCGATCGTGCCGCGCCTTGACCAATCAGTTGCAACGCAATCGGGCGGCGGCGCTGCCATTTTTTCGATCAGTCGAGCCGTGCAGAAATGTGAATTCGTTCACAGCCACTTGCGGCTGTTGGATACATAACGTGAGCGCAGAGGGACATACTACGCCTCAATCTGCGAAACGCATCCTTAACTGGTTGACGATCGACTTGCTGGTGATTGCCGCTTCCCTGGCGATTATCGGGATCGGCATCTGGATCGGAATTGCTCCCTAACGCCGCGGGCACCCTGCGGCGAGCTCTCGGTGGCTCAGAGTTGCTCCCGAAAGCGACTTTTGCGCGAACGCGTGCATGTCGGCTCGGGCCGACAACGCTGGCCCAATCGAACATACGCGTTTGGCGACGGAACGAATGCTTTGGCTCTCGTCGAACGATGCTGCCCGGGGCACGCCGACAGATCGGACCATCGCCGCTTACGCAGAAGTCGCCGAAGTATAGGTACTCTTCGGCACGCAATTTATTGTTGCATCAGCTAAGATCATCGGGCGCCCGCGTTAGCATTGCTCGCCCATTGCATCGCCTCCTCGGACTTCTATGCTGGCTATCATACCAGCGTGAGTCCCGCCTGTTGGCAGCGAACAACAAACGGGATCCGAACCCGCTGTAGCTCCCTTGTGGAGCAGTCACTGATTCCAGAACTCGAACTGCAGGAAATGGGGCTTAAATCGGACAGGGGAGCTTCAAATGGATGCAACACGACTCACGGCAGTGGCACTTGGCATCACCGGGGCATTGGCCGCCTCGCCGGCTCGGTCGGAATCGGCCAGTAGCAGAGACGCAGAGATCGCGCTGCTAAAGCAACAGCTACATATGCTCGAGCAGAAGCTCGACCGGCTGCAGAAACAGACCAACGCCAATACCCAAGCCGCCGCGGACGCCAATGCTAAAGCGGCGAAGGCAAATGCGAAAGCCGCGGACGCAAAGGCCTCCAGCGTCACGAATGCCAATGCCGCCATTCCGGTCAAGGGCCCGTCGGCCTCAACCGGCGGCATCCTGACGATGCCGAACAACCGCCCGACGTTTTGCACGGCGGACGAGCAGAATTGCGTCGGAATCACGAGCCGCGTACACTGGGACGTCGGCGGTTATGACTATCGTCCCAATACTGCAGCGACGGTTCCTCAGAAGCTCGACAGCGGCCAAAATGTGCGCCGCGCGCGCATCGGTGTCGCTGGCAAATTCCTCAGCGACTGGAATTTTGCGCTGATTTATGACTTCGGCGGGTCCTCCGATGGGTTCGCCGGTACGGCGCCTGGGTCATTGCCAGGCGGCGGCGTCTCCGGCATCGAGAACGCCTATCTGAGCTATACGGGGCTAAAACCCTTCGGCGGCAAAATGGCGATCGAAGGTGGCATCATGGACCTGCCCTACACGCTCGACGAAGCCACGAGCTCCAACGACATCCTGTTCATGGAGCGCGCCTCGGCAGGCGTCATCGCGACAAATATCGCCGCCGGTGACTTCCGCTCCGCGGTCGGCACGCGCTGGTACAATGACGTGTTCTGGGCGGGCGGCTACATCACCGGACCTTCCACGGGCGCGATCCACTCCGCATCCAGCCTCGCGCCGAACGGCACCAGCGAGCAGTATGGCGCAGTCGCACGTATTGCAGGCCAGATCGTCAACGGCAAGGATTACTCCCTGCATCTTGGTGGCGATGCGCAATGGCTGATCCAGCCGCCGCGCAATCTGATAACAGGCGCACAGACGGTCACGCTCAGCGACCGGCCCGAGTTGCGCATCGATCCGACGACCCTGGTTTCCACGGGCGCAATTGCCAATGCCTCAGGCGCGCAGGTCTACAGCGTCGAAGCGGCGGCAATGTATGGTCCGCTGATCCTGCAGGGCGAGTATTTCTGGTTCAACGTCGATCGCAGCGCAAATACCGGTCTGCCGCCTGTCGGCGCACCGAGCCTGAAATTCCAGGGCGGCTACGCGCAAGCCGGATACGTGCTGACGGGCGAGACTCATGCCTATAATCCGGCGTCGGCCTCCTATAGCGGTATCAAACCGGCGCATCCGTTCTCGCTTGACGGCGGCGGCTGGGGCGCTTGGGAGATCGCCGGGCGCGTGAGTACGATCGACCTCAACAATCAGCTAGGTGCCGCTACCGGCATCGCAGGCGGCCGGCAAACCGTCTACACCGCCGCACTGAATTGGTACGTCAACGGCAACGTCCGCTTCATGCTGGATTACCTGCACGGCAACGTCGCGAGACAGGCGACGCCGATGTCTGCCGCCGACGTGGGCTCGAAGTTCGACGCCGTGGCGATGCGAACGCAGTTCGCGTTCTAGATGTGAGCTGTTATCTCGCCCTTCAGCGACGACGCGGGCGACAGCGATCGGGCGAAGATCTACTCGTTCGTTATAGAGGGCTTGCCAACCGCGGCATCTGCTACCTGCATCTCATCGAGGCCCGCGCCTGGGCGGGCCTGGTGGATAAGACGAACGATGCCGTACCGCAGTCCGTCGCCACGCTCTTCCGCCCGCTGTTTCCAGGGCCGATGATCGAGTCGGGCGGCTTCACCGTCGAGATGGCCGAGGAAGCCCTGGTCGAGGGAACGGCGGACCTCGTGGTCTTCGGAAGAACATTAATCGCCAATCCCGAATTTGCCGAAGCGCATCGTCCTCGGGGCCGCGCTCAACGCCCCCGACATATCTACGTTCTGCGGCGAGGCCGAGCGTGGCTACACGGATTATCCGAGCCTCGACGGCGCGGGTAGCACCGCCGACGGAACCTAAGAATGGAGTTCGACCCGATGCCCTTCGGCGTCTTGCCTATCGCTTCAATCGTCGTAATGGCGGAGTCGCCAATCCGTCGATTGTGGTGATGCAAGACCAAATCGGGCGTACGCGCCGCCCAGCGCCATGCCGCTGCCGAATCAGTGCCAGTCAGGCCCAGTGCGTCGCGTAACACCCACAACAGCGGCGTGTCGCCGTCAACATCGACGGAATGACGATCTCCGTTGATGAGACCGTATGGCTGTTTGCGAAGCAAAGCGTTAGGATGCGCAGCCCCGCAAGAATAGCGCGGCGGCTTTGTGCGCACGCCGCTCCAGCTCCTCACGTCCGGGCGGCGGCGCTTGACCCAGCATCACCGCGCGCTGCGGCTGGAAGGCGAGCATGCCGAGCAGCATGCCGGCGGCCTCGGTTGGATTGTCGATCGCGATCAGCCTGCGCTCGGCCTGCGCCTTCAGCCAGCTCGCCAGCGTGCTCTCGGTACGCTTGATCGCCTTGTTGTAGAAGGTCTCGGTGATCTCCGGGAAATTGTCGCCCTCCCCGATCACCATCCGCAGCAGCCCGATCACGGCGCCGTCAAGAATCAGTTCGCCGCAGGCAATCAGCGCGTCGCGCAACGCGCACTCGATATCTTCGTTTTCGCACGGTCGCAACCGGATGCGCGAGACAAAACGATCGATACCGTCGGTGATGATGGCCTCGAACAGTGCGCCCTTGTTAGGGATCAGCCGGTACAGCGTCTTGGTGGAAACGCCGGCGCGCCGCGCCACGCTTTCCATGCTGGTGGCGGCATAACCGCTCGTCGCGAATTGCTGCCGCGCCACGTCCAAGATGACGGCGCGCGTCTCCTCGTCCGGCCGCACCTGCGGCCGGCCGCGGCCGCGCCGTTCTTCGCTCACGTCTCCCACCTTCGTGATCGCCATAACGAGCCATGCCTTTGCATGAGAACTGTCATTCCATTGACAGAACCAACATAGGGGCTATTTTGGAAAACATCAAGTTTCCAAAATACGGAGGCTCGCTATGAGCGCCCAAACCGCCACTCTTAAGGCCGTCCCGGCTGAACCCGCCCAGGAACCGGCGCAGGTCCCCGTTCCTGGACCAAGCGCTGCCGTTCAGGCCGCAAGTCCTTCGAAAAAGGAGCGAATCCGCAAAGCCTTGATCGCGGGCGCGGCGCTGGCCTTGCTGGCCACCGCATCGTGGTATGGCTGGGATTATTGGAGTGTGGGGCGCTTCCTGGTGTCGACCGATGACGCCTATGTGAAGGCTGACAACACCACCATCGCGCCAAGAGTCTCGGGCTATCTCACCCAGGTTCTGGTCGGCGATAACCAGCACGTGAAGACAGGCCAGGTGTTGGCGCGGATCGACGACCGCGACTTCAAGGTCGCGCTGGATCAGGCCAAGGCTGACGTCGCGGCCGCCGACGCCGCTGTCGAAAGCAAGCGCGCGCAACTCGACGTTCAACAGGCCACGATCGATGCGGCCAGGGCGACCCTGGATGTCGACATCGCGGCGCAGGTCTTCACCGGGCAGGAGAACAAGCGCTATACCGATCTCGAGAAGACCGGTTACGGCAGCGTGCAGAACGCCCAGAACGCGCGGGCCCGCGACAACACTGCGGTTGCCGCGATCGCCCGCGACAAGGCGAATCTGGCTTCCGCACAAAAGCGGGTCGAACTGCTGAAGGCGGAGGTGGCGCAGGCCGTGGCGGCCGACGCGCGGGCAAAAGCGCTGCAACGGCAAGCCGAGCTCAATCTCTCCTATACAACAATCGTTTCGCCGATCGACGGCGTGGTCGGCAACCGCACGCTCCGCGTCGGACAATTCGTGCAAGCCGGCACGCAGCTGATGTCGCTGGTGCCGTCGAATGGCGCCTATGTCATCGCCAACTTCAAGGAAACCCAACTCGGCCAGGTGCGCGCCGGACAGCCCGTCGAGATCGAGGTCGATATGTTTCCTGGCAAGGCCGTGCGGGGCCATGTCGACAGTCTTGCCCCGGCCAGCGGCCAGGAGTTCGCGCTGCTGCCGCCTGACAATGCCACCGGCAACTTCACCAAAATCGTGCAGCGTATCCCCGTGAAGATCGTGCTCGACGGCCACGACGTCGAGCTGCGGCCCGGCATGTCGGTGATCCCCAGCATTCACACCAAGGCGACGGTCGAGACGGCGGCTGTCCCGCAGCCGGCCCGCCCTCGCCCCGCCTCATCGCAGATCGCATCGAACAGGTGAACAGGTGACCTCATGTCAGACCTCGTCCTCACCGGCTCCGCCCCCGCAGCACGCGTTGCGCCTGCACCGGCCCCGCTGATCGCCCCACCCGCGCGCGCCAGCGCCACGATCTGGATCGCCATCTTCGCTGCCATGATCGGCGCGTTCATGGCGATCCTCAACATCCAGATCACCAACGCCTCGCTGCTGAACATCGAGGGCGGCATCGGCACCGGCGTCGACAACGGTTCCTGGATCTCGACCTCCTACCTGATCGGCGAGATCATCGTCATCCCGCTGACCGATTACCTCAGCCGCGTCTTCTCCTTCCGCAACATCATGCTGTGGTTCGCGAGCCTGTTTGCGGCGTTCTCGGTGGCCTGTGCCTTCGCGACTGATCTGCCGACCATGATCGCGTTCCGTGCCTTCCAGGGATTTTTCGGCGGCGTGCTGATCCCCATGGCGTTCACCCTTGTCTTCACCAAGCTGCCGCAGCGGCAGCAGCCGATCGGGCTCGCGATGTTCTCGCTCGCGGTAACCTTTGCCCCCGCGATCGGCCCCACCATCGGCGGCTATCTCACCGAGAACTACGGCTGGCAGACCATCTTCTTCGTCAACGTCGTACCGGCGGTGGCGATGGTTACCACCCTCTACCTCACGCTCGAACGCGCGCCGATGAATCTCGGCCTGCTGCGCGAAGGCGACTGGTTCGGCATCGCCACCATGGCGGCGGGTCTCTCCGCCCTGCAGGCCGTGCTGGAGGAAGGCAACAAGAACGACTGGTTCGGCTCGCCTTTCATCATCAAGCTGGCGCTGGTCGCCGCGGTCAGCCTCACTCTGTTCGTCGCCAACGAGTTGCTGGTCGAAAAGCCGCTGCTGCGCCTGCGCTTGCTGACCCAGCGCAATTTCGGGCTCGGCACGCTGGCGGCGGTCTTTATCGGTTTCGCGCTGTTCGGCTCGATCTACCTGCTGCCGGCCTATCTGGGCCAGGTGCAGCGCTACAATGCCGAGCAGATCGGCGCCGTGCTGGCATGGACTGGCCTGCCGCAGTTGCTTTTGATCCCGCTGGTGCCGAAGCTGATGCAGCGCTTCGACATCCGCCTGATCGCGTTCGCCGGCACCGCCTTCTTCGCAGCAAGCTCGTTCATGAACATCGCGATGTCGGTGAATTATTCCGGCGACCAGCTCTTCATTCCGAACATCGTCCGCGCGGTGGGGCAGGCCCTGTTGCTGACCCCCTTGAGCGCGATCTCGCTCGGCAGCGTGGCGCCGCAGGACGCGGCAGCGGCTTCCGGCATCGCCAACATGATGCGTAATCTCGGCGGCGCCATCGGCACCGCGGTGCTCGCTACCATCGTCACCAAACGCGAGCAGTTTCATTCCAACATCATTGGCCAGGCCGTCGACCTCGGCCGCGAGGAAGTGCGCGCACGGATCGCATCCTTGACTGACTACTTCATGGCTCATGGCGTGACCGATCCAGCCGGCGCCCGCCACCAGGCCATCATTGCGCTCGGCAAGACCGTCAAGCAGCAAGCGCTCGTCATGGGCTTCAGCGACACCTTTGCGGTGGTCGGCATCGTATTGGTGCTGGCCGGCATCGCCCTCCTTCTAACCGGCAAACCGAAGGGTGCAGCAGCGGGCGGAGGCCACTGATGGCATCTGGCGCACGCATATGAGGCATGACACCGGCTGAACTGAAACGGGGAAGCCAACCATGAATAATATTTTCGGCCTTGTATTTTAGCCCCCGCGATTTGCCTTGCAGTGTTCGACCGATATACCGCACATCACCATCTGCTCCGCCGGAATTGACAGCAACGGGCGCAAAATTCGATGGTATTTTGCGAACGTTTCCTGCGCACGATTGAAGCCCGCGTCCTGCCGCCGCGAGCATCACGTTCTGCACGAACATTCCGAGGTCGAGCCAGCTTCCGACTTCCAGGCGACGGTCGCGATGGTCACGATCAATCCCACCGGCGCGCCGAAGAATGTGTGCAGTTCTTCGCGGTTTGTCTGCTCCTCGCCTCGAGACGATTTGAGCAATTCCGAGCGATTCGTAGAACAACCGGCCAAATTCTTGCTGCCGTTTGAGGTACGGGTCCAGTAAATCGCTGGCGTAGTATTTGTATTCCGAGACGTGCTCGTCGCGCGAGTTTTCGTGCGCGTCCAACAGCGCCATCGAGACTCTGTCCTTGGCCGCGCCAGCCAGCACGTAGACGTGCCGAGGCTGGATGTTCGCACCGCTCGGCGCGAACCGCGCGATACGGAGGATTTGCTCAATTGTGCGTCGCGGGACCGGAGCGTTGCAAAACTCGGGCACGCAAACCGCCCGGCCCAGATCTGATCGATCGGGCTCTGGGCAACGACTTCTCCCTCACCCGTGCCGATGGCGGCTCCTTCAGGACCGGACATGCTCGTACGGCTGGTATCCATCTCGGCCTCCTCGGCTGGGAGCAAGGAGGGCTCAGTGCGGCCACGCTGAGCCAAGGATGATCGAGCAGAAGTTCTGACGGACATAGTTCATGTCCTTCAACGCGAGGACGTCGGCCTTCACGTTTCCGAACGTCGTCAGCGGCTTCTTGATGATGCCGTTGGCGAAGTGATCAATAATGTTCTCCTTGAAATTTGTCTCGCGCGGATGATGGACGCAGACATGATCGCGCTGTTCATGCGTGAAGTCGTGATAGGCGATGCCGAGCACGTCCATTTCCACGCCGGCGGTCACCAGCGCCATGGTCGGGCGCATATGCTCAGGGATTCCGGGTGTGGTGTGGAGCGCGATCGCGGTCCAGACGTCCTCGATGTCACGCTCGGGCACGCCGTAGGTTTTCATGAAGTTGCGGGCGGCATTGGCGCCGTCGACCTCGAAGCGCAGCTCGGGGCTCGAATATTTCTCGGTCAGACCCATGTCGTGGAACATGGCGCCGAGGTAAAGCAGCTCCGGGTCGTATTTCAGCCCGCGGCGCTCGCCCGTGAGCGCGCCCCACAGGAAGACACGGCGACTGTGATTGTATAGCAGGTCGTCTTCGGTATCGCGCACGAGCTGCGTGGCTGCGCGCGCGATGGCGCTGTCAGGCACGCGGATGCCGGCGATGATCTCAGACATGGAGCAATCTCCTCGGTTGAGTAATGGGCTGGTTGCTTGTCGTATTGTGGCAACAGTGCCCTGCTCCGGACAACGAACGGAATACTACGGATCAGGACAGCCGTACGTCGTTTCCTGACAAAAGGCTCGTTGGCGCCCTCGCGCCAGCAGGAGACAGCGCTTTCGTCTTAGCTCGCGATCTATTCCGACTCCGCACGTCGGAAGCTAGCGCGATATTGGACAGGGGTTACGCCAAGACGGGTGCTGAAGACGATTCTCATCCGGTCCGCCGACCCGAAGCCGCAATCGAAGGCAACGGCCTTCAGCGGCCGGTCGCTTGCTTCCAGCATCATGCGCGCGGCATCAACGCGGGCGCGCTCGAGGAATTCGTGCGGCGTGGTCCCGGTCACCTGCCCGAAATGTCGGGCGAGATTCCGGGGGCTCATGCCGACGACGGCGGCGAGCGACTCCAGCGTGTGGCGATCCCCAATATTGGCCATGACATGGTCCTGGATGCGTGCGATTGGCGATTCCGGATCAGCAGGTGCCGTGAGATAGGGACTGAACTGCGATTGTCCGCCCTGGCGCTGGGCAACGACAACCAGCCGCTTGGCGACCTTGAGCGCCGTTTCCGCGCCGTGCCGCTGCCCGACGAGCGCCAAGCCCAAATCTATCCCCGCAGTCACACCAGCCGCGGTTATCAACCGTCCATCGCGGACATAGATCAGATCCGGTTCGACTTTTGCCTTCGGAAACCTAGCCGCCAGCGCCTGTGCATCCTGCCAATGGGTCGTAACTCGCCGATCGTCAAGGAGGCCGGCATAGCCAAGGACGAATGCCCCGGTGCAGATCGACCCATAAACGCTGGAGCGCCACGGCAGCTCCTTGACCCACCGAAGCAGGCACGGTTCGGGCGCCGCTTCCGGTGGCGTCGGAGTGCCGGCCACCAGAACGATGTCGAAACCGCCCGCCGCCTCATCGAAGCTCAGGTCGGCGACCATGCGTATGCCGTTCGAGGCGCGCAGCGGATTGCGGTGAGCAGCAACCAATACCGTTTCATAGCGGTCCGCGCTGCCGAGAAACGCGTTCGCCTCACTGAACACATCCATCGGTCCCGCCACGTCTAGCGCCTGGACCCCCTCCCAGACGACGATTGCGACAGCTTGTACCGGCACCTCTTTGCCTCTCCAGTCTAGCGCCCCATTATGCAACTAGTTCCGGAGACTGCAAAAGGCTTGGCGCGACCAGCGAGGCGACGACGAAAGGTCTACCGGTTGGCTCGCTGGCGCAGCCGCCAACCAGTAGCCCCTGCAGCTCCTCAATTGAGCATCATGGCCACGGGCGAGCTCGTCGCGCAATTTTCGTGATCACGGCGCCTTGTCTGGCGTCGTCAAGGGCCCGTCCTTGGAATCGACGACGAAGACTGCCAGTAAGCTGGCGGGCTCCTTGTCGCTGGCGTTCTCGCTGATGATGTGATGTGAGCCGGCCATTTCGTAAAACCCTTCGCCTGCGTGATAGACCTTGGCGGGGTCATTGCCGACTTGGCTGCGGATGGCCCCGGATAACACATAGGCGTAGATAAATGCCGAGGCTGCGTGGTGATGAGCCAGCGATTTGCCTCCGGGAGGATAGGTCACCGTCACAGCAACTATTTTCTTTCCTTCGACATTCGGGAGTGCGTGCTCGAACGCGATTTTCACCTGCTCCCGCTCCTGCGCGATCGCAGGTGAAGCTCCCAAGGCGATCGCTAACGCTATCAGCGGCACGAAGGCCGTTCGCATTGCTCTCCTCACTGCTTTTGCTGTCATATCTTGAGGGTTTGACAGCGCACCAATCCGATAGGAAAATCCACTGATCGACATGATCGCACTCCTCTTCTAACGAGCTCGCGCAAACTAGTTGGCACCAAGATGCAGGGCCGAGCTGATGAGTGATGGTGACGCTTCCGATGTGAAGCCATCGCCGTCGCCATCAGCTTCGGCCTGATGTGCTGCCGCCGCTGAGCAGCACCGATAACAGCGCGGCCAGATCGAATCCCGCAGCCGCCCAGCCGAGCCGCTCCATCGCGCCATTGGCAACGACCACAGCTCCCGCTGCGGCACCCATCGCGCTGCCGAGGTAGATCGCCGAGGAATTCATCGAGAGACTGATCGGCGCCAGTGCCGGCGCCAACCCCACTAGCCGCGCTTGCTGCGCCGTTATGAGCCCCCAGCTGGCCAACCCCCAAATCAGGATGGCTGGCAGCAGGACCGGCATTGCCCGCGCCGGCCCGAGTGCCGCGCTGAGCGAGAACGCAAGATAAGCCACCAGGGCAAGCCAACCGGCAACGATCACGATCATGCGCGCGCCCCAACGGTCCGCCGCGCTGCCGCTGAGCTGGGTGCCGACCGCGCCGGCCAGGCCAAAGCCCAGCAGGACCGGCGCCAGCGCCTGCGAGCCAAGGCCCGCGACGCTGGCTATGAAGACACCGAGATAAGTGTAGACCGTAAAGGTGCCGGCGACGGTCAGCACGTTGGTCACCAGCACGCCCAGGATATCGCGACGCTTGGCCAGCGCCAGACGCTCACCCAGGCCGGCCGTGACGCCAGGTCGCTGGCACGGCAGCCGGGTGAGAATCCCAAAGAGCGAGAACACCGCCAGCCCCGCGACACCGAAGAAGGTGGCGCGCCAGCCGAACCCCTGCCCCACCAGTACGCCCAGCGGCACGCCGCCGATGATGGCCAGGGTCAACCCGGTGGTGACAGCGGACAAGGCGCGGCCACGCCGCTCCGGACCGCCCAGTGCGGCGGCATATCCACTGGCCGCCGGCATGAAGCTTGCTGCGGACAGAGCCAACAGCAGCCGCGCGGCCAACAGCGCTGCATAGCCTGACGCCAGCGCGGCGAGCAGATTGCCCAGGGCGAAGCCGGCCATGGCGACGATCAGCAGGCGACGCCGTTCCAGCCCGACCGTCAACACGGCCATGACCGGCGCGCTGATGGCATAAGCGAGAGAGAACGCGGTGACCAGATGACCGGCGGCGGGCAAACCGACGTTCAGATCTCGCGCCAGGGCCGGGAGCAGTCCGGCGATCATGAACCCCTCGCTGCCGATGGCAAAAGCGCCGAGCGTCAGCCAAATGAGAGAGGCCAGCGAGTCGGCGGCGGCAGCTTGCGCGCGATCAGGCTTCAGTTCCCGGCGCACAGGAAAGGCCAATGTCATAATCTTGAGCCTTGGGCTGGCGAATCCGGAAAGGGCGAAGCAGCGATCAAGTCGCAGGCGTTGGGGCTCTTGAAGCCTGGGATGAAACGTTCGCACACGGCGGCGTTGACGGTGCCATACGTCGTCTCGGGCTTGTGCGCAAAGCCGGCGAAGTACTCCTGAATGAAGCCTTCTTTGAAACTTGTGCGCGGGTATTTGGCGACAATTTCCTCGCGCAGCTCCGCTGGGAACTGCTCGAACCCCACTCCGATAACGTCGAGAAGCACACCGGAGTTGAGGAGCGCCACTTCAGCGCCCATATGCTTCGGGATGCCGGGGGTGGTATGCAGCGCAATAGCTTCCCAGACGGTCTGCACCTGATCTTCAGCGATGTTGTGAGTGCTAAGAAACTGCCGTGCGGCATTTGCGCCATCGACCTCGAAGCGCTCGTCTGGACTCGAGAACTTCTTGATCAGGCCGAGATCGTGAAATGCGGCAGCGATGTAAAGGAGCTCACGGTCGAAGCGCAGATTCCTCTGACGACCCTGCTCAGCCGCGAACAGGTAGACGCGGATCGAGTGATTAAAGAGCAGGTCGGTGGAATGTTCGCGCAGGATGTCCGTCGCCTCTTTCGCGAGTAAGGAATCGGGAATGATGAGAGCATGGGCGCGAGTTGGGGTTGTCATCGTTGCGTCCTTTCAAGAGTTACTGTGGAGCTCGGCTGCGCGTTGCGCGCGAGCGCAACTACCAAAATTCAGTTGATCAACTCGCTCCGACGTCGAGCACGATCTTTCCTTTGGGCTGAGGCCGCACGCGTTCCAGCATCAAATGAGCCTCGCTCGCATCCGCGAAGGGTAAGACTGCCCCCACGTTTGTTCGCAGCTTTCCATCATCGATCAAGCGAGCGATCTCCGCCAGATATTGGCTCGTGACGTTGACCAGAAAGAAGGCGGCTTCAACACCGTAGCGCTTTGCAAGATCCTGATCCGGGCGGGACACTGCCGATATCAGCTTGCCGCCGCGACGAAGGACATGGAATGAGCGGTCTTGGGTTTCGCCGCCGACTAGATCAATCACAGCGTCCGCGTCCTTTACTTCCTTCTCAAAGCGCTGGGTTCGGTAATCAATCACGGTGTTTGCGCCGAGGTCGCGCACGCCGGAAATATCGCCCGTCGATACGGTTGCGACGGTTTGAACCCCCGCGTGACGGGCCAGTTGAACCGCATAGGATCCAACGTTGCCGGCCGCCCCGTGAATAATCACCGTTTGACCTGCTTTGAGTTGGGCGTGATCAAACAGCGCCTGCCATGCGGTGACGGCAACGACAGGAACGGAGGCGGCTTCAACGTGGGTCAGCGAGCTTGGCTTGCTCGAGACCATGCCCGCGGAAGCGAGAGCGTACTCGGCGTAGGCGCCGACAAACTGCGGATTCGTAACACCATAAACCTGATCTCCCACACGTCGTTCGGAGACTCCGGGGCCCATCGCGACGATTTCACCGGACAGATCCGAGCCCAGAGTGAGGGGGAGCGGTTGCGGCAAGGCGCTCTTCCCGGCTCTGATCCAGCCATCCCATGGCCCGACCCCAGCGGCTTCAACTTTGACCAGGACCTCGCCAGGACCGGGCTTGGGTCGTGGCACGGGCTCGAACTTCATGACCTGTGGCGGCCCAAACTCGTGCACGCGCCAGGCCATCATTGTTGAATGAGTTCGCTCTTCACCAACCTGAGAAACGATGCTGCTGGGGGTCATCACATTCTCCTTGCGCTCAGCTCGTCATCATTGCCGACGACCGTTGGTCGGGTTGTGCCGAAGTTGCCTTCGCCGGCCAATCCGAAGGCGACGCCTCGCTTATCCGTATATCGCAACCAGTCGTGCCCCGGACAACGAACACGAACCGGCGGATCAGGACAGCCGCACGTCGTTTCCTGACAAGGACCGTCGGAGCCTTCACGGCAATAGAAGCGTCGCCAGACGATTCTCGATCTATTCCGGTTCCACCCGCTAAGCTGCCCGCGATGTTGGACAAAGGTAACGCCAAGGGGGCCTATCCTCATCCGGTCCCGAAGGCGCCATCCAAAGCTGCGGGCTTCAGCCGCCGGTCCCTTCTTCCAGCATCATGTGTGCGGCATGGAAGCATGCGGCGGATCGGATCAGGGACCATCCATGTCGTTAGCGGTCTGCGCTGCGAAAGCCCATAGCGTGAACTTGATGCTTGGGACCGATCATCTCCATCATGACCTACGGAAGCCGCGCCAGCCAAACTGAGGAAAGTCGATTGACACGGTTCTTTACGACAGCGGACATGACGGATTGAAAATGCAAAAGAGTGTGCAATCAGCGACAAGCTCGATGAGCGAAAGCCACTACAGGATCTGTCCTCTGAACGTTCAAGCTGGTTGGCTCTGTGCGAGCTTTCGTACCATCAGTTCGAAAGCTGTCACTTGAACGGGTTACATTCCGCACCCGATGGACAACAGTGTCATTGTTATCGTTTGTAAATCACGAGCGTGCCGTTGTTATGCTGACCGCGCGGCTGAAGCAGTATCGCCCCCCGGGGCGTTGAGCCGACAGCTTACGCAGCGAACGGAAGCTCCCCCGACGAATGGCCTGCCGTGGAAGCGCGCCGGATCATAGAGGAGTAGAGCGAACGCCCTAAGGAACTTTATCGAGAAGCTCCTTAAGAAGTTAGAATTAGAGAAACGGTACTGTCCTATCGAAGGGCCGCCGCTCTCTAACGATCTCTAACAACAGTTGACTAGCAACTGCGCGAGCTTTGCGCGAATACTACACTGCACCGAAGCGTCTGCCGACCCGTTAATTCTGTTCTGGCTCGGTCCACGCAGTTCTGCGACGCAGGAGGTTCGCGATGCCCACGATCACCACCAAAGACGGTACAGAGATCTTCTACAAGGATTGGGGCTCGGGCCAGCCGATCGTGTTCAGCCATGGCTGGCCGCTGTCGTCGGACGACTGGGACGCACAGATGATGTTCTTCGTCACCCGCGGCTATCGCGTCATCGCCCATGACCGCCGCGGCCATGGCCGCTCGGCACAGGTCGCCGACGGCCACGACATGGATCATTACGCCGACGATCTCGCGGCGTTGACCGCGCATCTCGACCTCAAGAACGCCATCCATGTCGGCCATTCCACCGGCGGCGGCGAAGTCGTGCACTACATCGCCCGCCATGGCGAGAGCCGCGTGGCCAAGGCAGCGATCCTATCCGCGGTGCCGCCGCTGATGGTGAAGACGGAGGCCAATCCCGGCGGCTTGCCGAAGAGCGTGTTCGACGGTTTTCAGGCCGCGCTCGCCGCCGGCCGCTCGGCGTTCTACCGCGACATCGCCGCCGGTCCCTTCTACGGCTACAACCGTCCCGGCGCAAAACCATCGGAAGCGGTGATCCAGAACTGGTGGCGCCAGGGCATGATGGGCGGCGCGAAAGCGCATTATGACGGCATCGTCGCGTTCTCGCAGACCGACTTCACCGAGGATCTGACGAAGATCAACGTGCCGGTGCTGGTGATGCATGGCGACGACGATCAGATCGTGCCTTACGCCGATTCCGCGCCGCTGTCGGCCAAGTTGCTCAAGAACGGCACGCTGAAGACCTACAAGGGTTTTCCGCACGGCATGCCTACCACGGAAGCCGAAACCATCAACGCGGACCTCTTGGCATTCATAAAGGGTTAGCGGATCGCGAGCCGTCGGCCGCGACCGACGGCAGGACATGACGATCGTTCACATGGCAAACAGCACGCGTGGGGCCCGGACCTTTGCGGACATATAGGAGAGACCCATGGCGACCCACAACCAGCATATCATGTCGCGACGCGGGTTCTGCCTGTGCTGCATGGCGGCGACCACAGTCGCGGCAACCGGCTGGCTCTCGCCGCGACAGGCTTTCGCAGAAGCGCGCAAGATCGTGGACCTCATCCGTGACGACGCCGCCCAAGCAGCCATCAAGGTCCATAAGCTGCGCGACAATGTCAGCATCCTCGAGGGATCTGGCGGCAATATCGCTGTTATGACAGGCGCCGACGGGAAGGTGTTCATTGATGCCGGCATCACCGCATCCCGTCCGCGCATCCTAGAGGCTGCTAGTCGGTTGAGCCGCGACCCAGTTTCGCACCTCATCAACACACACTGGCACTTCGATCACACGGACGGCAATCAATGGCTGAATGCGGAAGGGGCAGCCATCATCGCCCATGAGAACACCCACAAGCATCTGCTGGTCGCCCAGAGAGTTGAGGACTGGGATTTCAACTTCCCGTCTTCTCCGCTATCGGCCGTTCCGACCGAAATCGTCTCGTCCGAGAAAGCTCTGAAGCTCAACCGGTCTACGCTTCTCCTCAAATATTACGGTCCTGCGCACACCGATAGCGACCTATCGGTGACGATCCCCGAAGCGGACATTCTTCATTGCGGCGACACCTACTGGAACGGCATCTATCCGTTCATCGACTATTCAACCGGCGGAAACATCGACGGAATGATCAAGGCGGCCGAGGCGAATGTTGTTGCCGTAACCGACAAGACGATCGTCATCCCGGGGCACGGCAACCCGGTCAGCAACAAAGCTGAGCTTTCGGCCTATCGCGACATGCTTGTCGCAATCCGAGACAATATCGGCAAGCTCAAGCAGCAGGGCCGCTCGCTCGATGACACGATTGCCGCCAAGCCGACCGCGGCGTTCGATGCAAAGTGGGGCCAATTCCTTATCACGCCGGCGTTTTTCACACGACTGGTTTACGAGGGCGTCTGACGTCCTCCCGGATCATCACCCGTTCTTCTAGTGAAAGGAGCACTGATATGTCTGCCTCCGAGAAGCCGCTTCACATCGATATTGCGGTGACGCTCAAGGACGTGAGGACAGTGTACAGCATCGGCGCGCTAACGTTCGAAGGCGATCTGCCGGCTTCCATTTTCCACCTACAGCTCATCACCAACGACATCGCCGACTCGAACGCCGAATCGGAGGTTATCGCCGTCTTTCATACAAACGCCGGCCACGTCACGCTGCACGACGTCGCCTACAACGCCGATCGAAACATCGCGACCGGCAATCCCTACAAGGAGCTTGTGGCAGACCTGATGAGGCGCAGTGTGCGTATCGAGCTGTGCGGAGCGACCGCGAAGGCGCACAACTGGGGCAATGCCGATCTGCTCCCCGGCATCAAAGTCAACACGGATGCCATGGCGAGGACGACGCAGCTCGTTCAGCAAGGATTCGTGAAGATTACGGAATGAAGGCAAGAGGGCGTGTTGTTAGCGATCTGAGGCGCGTCTTTTCGACTCGAACAGGTAAACCGTTATGGCCCAATACGCGGCATCTCCGGCTACAGAAGGGGAACGCCATGAATGTTCGTACCACTCTCACCTGGTTCGCCCTCACGTTGGTCTCGCCGGATCCTCCTTGGCACCAAACGTTCACGCCGAAACGGTCACGCCTAACGTCGCTCAAGCGGTTCCGAACGCCGTCGACGACATTTTGGGGGTAAGAATTCCCGACAGCAAATTGGCGCGCGACGCAGCTCAAGTCATTCGCGATACCGAAACCGACTTGCTATTTCAGCACTCTATGCGCGTTTACTATTGGGCTGCCTTGGCGGGAAAGCGCAAGGGTTTGACCTTTGACCCGGAACTTCTTTACGTAGCGGCCATGTTCCATGATTATGGCCTGACGGCGGGTTATGGAGAAAGTCACCTGCGCTACGAAGTCGATGGCGCGAACGCCGCACGTGAGTTTTTGCGGAGTCACGGCATTTCGGAAGCTGATGGCCAGAGGGTCTGGCTTGCGATCGCCCTACATACGACAAATGGAATTTCACCACACATGGAGCCGACCGCAGCACTGCTTGCCGAAGCAGCCAACATGGACCTTGTCGGCGCCGGCTTTGACGACTTCACTGCGGAGCAGCGGAGCGCTATCGAGGCGGCCTACCCGCGCCCGCCACAATTCGCAGAAGGCTTCCTGCAGACCCTTTACGACAGCCTCAAGCACCGTCCTGAGACTACCCAAGGCACCGGTTTGGCCGATGTAATGGCCTACAAGGACCCTGGTTTCCGACGGAGAGACTTCAGCAATCTGATGCGGAAGTCGCGCTGGACCACCGGACGATAACCGACGCCATGTGCCGGCTGATCTGCTGGAGGAAGCGGCATGTTCGGACTAACCGCGCTTGAACTCGCCCGCATCCAGTTCGGGTTTACGGTGTCGTTCCACATCATCTTCCCTGCAATCACCATTGGCCTCGCCAGCTACTTGGCGGTCCTGGAAGGCCTGTGGCTCTGGAAGATGGATGAAGTTTATCGCGATCTCTATGAGTTTTGGTCCAAGATCTTCGCGGTCAACTTCGCGATGGGCGTCGTCTCCGGTCTCGTTATGGCCTATCAATTCGGCACGAACTGGAGCTACTTCTCGGCCTTCGCTGGCAGCATTACGGGGCCGCTGCTGACCTATGAGGTGCTGACCGCCTTCTTCCTTGAGGCGGGGTTCTTGGGGGTCATGTTGTTCGGCTGGAACAAGGTCGGGCCTGGTCTCCATTTTTTTGCGACCGTCATGGTCGCCACCGGAACGCTCATCTCGGCAACCTGGATTCTCGCGTCGAATAGCTGGATGCAAACGCCGCAGGGCTTCGAGATCATCGACGGCCGCATCGTGCCTGTCGACTGGCCGAAGGTCATCTTCAACCCATCCTTCCCCTACAGACTTGTGCATATGACCATTGCGGCCTATCTGGCGACGGCTCTATTCCTCGGTGCCGCTGGGGCCTGGCACCTGCTGCGCGGGTGCGCGACGCGGGCCGTGCGAACTATGATGTCGATGGCGATGTGGATGGTGCTGGTCGTGGCGCCCGTCCAGATCGCAGTTGGCGACCAGCGCGGTCTCAACGCCCTCGAGTACCAGCCCGCGAAGATCGCCGCAGTGGAGGGGCATTGGGAGAACGCGCCCGGCGAAAGTGTCCCGCTAATCGTCTTTGGCCTGCCGGACATTAAGGCGGAGACAACCCGCGCAGCGGTCCCGATACGTTACCTCGGCAGCTTGAGACTTACCTCCGGCCTGCACGGTCAAATCCCTGGCCTGAAACCCGGCGCCCGGCATCAGGCCGGCGCCTTGAAATCGTAGGAGATGCGCCCGGCCGGCAGATAGAACAGGGCGATCACCGCACCACCCCTGACTTCGGGATAATGCCGGCTGCCGGGATCCGGCGCCGTCCAGCCTGGCCCCTGCCAGCCCTGCAATCCCTTGAGCTGGGCGCCCTTGTCGAGGGGAACGACAAGGTTGAGTTCGCCATAGGGGTGGCCGTGATATTGCCCGCGCAGCACGTCATGATCGTCCTCGTCCTTGAAGCGGCGCGGATCGGTGCTGTTCATGTAGACCGCGGTGATGCTGAATTGGAACGTTTCGGGGACCGGCTCGAGGATGCGGCTGCGCCGATAGTTCGGGCCGTCCACCTCCTGGTTCGCCGCCCACCCCTCCTCGACCCCCATTTTGATGAGACGAGCGAGATCCTGGTAGAGCGCACTATCCTCTCCATAAGTCTCGTTGAGCCATCGCTCCATCGCCGCACTCGGCGTCATGTCCTTGACCTCGCGCAGAAACGGAATACTGCGTTCGATCAGCTGTTCACGGCTTCCCATGACTTTTCTCCTGTTCTATTCCTCGAAGCCCTTGAAGGAGGCGAACGCCTCCACATCCGCGCGCGGCATCAGCCGCGCTTTCGCCTGCTGCGTCGGATGACCCAGCGAAATCCCGCAGGCCACCATCTGCTCCGTAGGGATCGACAGCAGCGGACGCAATATCCGGTGGTATCTGGCGAAGGTCTCCTGCGGACAGGATTGCAGCCCGCGTCCGACCGCGGCCAGCATCACGTTCTGGATGAACATGCCGAGATCGAGCCAGCTTCCCATTGCGAGGCGGCGATCGATGGTGACGATCAATCCGACCGGCGCGCCGAAGAACGTGAAATTCTTCGCGGTCTGCCTGCTCCTCGCCTCGGCATCGCTCTGCGCGATGCCGAGCGAGCTGTAGTACAGCCGTCCGAACTCCTGGCGGCGGCCGAGATACGGTTCGGGGAATTCGCTGGCGTAGTACTGATATTCGGAGACGTGCTCGTTCGGCTCGCTCTCATACGCCCGCAGAATAGCCGCCGACACCTCGGTCCTCGCGGCGCCCGCGAGCACGTAGACGTGCCAGGGCTGGATGTTCGCGCCGCTCGGCGCGAACCGCGCCACGCGCAGGATCTGCTCGACGGTCGCACGCGAGACGAGAGTGCCGGAGAACTCGCGGCAGGAAAGCCGGCTGGCCATCACCTCGTCGATCGGGTTACGTGCTACTTCACTCACGGCGCTGGGGTCGCTCATGACTTCTTCAAGAACGGACATCCGCCATCCTCCATCGGCTTGAAGGCTTCGTCTCCGGGAATCGTCGCAAGCAGCTGGTAGTAATCGAACTGGTATTTGGACTCGGCCGGCGACTTGACGCGAAACAGATACATGTCGCGCACCAGGCGGCCATCCTGACGGATCTTGCCGTCGCGCGTCATGAAATCGTTCACCGGCAGCTCACGCATCTTTGCGGCAACGGTCGGCCCATCGAGCGTGCCTGCGGCTTCGACCGCCTTGAGATAGTGCATCACCGCGCCGTAGGTGCCGGCATGGATCATGGTCGGCACCTTCTTGGTCTTCTCGATGAAGCGCTTCGACCAGGCGCGCGTCTCATCGTTGAGATCCCAGTAGAAGGCGGAACTGAGCATCAGACTCTGCGCGCTCGGCAGCCCGAGACTGTGAATGTCGGCGATGAAGACGATCAGGCCGGCGAGCTTTTGCCCGCGCGTCACGCCGAACTCGCCTGCCTGCTTGACCGCGTTGATGAAATCGCCGCCGGCATCAGCAAGCGCGATCACCTCCGCCTTGGAGGCCTGCGCCTGCAGCAGGAAGGACGAGAAATCGGGCGTGTTGATCGGGTGCTTGACGGCGCCGACCACTTTGCCGCCGGTGGCATCGATCACTTTGCGGCTGTCGGCCTCGAGTTGCAGCCCAAGTGAATAATCGGCCGCCAAGAGGAACCAGGTCTTGGCGCCAAGACGCGCGATCGCCTTGGTCGTCCCCTGCGCCAGCGCGTAGGTGTCGTAGGTCCAATGGATGCCGGTCGGCGAACATTCGTCGCCGGTCAGCCGCGAGGTCGCCGCGCCGGTCGCGAGGAAGAGCTTCTTCTTGTCCCGCGTGATGCCCTGTACGGCCAGCGCGACCGCGGAGTTCGGTACGTCGAGGATCGCCTCGACGTTCTCGTTCTCCAGCCAGCGCCGGGTAATCACCGAGCCGATGTCGGCTTTGTTCTGGTGGTCGCCCGCGACGATCTCGATGTTGCGCCCGAGCACCTTGCCCTTGAAATCGTCCACTGCCATCTGCGCGGCGACGACCGAGCCCTGCCCGCCATTGTCGGCGTAGAGCGACGACATGTCGGTCAGCACCCCGAGCCTGACCGGCCCGCTCTGCGCCATCGCCGACGTCCCCGCCACCGCCGCGAACGCCATCGCCAAACCCAGCGACCTGCCCGCACCACTCTGCACCGACTTCACCCAGGCTTTCATGATCGTTTTCCTCCCGACCCGGCTGCGGCAATCATGGCCAGAACGCCGCGATACGGAAGTGAAAGTCTTGCAGAGTGATCCTGAAGCGGCTTCAGATTGCCGCCGGCGGTGATACGGCGGCTCGGTTCGGACCACCCGATCGGTTGCTTCCGTCGACCGCCTGGCTTTAACTGCTCATGGTCGCAAACCTTTGCCGAGGCGTGCGATCCGCCACTGACGGGACTTGCATCGTGTCGGTTTCCTTCAACACCCTGGATCTGAATCTGCTCAAGGTATTCGACGCCGTGATGGAGGAGCGCAGCGTGCTGCGCGCCAGTCAGAAGGTCGCCTTGAGTCAGTCCGCCGTCAGCCACTCGCTCGCTCGGTTGCGCGAGATGCTGGACGATGAACTGTTCGTGCGCACCGCAACCGGCATGCAGCCGACGGCGCGTGCGCTCACGATGGCGCCGCAGATTCGCCAGGCGCTGCGATCGCTGGAGGCCGCGGTCGAACTGCCGACCTTCGCTCCGGCGGTCTCCACCAAGCCGTTCACGCTCGCGGCCAACGATTTTACGACGATGGTGCTGGCGCCGCCGCTTCTGAAGATCTTGAGCCGGGAGGCTCCGGCGATCGACCTCACGATCAAGCCGGTGACGCGGATCGATCTTGCCGAGCAGATCGACCTCGGGCGCATCGACGTCGCCATCGGCGTGTTTTCGTCGCCGCCGAGCCGCTTCCGCACGGCGCTGTTGTTCGAATATGACGATGTGCTGATCGTCGGGAAGAAGCGCAAGCTTGGCCGCCTCGACAAGGCAAAGCTCGCGACCCTGCCGCTGGTTGTCGTCTCCTTCGGCGGGGAGCAGGAGGGCGCGATCGGCGGCTTTATCTCCGAGCGCGGACTCGCCAGACGTTCGGAGATGTATGATCGCCCCGCGCTCGAACGGACGCTGTCGGACAGCGACAAGCCGCCACGGATCGCGGTCTCGCTGCCGCATTTTCTTGCCTTGCCCGCGCTGCTGGTCGATTCCGAGCTGGCGGCGATCGTTCCGCGGCCGCTGGCGCGCGCCTTCGAGCAAGCGCACGCGATCACGACCTATGAACTGCCCTACAGCACGACCGCGGTAGAGGTGCGGATGCTGTGGCACGAGCGGATCGAGGACGAGCCATCGCACGAATGGCTTCACGAGGTACTCCGCCGCGCGACCGATGAACTTAGGCGCGGGGGGTAGTTTGCCGACTGTGCCTCAGCCGCAATCACCGGCCGGCGCTTCAGGGCAATGACGAGGTCCTTTCGACGGGGTTCGCTCTGGTAGCCCATGACAACGCGATCTCGAAAAGGCGCAGAAAGAAATTGGCTGCACCTAAAGCCAGGCCGAGGAGCACGATGCCGTCTATCTTGCCTTCTGCCACTCGGCCGTGCTCGACGTCGTATCGCGTCGGAGACATCAACTACCATGCACACCATCGCGATCCGCGCCCGCGGCGGCGCTCGCCGCGCCGAGCTGTGCCTTTTTCAACGGAATCGGCCAACTCCGGAAATGCTTGGGATCGACTAGGCGCTCCTTCTTGTAAAAGGCCCTGCGGCCCAAATGCACGTCAGGATCACGGATGTAAGCCCAGGCGCTTCACGCTGGCTGCCGCGAAAGTAACGAACCGCTTGACACGCGCCGCCACGAACTTCTGGGCAGGATAGGCGAAATAGAGGCCTGTCAAAGGAGAGCGAAGAGCTGGCAAAACCCTCACCAGCCGCTGTTGGTCTGCGAAAAACGCCGGCAGGAATCCGATCCCGAGTCCCAGGGCGACAAAGGTTCTGACTGTTAAGAGATCGTCGCAGCTGAGGTCACCGGACAAGTCGATGCCGACCTTCCTATTTCCCATGCGCATGGACATTGGATGCGCCCATGGCTTTCCGAACCCAATCAGGTCGTGATGCTTGAGATCATCCAATTGAACGGGGACGCCACGTCGGTCGAGATAGGACTGGCTCGCAAATAGTCCCGATGGACCCGTAACAAAAGATCTGGTGACCAGACTGGAATCGCGCAGCGGACCGACGCGAATGGCGAGATCGACGCCTTCTGTGATCATGTCGACGATCCGATCCGTGACAATGAGCTCGATCTTCACCATCGGGAACGTTTCGCGAAACGCGCTGATGATGGGTGGCAGCAAGGTTTGCGCGATATCGACGGCCGCTGTGAGCCGAAGCAAACCACTCAAGCTTCTTGCCTCCGTCGTAATCGTAGCCTCCGCAGCCTCAATTTCGCGGAGCCCTGCGCGACACCGTTCAAAATAGGCCTGGCCCGCTGGCGTGACGCGCAGCTTGCGCGAAGGCGTTGACAACGATGCGGCCGGTGCGTCGCTCCAGGATAGGGAGCAGATGCTGTGCCAGCGCGGTGTCGGCGTCTTCCAGATGCATGCTCGCTGAAAGCTGGCCGCGGAAGGCTTTGGCGATGGCGATCAGCTCCTCTTCGTCGCGGACCCTCACGAGCAGGGCGGCAGGGCCGAACACTTCCTCCGCAAGACTGGGATCGGCCAGGAAGCGCGCGCCATCGACCTCAATTAGAGCCGAGCGGCCGTCGAGATCCCGGGACGGCGCGGCACCCTCGACAGTCAGGTGAGCACCGCTCGCCTGCTGCCGGTCGAGGCCTTGCAGATAGGCGCCATGGATACCCGGGGTCAGCATGGGGCGTGCAGGGGCAGAAGCGATGCGCGCCGACAAGCTCTCGCGCATGGCTTCAAAGCCGGGCCCGTCGATGCCCAGTAGGATAGCGGGCTTCAGGCATGCCTGTCCGACATTGACCAGCATCCGTTCGGCGAAGCCGTCACCGATCTCCGCTCCGCGCAACGACAAAGCGTGGGGCAGAATGAACGTCGGGTTGACGCTGGTCATTTCGGTAAACACCGGAATCGGTTCCGGTCGCACCTGGGCCCGTCGGTACAGCGCCATGCCGCCGCCTTCCGATCCGGTGAAAGTGACGGCCTTGATCAGAGGATGGTCGGCCAGCGCCTCGCCGACGGCATTGCCCGCCCCACGCACCATCGAGAACACGCCCTGATGGAGGCCGCTGTCCTGGACCGCCTTGCGGATGGCGCGGGCCATGATCTCCGACGCTCCGGGGTGAGCGTTGTGCGCTTTCAGCACCACGGTGCAGCCCGCCGCCAAAGCGGAGGCGGTGTCGCCGCCGGCGAACGAGTAGGCAATCGGGAAATTGCTTGCACCGAAGATGGCAACGGGGCCAAGCGCAATCTTCTGCATGCGGTGGTCCATGCGCGCGCGGGGCTCGCGCTCCGGCTGGGCAGGGTCGATTGTTGCCTGCAGGAAGCGCCCCTTGCGCACGACTTCGGCGAATTGCCTGAACTGTGTCGCCGCCTTGGCTGCTTCGGCCTCGAGCTGCGCCGCGGGCAGGCCAGTTTCCTGCGCAGCACGCTCGGCCAGCTCCGTGCGCACAGCATCGAGATTGTCGGCGATCCGCTCTAGGAACGCTGCGCGCGCCGCAAGCGTCGTGTGGCTGTAGCTGTCGAACGCTGCGTCGGCGAGACGCACGGCTAGGTCGACTTCCGCTCGCCCGCCGAGAGCGAAGCCCGGTTCGATTTCCCGGTTGGTGGCGGGATTGAGCGCTTTGACGTTCCCGCGGTCGCCGCGATGTCAGCCGCGCCGATGAGAAGTTCTCCTGTCAGTGTCATTTGCATTCACCTTTCATCGTTTCATCATCGGCGCGCAGGGCGCGGTTACGCCTTGGGCAAGGCCGCGATCAGTTCGGCTGTCGTCAGGATTTGGTGGGCGAAGGTGGGGCCGTTCAGCTCGTGCGCGGCGTGCATCATGTCGTGCGAGAAGGCGGCGGTGGCGTCGCGCACCAGGGTCACGTGATAGCCGAGCTCCATCGCGAAGCGGGCGGTGGACTCGATGCAGGTGTTGGCGAGCAGGCCGACCACGATCACATGGGTGATGCCCTTTTGCTTGAGCCGGAAATCCAGGTCGGTGTTTTGAAAACCGCTTTGCCCCCAATGCTCCTTGACGATGATGTCGCCAGGCTTCGGCGCGAAATCGGGATGCCATTCGCCGCCCCATTCGCCGCGCGCAAAGCTGTGGCGCTGCATGATCAGTCGCTGGGTGGGGTTTGGATGGTCCCAGTCCTCGTAGTCGCCCGGCTCCCAACGCCGGTGCGGCACGATGACGACCTGGATGTCGGCCGCGCGCACGGCGCCGTCCAGCTGGCGCAGATTATCAAGGAGGCCGACCTCGTCGGCGACCGGCTTGAGGTGCGGATAAACCTTGCCGCCCTCTGACAGGAAGTCGTTGTAGGGATCGACGAACAGCAATGCTGTCCTGTCGCGCGGGTATCGAGTCTCAATCATTGTCCGTCTCCTTGGCCGCAACGCGGCCGGTTGCATCGGCTTCAATGGTGTCCTATGTTGCTATGAAAATCATAGTTACGACCGCGATAAAGGAAACGTGATGAAGAACAAGAAAGCCCTTGTTTCCCGGACGCTTTGCCCGGTGGCTCGCTCCGAGACGGTGGTAGGCGACCGCTGGACGGTGCTGATCCTGCGCGAACTCTTCATGCGCAGCTATCGCTTCGAGGAGATCCAGGCCCAGACCGGAGCTACGCCGCAAATGGTCGCGGCGAGGCTGAAGAAGCTGGAAGCTGCCGGGCTCGTCAAACGGCACATCTACAGCAAACGGCCGCGGCGTTACGAGTACCACCCGACGGAGAAAGGTGAGGCCTTCTATCCTGTGCTGCAGGCGCTGCGAGCCTACGGCGAGACGTGGTTCAAGTCGCCGCGGGAAAGTCGCGCCATCAACTACACTCACCGGACATGCGGCAAGCCGACGGCGCTGGGCCCCGCCTGTGATGGTTGCGGCCAGCCGCTGCGTCGCGAGGACATGATCGCCGAATTAAGTCCCGCCTACCAGGATGAGCGCGAAGCACGATGGGAGGCCTTTAAGGCCGGAAGATGAGGGCCCTCTACAAAACCCAGCGAACGTTCGAAAGCGCTCGGCGTCTGGCGGGAAGACGTCTTCTTCGTAAGGTCAAGAAGGAGCTGGAACCTTCCTGCTGACCCACCGGATGGCAATGCTTGCATGCCCCGGGCAACTCTTCCCAAGCCGTGCGGGCCTTCGTTCCAAGCGATCAAACCGAGCGCGAGACTTCGGCTTGTGCGCCCGTCTGATCGAAAAGCCCTTTCCCAGCTTCTCACCCCTCTCTGCGAGAGCGGCTTCGTGGGCTTCAGAGCAGAGCGACGACGGTGATCATGGCGATCAGACCGCGGTCACGCACCAGCATGATAGTTCAAGGATTCGCATACCGCGCCCCCGCTCGAACTTCCTGCCCGCGGCGGACGCTAGACCGGAACCGGACTTCTGGAACCGAAACCTTTTCCTGCCCTCGTGAATTCAGGACAGGGGCTGCAACGCGAGGCGCAGCCAATGTCCAGCATGCCGGTAGGCGACATGGTTCTCACCGTCGCCGTCATGACCATCGCCTTCGTCGGCGAAGTCGCGGTTTTTGCCCTCCTCGGAATCTTCTGAGGGAGGCCGCGCCACTGGAACGAGGCACGCCGGCGCACCACGCTGAAGGAGCCTGCTGGAGGAAGTGCGATGTCGACGGTGGCGAACCTGCTTGCGCAGAAGCAACGGCTGCTCGAGCGACTGGAGAACGATCCGGGCCCGAACGAGCGCGATGAAATCGAGAGATTGCTCGCCAAGATCGAGACCGCCCTGACGTGGCTGGAGTCCAACGACGGGGTCGAGGAAGGTGGACGGCTGTAGTTCTTCGACAGACGGACCTCTTGGAACGTACTCAGTCGTTCAGCTTTTCCCACGGCACGACATTCAGCAAAGCCCTGGGAAGGTCCGGAGATTTCGATGAGAGCGACGGCACCGGCGATGGCGCTTGCGTTCGCTGCCTCAGCATCGGCCGTCTCGGCGCAACCGGTCAGCTGGACGACCTACAGCATCCCTCAGACAGGCACCTCGGTCGACTTCCCGTCCTCGATCTTCACCGAGGAGGCGGGTCGACCGGATGGCTATGGGCAGCGCTTCCGGACCGCCGACGGCCGCGCCGACATCACGATACAGGCCGTCCCCAACGTTGCGAACGATTCGCCGGCTGCGTTCCTCGCCAAAAAGCATCCGCCGCCGCGCATTCAGTACAAGCGCGTGACGCCTCGCTTCTTCGCGGTTTCCAGCTATAAGGGGGACAAGGTCTGGTACGACCGCTGCAACTTCGCCGGCCGGCTGGTTCATTGCGTGCTGATCAACTACCCCGCCAGCGAGGAGCACGACTGGGACGACATCGTCACGCGCATCAGCCTTTCACTTCGCAGCAAGTAGTGGTCCGAAGCGGGATCTGCTCTGATCGCATCGACTATGCCGACCCAAGCCCGATGCTCCACGAGACGGCCCTTCGCTTCCGGAGACCTGGGAAGAGATCAGCCTCATGACCCCGGATTCCTACGGTTCGATCGCTCCGGGATCGTTTACGATCATCGACTTATCCTCGTCGTAAGGGGGGCCCTTGGTGTCACCGATAGCTCGGCTCGCCTGCCTGCCCTTGCCGTCGTGCGAAGATGAAAGCCCAAACCCTGTCCACCTTCTCGTTCCATAGCCTCGGCAACAACGTGCAGCGTGGCGACGGGCTTCAAATACGGGGCAGCTCGTTCATCCGGCAGCAGCGCCTTGTAGGCCCGAACGGTTGCACCGACGACACGGAAGAAGCCACGTCGACGATCATCGGGAGCGATGAGCGCCTCGACCGCTTGTCCGATCAGTTTGGTGCGTTCTAATCCCTTTACGGTAGAGATGAGATCCACATCCACGCCAGCAGCGGTGCAGAACGTGCGAGCTTCCGCAAGCGCCTTCTCAAGCTCCGTTACCAGTTCGTCCTTGTTCTTGATGGGGTGTTCGCGTTGCCCTTAGCAGCATAGATGGCCAGCGCCTTCTGAAGGTTCTGGAAGACGCCAACATAATCCACGATCACGCCTGCGTTCTTGCCCGGTGCTCGCCGGTTGGCACGGGCGATTGTCTGCATGAGCGTGTGGTTCTTCATCGGCTTGTCGAGATAGACAGTGCTGCATGTGGGCACATCGAAGCCGGTGATCCACATCGCGCAAACGAACACGAGCCGGAGCGGATCGTCGGAGTTCTTGAACTTGGTCTCCAGGTCTTCCGTCTGCATCCGTTGCCGGTGCGGCAGGATGTCCAAACCCAGCTTTTTGAGATCATCGATCTCATTCTGAGACTGGCTGACCACCACGGCCATGTCCACAGAGCGCATCCACTCCAGGCGTTCGGTCAACGCGGGCCGTGCCTCCTCGGGAGCGTTGGCAAATTGTGCCTCCCGGGACGACAGCTCGGATTTCCAAGCCTTCTGCACCTTGTCGTACATCTGAACGGCAGTTGCCTTATCGATGGCAACGAACATGGCTTTGCCAAGATAGCCTCGGGCAGAGAAATGGCGAACGAGGTCGATTGCGATCTCATCCAAACGGCGAGGGTTAGTGATCAGTTGGTACTGCTTACCATATTTCTGCTGGACCTTTTTCTCCTGCTCCTCGTCGAGGGCAGCCTCATCTAGCAGTTCGTCCAGCTCGTCCTTCAGCTGGTCCGCAGCAATTTGCAGCTCCGGTTTTCGAGGTTCGTAATAGAGCGGCATCCTCCAGCTTCTTCACAAACCCTCTGGCATCCTGCCTGCTGAGGTCGTTTATCTCCTTGTTGACACCTACCAGCTTGACGAACTCACCAACGATCCGCTTGCGCTCTCGCTCGTAGTTCACCCAATCCTTCTTGGTGACGTCCCTGCCCCTCGCCTTCTCCTCAAGGAATTGGCTCAAGCAATACGACACCGTTGGTGGTCGCTTGTCTCCGCCAAGGATACCTAGGGCAGCAGATACGGCCCGCAGCTTCACCGGGGCCTTGCCGTCGGGGTAGGCTTCTAGCGCCTCACTTAGTTCGTCTGCATCGGCAAACCCTGCTTCTCGCAGGACGATGTCCTGAGCGTCGGAAGCGTCCTCTTTGTCGATTGGTCCGTGCAAACCCCGAGACTTCAACGATGCTACGGCCAAATCAAAAGCAGTGTCTTCGCTAATCCCTACTTTCTCTCTCGCCTCGGCAAACATCCGCTCGACGACGGCATGCACCTCTGCGTACCTGCGCGGCACTAACCGCCTGTCAGTGGTCCGCAGGCTACGAACAATCTCGGTCTTACCCACGGGGGCCCTGAGCGCGTCAGGGACCCGCCTGCGATATCTGTGTTGACCGGTCTTGGTGGTCACGAGGTAGGGGAAAGGCGGTCATCAAATGCCCCAAGGATTAGATTGCTCGGGTTTTTGTCAGAATGCGTGACAAGTTCCCAGCTGAGGCGTGCAAGGCGCGGGGATTGGAGGGTCTGTGCTCCAGCGAATGAGCAAGCAGCAACGACGACGGCCTTCAAGAGATTGCCTATGAAGGATTCAGGCACGAAGCTCTCAAGGACTAGATTGCCGTTCGCATGCGACACGGCGCTACGGATGCGCTACGGACCGAGATGGCGGGGAAGCCATCGGCCTAACGTACTGATATCGCGTGGTTTTATGGTAGCGGGGGAGGGACTCGAACCCCCGACCCCAGGATTATGATTCCCGTGCTCTAACCAGCTGAGCTACCCCGCCACAGGGATCGCGGCGGCGAATAAGGCCGATCTCGCGAACGCGCGGCATATAAGGAAGGGGGCGGGGGTAAGTCAATCCGCCTTCGCTAAAGCTTCCACCTTCGCCAAGGCTTCGGCGGACAAGTCGGCGCGACAAGTCCACTTCGGCCCGATTTCTCACCGGAATTTGCGATTTTTTGCGGTGCCGGACTCGTGGAGGGTCCCCCTCACCCGGAATCCGCGCGTCGCGCGGATTCCGGTCCTCTCCCCGGCGGGGAGAGGCGAAGGAAAGCGGCCCTTATTTCGGCCTCACATTGGGGTCGCCGCCGGGGCTGCCGGGGGCGGGATCACCGGGGTGTTGCCGCCGGTGTCGGGCGCCGGGGCGTGCATCTCGGGGTCGATGCCGGAGGGCGGGCAGAGCACGCCGTCGGATTTGGCCAGCTTGTCGCCGAGCGGTTCCCGGGACTGGCCAATGGTGGTGCCGTCCGACGAGCGGTTCGGGCGGTCCTGCGGTATGCAATTGGCCGCGCGTTGCGGGGATGGCGGCGCGGTCGCTTGCGGCGGCGTCGCCGGGGCGGGCGGGGCCTGCGCGATCGCTGGCGCAGAGGCGGCGATCAGGAGGCCCGCAAGAATGAGGTTTGTCGTGCGCATGGGAAGGAAACGCGCGCGCGAGGCCCCCTGTTCCCGCGGCTGGCAATCACGATTTGCGGTAGCGGATCAGGGAGAAATGGCCCATCGGCGGCATGGGCCGGCGCTCGGTGAGCGCGACGCCGCCGTGCTTGGCGGCCCAGTTCACGAGGCGCACCCAGGGGAATTCCGGGCGCCAGCCGAGACGGCGGGCGATCGGCGCGAAGGCGAGCTCGAACAGCTTGCGCGGGCCGCTCTCGGCACCGATGTGGTTGACCAGGATCAGCTCGCCGCCCGGCTTGAGCACGCGCACGAACTCGTCGAGCGTGCCTTCGGGATCGGGCACGGCGGTGATGACATATTGCGCCACCACCGCGTCGAAGAAATCGTCGGGAAAGGCGAGGTTCTTCGCATCCATCACCGAGAGCACTTCGACGTTGGAAAGACGAAGCGCGCGGACCCGCGCCTGCGCCTTGCGCAGCATCGGCTCGGAGATGTCGACGCCGCAGACCTTCGTGGTGCGCGCGTAGTCGGAAAGCGAAAGACCCGTGCCGACGCCGACGTCGAGGATGCGGCCGCCGATGCGGTCGGCCTCCGCGATGGTCGACTGCCGGCCGGCGTCGAACACCTTGCCGAACACGAGATCATAGACCGGCGCCCAGCGGCCATAGGCCTTCTCGACCCCGGCCCGCGAGATGTCTGCTGCCATGCCCCCTGCCCTTGCGCGTCTCTAGTGTGTGATGCGTGTTGGTGAAATCGATGCCGGCTCCGCGCTCGGTCTAGCGCCTCTCCCGCGCTTGTCCGCCGAAGCCTTGGCGAAGGCGGATGCGGGAGAGGTCGACACGCTCGCAAGAGCGTGGCGGGTGAGGGTTCTTTCCTCTCGCGATATATCGCATGTGGAGAGAGCCCTCTCCCCTGCCCTCTGCCGCAGGCGGGAGAGGGGGCGCAGCTTTGCCGCGGCTCGACTTGGGCTCAATCTCATTACGCTCAGCCGCGCACGGCTTCCGCGAGCGGGCGCGATGTGCCCGCGCCGACCTTGGCTGCGGCGCTCTGGATGAAGCCGCCGCCGAGCACGCGCGCCTGGCCTGATGGTGCGTCGTAGAACACGCAGGCCTGTCCCGGCGAGACGCCCTCTTCGCCCGCGACGAGCTCGACCTCGTAACGGCCGTTGCTGCCGCGCAGCCAGGCCGGTTGGGGGCTGCGGGTGGAGCGCACGCGCACGAACATTTCGAGGCCGCTTCCGATGGCGCGGTCGATGTCGCCGTCGCCGATCCAGTTGACGTCGCGCAGGGAGATGCGGTGCATCTTCAGCGCATCGCGCGGGCCGACCACGACGCGGCGGGTCGCGGCGTCCAGCCGCACCACAAACAGCGGCGAGCCGGAGGCGATGCCGAGGCCGCGGCGCTGGCCGACGGTGAAATTGGCGATGCCGTTGTGCCGGCCGAGCACGCGGCCCTCGAGATCGACGATGTCGCCGGGGTCCATCGCATTGGGGCGCAGGCGCGTGATGATGTCGGTATAGCGGCCGGTCGGCACGAAGCAGATGTCCTGGCTGTCGTGCTTGTCGGCGACCGCAAGCCCGAAGCGGCGCGCGAGCTCGCGCGTCTCGGGCTTGGTCATGTCGCCGAGCGGAAAGCGCAGGAAGTCGAGCTGTTCCTGCGTCGTCGCGAACAGGAAATAGCTCTGGTCGCGATCGGCATCGGCGGCGCAGACCAGCGCGCGCGAGCCGTCGGCCCGGCGGCGCGAGGCGACGTAATGGCCGGTGGCGAGCGCCTGGGCGCCGAGCTCGCGGGCGGTCTTCAGGAGGTCGCGGAACTTGACGCTGCGGTTGCACTCGATGCAGGGCACCGGCGTCTCGCCGAGCGCGTAAGAGTCGGCGAAATTGTCGATGACGGATTCGCGAAAGCGGTCCTCGTAGTCGAGCACGTAATGGGGAATGCCGAGCTTGGCCGCGACGTCGCGGGCGTCGTGGATGTCCTGGCCGGCGCAGCAGGCGCCCTTGCGGTGGGTGGCCGCGCCATGGTCGTAGAGCTGCAGCGTGATGCCGACGACGTCGTAGCCCTCGGCCTTCAGCAGCGCAGCCGTCGTCGAGGAATCGACGCCGCCCGACATGGCGACGACGACCCTGGTGTCCTCGGGACGGCCTTCGAGATCCAGACTGTTGAGCATCGGCCCTGAAGCGTTGTGACGGCGGCGAAGCGCGATCGGCGATTGCTGTGCTTTCTCTTGAGGACAGCGGCGATCCCCCGGAACCCTGGTTCCCGAAGAGCACGACTGCCCAAGTCGAAAGCGGCTGAGAGTAACCTCTTTAATATAGGCGGCATTCCGGTGAAGCAATCACGCGGGCCCCCCGCTTAGGGCAATTCTTGCCGGGGCGGCAGAAATGGCGGGGTCGCGGCCGGGTGCCCGGCAATGGGTCCACATCATCAAAGCATTGATTTTATTAACGAAATACCCAACTCCGGCGGCTGGCCCGCTCCTTGCTCCCTCTGGTCCGAAGTTGCCTGCAAGGGGTTGCCTGTGGTCGGTCGGATGTCAGATGTCGTGGCAAGCGTGCAAATCCAGAGCGCGCAGCAGAAGCCCGCCCGGTCGCAAGCCCCCAAGGACACGCCCGCGAGCGAGGCTTTCGGCTCGCTGGTCGACAGCAACACGCAGGCCATCAACAACAACGCGCCGGCGCAGGACACTGCACCGCGCCGGAGCGAGCAGACCTCGTCCTCCCCGGCGCCCGAGCGGCCGTCACGCGACACCTCGTCCACGGACCAGTCTTCGCAGAGCAAGGCGAACGACGACACCGACCCGTCTGCGCCGGCGGAGAATGACAGGAGCGAGGCGTCCAGCGATCCGGCCAGGGACGCCAGCAAGGTCAAAGACAAGTCCGAGACGGCGGAGGCCAAATCGGCGGACAAATCCGACGAAACCGAGAGCGACACGACCGACGGCACCGAGGTCGTCACGGTCGCCGTCGATGCGGCTGCCGCCGCTCCGCCGGATGCGACGCAGACCGCCCTGCCCGATCCCGGAATCATCGTTGCCGCGCCGGTCGTCCCGCTCGATCCGAACGCAGCGGCGGACCAGGCTGGCGATGCCGCCGCCGCGCCGCTGGCGATCGCCGCGGCTGCTCTTGCCGCCAGCGCCTCCACGGCGGCGCAGATCGCCGGCACCAAGACCGCCACCGCCGGCGACAAGAGCGCAAAGGCCGCAGGCGCCGAGGTCGATGCCGACACCACGGCGACGCTCGGCGAGGCCGCAGCCGGCACGAGCGAGACCACCTCGACCGATGCGAAAGCTGGTGGCGGGCTGATCGCCGCCGTCAGCCAGGGCACGCCAAAAACCGCGTTCAAGGACGCCGCCACGGCGCAGGCTAAGGGCGACGTCTCGAATATCGGCCAGGATACCGGCAAGGCGAACCTCGCCTCGGCGCAGGCTCCGGCAGCGGCCGCCAACGCCGCCCATGCGCAAGGCTTGAAGCCGCAGGCAGATAACGTCGCGACCGACGCGAAGGCGGGCCCCGCCGACCGCGCCGCCGATCCGAGCCAAGGCACGCCGGCCGCGCCCGCGCATGCGGGCCCGCAAGCCACAATCGCTCCGACGGATACCAGCGCACAGGCCGCCTCCGCCGTGCAGGCGCCGCTGACCAATACGACCTCGGCCGCCACCGCATCGACCGCGACGCTCACCGCGACCGCGGCGACCCACAATGCGGCGGTGCCGATCAGCGGCATCCCGATCGAGATCGCGGCCGCCATTCGCGCCGGCAAATCGCGGTTCGACATCAGCCTCGATCCGGCCGAGCTCGGCCGCATCGACGTGCGCATCAACGTCGACCGCGCCGGCAACGTCACCTCGCATCTCACCGTGGAGAAGCCGGAGACGCTGCAGATGCTGCGCCAGGACGCGCCGCAATTGCAGCGTGCGCTCGACGATGCCGGCTTCAAGACCGGCAGCAACGGTCTGTCCTTCAGCCTGCGCGACCAGAATTCATCGGGCCAGCACTCCGGCCAGAACAACGACAATGGCGGCAATGCCCGCCGGCTGATCATCAGCGAGGACGACGGCGTTCCCGCAGCGCCCATCGGGCGCGGCTATGGCCGCATGCTCGGATCGAGCAGCGGCGTCGATATCAGAGTGTGAGGAGTATTCGACAATGACCACCACGAATGCCGCCACTGCGCCCGCGGTCGTCTCCGGAACGACCGACCTTCCGAAATCCTCGTCGAGTTCGTCGATGAGCTCGAGCACGGGGTCGACGCTCGCCGGCAATTTCCAGACCTTCCTGACCCTGCTGACGACCCAGTTGCAGAACCAGAACCCGCTCGATCCGCTCGACACCAACCAGTTCACCCAGCAGCTGGTGCAGTTCGCCGGCGTCGAGCAGCAGCTCAAGACCAACGAATCGCTGGCCCAGCTCGTCACCCTGCAGCAGACCACGCAGGCGACCCAGGCGCTGGGCTTCGTCGGCAAGACCGCGCTGGTCGACGGCTCGACGGCGACCATGAAGAACTCGTCGGCCACCTGGCATCTCAACGTGCCGACCGACTCGACAGTTGACATCACCGTCTCCAATTCGAGCGGCCAGACCGTGTTCACCGGCAAATATACCGCCGCCGCCGGCACCGACATCCCCTTCACCTGGAACGGAATGGGCAATGACGGCACGCAATGGCCCGACGGCAAGTACACGATCTCGGCCACGGGCAAGGACGTCGCGAACAACAATGTCGGCATCGCCGCACAGGTGCAGGGCGTGGTGTCGTCGGTCGATCTGACCCAGTCGCCGCCGCTGCTCACCATCGACGGCGCCAGCTACACGCTGAGCCAGGTGAAGAGTATTATTGCGACGAGCAGTAATTGAGGCCGGACAGGAGCCCCACGTTCAGTGTCATCCCCGCGAAGGCGGGGATCCATAACCCCAGAAGTCATTTGCGCGTGAAGTCGTAACCCCGAGTCATCGTCAAACTACTCCCTGGGGTTATGGATCCCGGGCTCGCGCGGAGCCTGTCATCGGGCCGCGCTTCGCGCGGACCCGTTGGCGCGCCCCGGGATGACAGTTGAGGGCTTCGCAACGCCCGCGCTCGGACCCCTTTCGTTAGTAAAGTATTTACCTTCTGCACCGCTCAGCCGGCCGAAATTGCGTCTGCCGCCCGCAGAGCCGGCCGCGTTCCCGCAAGTTTCAACGAGAATTGTATTGAAGCCTTAGGCTTAGCGGATTTTTAAGCCGCCGGGGTTACGGTTACGGCGTGAGTTCAGTGGTTGAGAGTTTGTGAGTACGCCATGACAGAACCCCATCGCCCGAGGGTGAAATACGTCATCGGGCCGGACGGCAGTCCGTTGACGATCGCGGATCTGCCTGCACCCGGCACCAAACGCTGGGTCATCCGCCGCAAGGCCGAAGTCGTCGCCGCCGTTCGTGGTGGACTTCTCTCCCTTGAGGAGGCCTGCAGCCGTTATACCCTGACGGTCGACGAATTCCTCTCCTGGCAGTTTTCCATCGACCAGCACGGTCTGGCGGGTCTTCGCACCACCCGCATCCAGCAATATCGCCAGTAGGCGATCCGGAAATCTGCGGTCTTTGACGAAAATCGGCCCCGCTTTGCGAGGCCGATTTTTTTCATGATGCACTTTTGTCCGACCTCTTAACCTCCGTTAACCATATCGAAACCATCACCTAGGCAATAATTGCCCAGTCGGCCTTTCCAGTGAAGCGGCCGGAGCTGTGGGGCGGTTGCTTGCAAGGGCTTGCGGACTTTCTGAAGAGTATCGGTGCCGCCCGGTTCGGGGCGATGATCGCGGTCACCGCCGCGCTCATCGGCTTCTTCGCCTTCGTCATCATGCGCGTCACCACGCCGCAGATGACGACGCTGTTCACGGACCTGTCGGTCGAAGATTCCTCCAGCATCATCAAGGACCTGGAACGCCAGGGCATTCAGTTCGAGATCCGCAACGAGGGCTCCATCATCATGGTGCCCAAGGACAAGGTCACGCGGCTGCGGATGAAGCTCGCCGAGGGCGGCCTGCCCAAGGGCGGCGGCGTCGGCTACGAGGTGTTCGACAAGTCGGACGCGCTCGGCACCACCTCCTTCGTCCAGAACATCAATCATCTGCGCGCGCTCGAGGGCGAGCTCGCCCGCACCATCCGCGCCATCGACCGCATCCAGGCCGCCCGCGTCCACCTGGTGCTGCCCGAGCGGCCGCTGTTCGCGCGCGAGGCGCCGGAGCCGTCGGCCTCGATCGTGGTGCGCGTCCGCGGCTCGCTGGAAGCCCAGCAGATCCGCGCCATCCGCCACCTCGTCGCCTCCGCCGTCAACGGGCTGAAGCCGCAGCGGGTCTCGATCGTCGACGAGGCCGGTCAACTGCTCGCCGACGGCGCGGCGACCGATCCGGAGCAGGCCGTCGGCGACGAGCGCCGCATCTCCTTCGAGAAGCGGATGCGCAAGCAGGTCGAGGACATCGTCTCCTCCGTGGTCGGCTCGGGCCGCGCCCGCGTACAGCTCTCCGCCGATTTCGACTTCAACAAGGTCACCCAGACCTCGGACAAGTTCGACCCTGAAGGCCGCGTGTTGCGCTCGAGCCAGACCCGCGAAGAGCAGAGCATGACCGCCGACAACAACGGCCAGGTCACCGTCAACAACGAGCTGCCGGGCAACCAGCAGAACAACGGCGTCGCGGCCAAGGACCAGAGCAAGAAGACCGAAGAGACCAACAATTACGAGATCTCCCGCACCACCAAGACCGAGGTGACTGAGGCCGGCCGCGTCAACCGCATCTCGGTCGCGGTGCTGGTCGACGGCATCTACACCAAGAACGACAAGGGCGAGCTCGCCTACCAGGACCGCACCAAGGAGCAGCTCGACCGCATCGCCACCCTGGTGCGCTCGGCGATCGGCTTCGACCAGAAGCGTGGCGACCAGGTCGAGGTCGTCAATTTGCGCTTCGCCGACGCGCCCTCCACCGCCCCGATCGGCGAGCCCGGCGGCTTCCTCGGCATGCTGCAGTTCACCAAGGACGACGTCATGTACTTCGTCGAGCTCGGCGTGATGATGCTGCTCGGCCTCGTCGTGCTGTTCCTGGTGATCCGCCCGCTGGTCAAGCGCATTCTCGCCTCCGACGAGGTCGCCGCCGCCATCTCCGGCGTGCTGACGGGCCCCGCCGCTTCGGAAGAGGCCGCGCCGTCCGGCCAGCCGCTGCTGCCGAGCGGCGCCGCCAGCGCCATCGATGTCGCCACCATTCAGGGCCAGGTCCACGCCCAGTCCGTTCACCGCGTCGGCGAGCTCGCCGAACGCAATCCCAACGAAACCGTCGCAAT
Source organism: Bradyrhizobium sp. CB1015 (assembly GCF_025200925.1). Taxonomy (GTDB): domain Bacteria; phylum Pseudomonadota; class Alphaproteobacteria; order Rhizobiales; family Xanthobacteraceae; genus Bradyrhizobium. Next base: position 2,200,106 of record NZ_CP104174.1, on the reverse strand, counting down.
CATCCGCCAGTGGCTGACTGAGCCGGCGAAATAACCCAAGCCAAGTGCATCAAGAAGTGATCTGACATGGCCGCCTCCTTGCAAAACGCCAACTCCAACGACATCACCAGCGTGATCTCCACGCTCGGTCAGCGCGCCGGCAGCCGTGCGGGCGGCCCCAAGACCGATGGCCTGACGGGGCCGAGGCGTGCCGCGATCCTGATGCTGGCGCTCGGCGAGCAATATGGCGGCAAGATCTGGAGCCTGCTCGACGACGACGAGGTGCGCCAGCTCTCGCTGGAGATGTCGACGCTCGGCACCGTCGAGGTCGACACCGTCGAGGACATGCTGCTCGAATTCGTCTCGCGCATGTCGGCCTCGGGCGCGCTGATGGGCAATTTCGACGCCACCGAGCGGCTGCTCCAGCAATACCTGCCGCCGGAACGCGTCAACGGCATCATGGACGAGATCCGCGGTCCCGCCGGGCGCAACATGTGGGAGAAGCTCTCCAACGTGCAGGAAGAGGTCCTCGCCAACTATCTCAAGAACGAATATCCGCAGACCATCGCCGTGGTGCTGTCGAAGCTGAAGCCGGAGCATGCCGCCCGGGTGCTCGCCATCCTGCCCGAGGAGCTCGCGCTCGACGTCATCAACCGCATGCTGAAGATGGAGGCGGTGCAGAAGGAGGTGATCGAGAGCGTTGAGAAGACGCTGCGCACCGAGTTCATGTCCAACCTGTCACAGACCCGCCGCCGCGACGCCCACGAGGTGATGGCGGAAATCTTCAACAATTTCGACCGCCAGACCGAAACCCGCTTCATCACCTCGCTGGAAGAGGACAACCGCGAATCCGCCGAGCGCATCAAGGCTCTGATGTTCACCTTCGACGACCTGGTGAAGCTCGATTCCGGCTCCGCCCAGACCTTGATGCGCAACGTCGACAAGGACAAGCTCGGCGTCGCGCTCAAGAGCGCCAACGAGGACGTCCGCAACTTCTTCTTCGGCAACATGTCCTCGCGAGCGGCCAAGATGCTCCAGGACGACATGGCGGCGATGGGCCCCGTGCGCCTGCGCGACGTCGACGAGGCCCAAGCGCTGCTGGTCAATCTCGCCAAGGACCTCGCCGCCAAGGGCGAGATCATGCTGACCAAGAACCGCGCCGACGACGAGCTGGTGTACTGATGGCCGCTCCGGCAAAATTCCTGTTCGATACCGACTTCGCGGCGCCCGAACGCTCGACGCGCGAGAAGGCCGCGACCGCGGCCGAGATCGCGCAGAAGGTCGCGGAAGCCGAGGCGCGCGCCTATCAGGACGGCTTTGCCGCCGGCCAGCGCGAGGCCAAGGCCGAGAGCGACCGCCGCGTCGCGCTCGCGATGGAAGAGATCAACATCGCCATCCGCGGCGTCGCCGCCGGCATCGGCAACATCGAGACCAGGATGGAGACCGAGGCAGTCGAGGTCGCGGTCGCGGTGGCGCGCAAGCTGTGTGCCGACCTCGTCGCCGCCGAGCCGCTCGGCGAGGTCATCGCGCTGGTCAAGGACTGCTTCTCGCATCTGGTCGCAACGCCACATCTCGTCGTCCGCATCAACGATGCGCTCTACGACAGCGCGCGCGAGAAGATCGAGCGGCTCGCCAAGCAGAGCGGCTTCGAGGGCCGGCTGGTGATCCTGGCCGAGCCGGAAATTGCCACCGGCGACTGCCGGATCGAATGGGCCGATGGCGGCGTCGTGCTGGAGCGCGGCGCCATCGCGGCCAAGATCGACGAAATGGTCGGACGCTACATCGCGTCCCGCAGGGGGAGCTAAACCATGAGCGACACTGACGGACAGGTCCCGCTGCCCGATCTCAACGGCCCGATGCCGCCTGCCGGCACCGACGTCGGCTACAACGAGGACGAATATGCTGCGCGTGCCGCCGCCGACCTCGAAGCGGTGTTCGACGTGCCGGTGCAGGTCTCGGCGGTGCTCGGCCGCTCCAAGATGGACGTCGGCGAGCTCCTGAAGCTCGGACCCGGCACCGTGCTCGAGCTCGACCGGCGCGTCGGCGAGGCCATCGACATCTACGTCAACAACAAGCTGGTCGCCCGCGGCGAGGTCGTCCTGGTCGAGGACAAGCTCGGCGTGACCATGACGGAAATCATCAAGGCCGAACGCGGCTAACACACAAGGACATGACGCGCGACGGCGCGAACAGACGGACAGGAGACTGACATGCGGCTTCTCATCGTTGGCACATTGAAGGGCCAGCTCACCACCGCCACCAAGATCGCGATGGAGAACGGCGCCACCGTGACCCATGCCGAGGATCACGAACAGGCGATGCGCGTGCTGCGCGGGGGCAAGGGCGCCGACCTCCTGCTGGTCGACGTCGCGCTCGACATCCGCGACCTCGTGCTGCGGCTGGAAGCCGAGCACATCCACGCCCCAATCGTCGCCTGCGGCATCACCAACGACGCCCGCGCCGCGGTCGCCGCGATCCATGCGGGGGCCAAGGAATACATCCCGCTGCCGCCGGATCCGGAGCTGATCGCCGCGGTGCTGGCCGCCGTCGCCAACGATTCCCGCGAGCTGGTCTATCGCGATGACGCCATGGCAAAGGTGATCAAGCTCGCCCAGCAGATCGCGGGCTCGGACGCCTCGGTGATGATCACCGGCGAATCCGGCACGGGCAAGGAAGTGCTGGCCCGCTACGTTCACTCCCGCTCGTCCCGGGCCAAGCGTCCGTTCATCTCGATCAATTGCGCCGCCATCCCCGAGCACCTCCTGGAATCCGAGCTGTTCGGCCACGAGAAGGGCGCCTTCACCGGCGCCGTCGCCCGCCGCATCGGCAAGTTCGAGGAGGCGACCGGCGGCACGCTGCTGCTCGACGAAATCTCCGAGATGGACGTCCGCCTGCAATCCAAGCTCCTGCGCGCCATCCAGGAGCGCGTGATCGACCGCGTCGGCGGCACCAAGCCGGTGCCGGTCGACATCCGCATCATTGCGACCTCGAACCGCAATCTCGCCGAAGCCGTGCGTGAGGGCACGTTCCGCGAGGACTTGCTGTTCCGCCTCAACGTCGTCAATTTGAAGATCCCGCCGCTGCGCGAGCGTCCCGCCGACATCCTCGAGCTCGCCCAGCACTTCGTGAAGAAATACGCCGAGGCCAACGGCGTGCCGACGCGCCCGCTCTCGGCCGAGGCCCGCCGCGTGCTCTCCACCAACCGCTGGCAGGGCAACGTCCGCGAGCTCGAGAACACCATGCACCGCGCGGTGCTGATGGCGGAGGGCGACGAGATCGGACCCGACGCCATCATCACGCCGGACGGCGACCGCCTCGACCTCGCCAAGACCGCCCCGGCGGTGGCGCATGCCACCATGGCCGCCGAGCAGGTGACGCGCGCGCTGGTGGGGCGGACCGTCGCCGATGTCGAGCGCGACCTCATCCTGGAGACGTTGAAGCACTGCCTCGGCAACCGCACCCATGCCGCCAACATCCTCGGCATCTCGATCCGCACGCTGCGCAACAAGCTCAACGAATATGCCGACGGCGGCATCCCGATCCCGCCCGCGGGCACGCCGGGAGAATATCCGCGGATGCCGATGATGGGGGCGTGAGGCGGCCTCTCGCAAGTATCAAGGATGCATGTGCCCGGGCCTGTCCCGGGCACTTTGCTTGCGTGCAGGCCAATCCTCGTCATTGCGAGCGCAGCGAAGCAATCCAGAATCCCTCCGCGGTGACAGACCGGATTGCTTCGCTGCGCTCGCAATGACGGCGGAGAGAGCGCTCCTCGCATAACGGGAGCGCGCCACGTGACTAGGTCGCGCCTGCTTCAGGCCCTATAACGTCGCCCGAAAACCACGCGAGGGACCACATGTCTGAAGCTCAAATCACGGATTGGCTGGCGTCGCAGAAGCAGGCGATGATCGACCTGCTCCGCGACGTCGTGAACATCGATTCCGGCTCCTACGATAAGGAAGGCGTCGATACGGTCGGTTCGCGGTTCGAGCAGCATTTTGCCGAGCACGGCATTCCGTTCCGGCGCGAGGCCAACGCCACCTTCGGCGACGCGATCCATGCCGAGGTGGCAAAGCCCGGCAGCAACGAGAAGCCGGTGCTGTTGATGGGACATCGCGACACCGTGTTCGGCAAGGGCGAGGCCGGGCGGCGGCCGTTCACGATCCGGGATGGCCGCGCCTATGGACCCGGTGTCGCCGACATGAAGTCCGGCCTCGTCATGAACGTGTTCGTGGCCACCGCCTTCCACAAGTTCGGCGGCTCACCGCACCCGATCAAGGTGCTGATCACCTCCGACGAGGAAATCGGCTCGCCCTCCTCGCGCCCGGTGATCGAGCGCGAGGGACGCGCGGCCCGCGCGGTGTTCAATTCCGAGCCGGGCCGGCCCACGGGCAACGTCGTCACCGGGCGCAAGGGCGGCATCTTCATGCACATGGCCATCACCGGCAAGGCCGCGCATTCCGGCGCCAACTTCGCCGCCGGCGTCAGCGCCATTGGCGAGCTCGCGCACAAGATCGTCCAGATCCACGCGCTCACCGATCTCGACAAGGGCATCACGCTCAATGTCGGTCTCGTCTCGGGCGGGCAGTCCGTCAACACGACGGCGCCTTACGCGGAAGGGCAGATCGACCTGCGCTATGTCGATCCGGCCGATCGCGCGCGGATCATGGGTGCGATCGAAAAGATCGTCGCGACCTCCTACGTGCCGGGCACCAGCGCGACGCTGACGATCAAGGGCGAGTTCGTGCCGGTGGTGCAGAGCGCGGAATCGAAGGCGCTGTTCGAAAATTATCAGGCGGCCGCAAGGCAGGTGGGCCTCACCACGCTGCAGGGCGAGTTTTCCGGCGGCTGCGCCGATTCCGGCTTCACCGCCGCCGTGGGCACGCCGACCATCTGCGGCCTCGGCCCGGTCGGCGGGCTCGCGCACACGCCGGAGGAATATCTGGAGATCGACAGCATCGTGCCGCGCGCGCAGGCGCTGGCGCTGGCGATTTTGCGGGGGTAGCCGCGGCACAAGCCGCCGTCATGCCCGGGCTCGACCCGCCTGCGCGGCCGGAGCGGCTTCGGCGAGGCGAAGGCCCGGGCATCCACGTCTCTCCGAGATCGCTGATGCACGTGGATGGCCGGGGCAAGCCCGGCCGTGACGAGCGAGTGTCGTCACGAATAACTCGGCGCGTCCGGCTTGCGGAAGATGTGAATGGGATCGCCCGGCACGATCGGAGAGCCAGAGAACATCGCGTGGGCGTAGAGCGCGAGATAGGCGATCGCGAGCGCGCCGATGGCGTAGAAGATCAAGGTAGCCACGCGCTTCATCGTTCCGCTCCATGCGTCCGGCGGGACAGCCGAGGAGCGCTTCTAGAGCGATGAGGCGGAAAAGGCCAGCCTTGAAGGCTCGCCGTCGGCGATCAAATGCCGCACCGGCCGCGCGCGGGGAGGCTGACGTCGGCGAGCCTGGCCGCGTCTTCGTCCTGATCGACCGCCACGTACTGGCCGTGCCAATAGGCCAGCGCGGCGGTGCGGGTCGAACTCCTGATGTCCCTGACACGGCCGATGACGATGCCATGCGAGTGGCGCTCGACGATCTCCTCGACTTCGCAATCGAAGGCCGAGAGCGCGCCGACCAGCAGCGGAACACCCGAGACTGCCGTCACCCACTGGCTGCCTGCAAAACGATCCGCGCCCTTCAGCCCGCCCTTGCCGGCAAAGCGTTCGGCGACCTCGAGCTGGTCGGCATTGAGGATGTTCACGCCGAAAGCCCCGTGGCGGCGGATCAGCGGAAACGACGAGGCGTCGCGGTTGATGCTCACCAGCAGCGTCGGCGGCTCGACCGACAGCGAGGTCACCGAGGTCACCGTCATGCCGGTGATGTCCTTGCCCCGCCCGGCGGTGATGATGCTGACGCCGCCGGTGAGGTGGCGCATGGCGCCGCGGAAATCGGCGGACGAGAGGGGAATTTCAGTCATGAGATCGCGGGGCACTACATTCATGGCGTTGCTCCCCGAAGCGAGGTTCCCTTTATCTAGGTACGATCGTCCGCTGACAACAGGTGGCTCAGGATCGAGCCTTCCAGCCCGGCAAGCTCGGCCGAACCGCGCTGGCGCGGCCGGGCGGCGTTGACCGTGACGTCATGGGCGATGCGGCCATCCTCGATCACAAGCACACGGTCGGCCAGCGCGACCGCCTCGGCAACGTCGTGGGTCACCAGGATCGCGGTAAAGCCCTGGTCGCGCCAGACCCGCTCCAGCAGGCGCTGCATCGAGATGCGGGTCAGCGCATCCAGCGCGCCGAGCGGCTCGTCGAAGGCGAGCACGCGCGGGCGCGAGACCAGCGCACGGCCGAGCGCGACGCGCTGCTTCTGGCCCCCCGAGAGCACCGAAGGCCATTGGTCGCGCTTGTCGGCGAGGCCGACCTCGATCAGCGCCTTCTCGGCGCGGGCATGCGCGTCGGTGGAGGCGCGATCGCGGCCGAGGCCAACCTCGACATTGGCGAGCACGCGGGCCCAGGGCAGCAGCCGCGGCTCCTGGAACATCACGCGGATGTCTTCCGGCTGAATGTCTTTTGGCTGAATGTCCTGGCCGAAGCTGATGCTGCCGGCATCGATCTTCTCCAGCCCGGCGATCAGGCGCAGCAGGGTGCTCTTGCCGCAGCCGCTCTTGCCGACGATCGCAACGAACTGCCCGGCGGGGATATGCAGGTCTATGCCGCGCAGCACCTCGTTGTCGCCGAAGGATTTGCGCAAGCCCCGGATGCTGAGCGGCAGGCCGCTGGCCTGAAGCGGCCGCTCCTCGCGCACCACGCGGGCGTGAGGCGCGAAACTGGCGCGGCTGGCGAGCTCGGTCTCGGGAAGGGAGGTACGAAGCGCTGTCTGCATGTGATTCCCAGTATTTTCGCTCAACGTTTCTGGAAGGCGGGGTGCCAGGAGAGCGTCAGGCGCTCCAGCACGCGGGAGGCGCTGTCGGCGAGCTTGCCGAGCAGGGCGTAGATCAGGATCGAGAGCACGACGACGTCGATCAGCATGAACTCGCGCGCCTGCATCGCCATGTAGCCGAGGCCGGAAGAGGCCGCGATGGTCTCGGCCACGATCAGCGTCAGCCACATGATGCCGAGCGCAAAGCGGATGCCGACGAAGATCGAGGGCAGCGCGCCCGGGAAGATCACGCGGCGGAACAACTCGCCATCGGTCATGCCGTAGATGCGGCCCATCTCGATCAGCTGCGGATCGACGGTGCGGATGCCGTGCAGCGTGTTGAGGTAGATCGGGAAGAACACGCCGAGCGCCACCAGGAAGAGCTTTGCGCTCTCGTCGATGCCGAACCAGAGGATGACAAGCGGGATCAGCGCCAGATGCGGCACATTGCGCACCATCTGCAGCGTGGTGTCGGTGAGCCTGGCCGAGAGCTGCGACAGGCCGTTGGCGAGGCCGAAGGCGAAGCCGATGCTGCCGCCGATCAAAAAGCCGATCGAGGCGCGCCAGAACGACACCCAGATGTTGCGGACCAGCTCGCCGGAGAGCAGCAGCTTCCAGCCGGCAAGCACGACGTCGCTCGGCGCCGGCAGCACCCGAGTCGGCACGAAGCCGGTGACGCTCGCGACTTGCCAGATCGCGATGATGGCGAGCGGCACGATCCACTGGATCAGGCCGTCGATGCGCGGCAGGCGGATGCTGCGCGGAAGCGAAATGCTGTCGATCAGGCTCATGACTGCGACACCCGATGCTGCGGACGGAAATCGCTGCCGACCGTCTCGCCGAACGGACCGCCGTTGAAATGCAGCTTCGTCACGTTGGAAGGCTGCTCCAGCGCGAGCCGCGGGAACACCAGCTCGGCGAAGCGATAGGCTTCCTCCAGATGCGGGTAGCCCGACATGATGAAAGTATCGATGCCGAGATCCTGATATTCCTTGATGCGTGCCGCGACGGTCTCGGCGTCGCCGACCAGCGCGGTGCCGGCGCCGCCGCGCACGAGGCCGACACCGGCCCACAGGTTCGGAGCGATCTCGAGCTTGTCGCGCTTGCCGCCATGGAGCTGCGCCATGCGCTGCTGGCCGACCGAATCCATGCGGGCAAAGTTCTTCTGCGCCAGCGCGATGGTGTCGTCGCTGACGTGCCTGATCAGCTCGTTCGCGGCGCGCCAGGCTTCTTCATTCGTTTCGCGGACGATGACGTGTAGACGGATGCCGAAGGAGAGCTTTCGGCCACGGGCCGCGGCGACCTCCCTCACCTTCGCGATCTTCTCGGCAACCAGCGCCGGCGGCTCGCCCCAGGTGAGATATTTGTCGACGGTGTCGACTGCGACGTCGATGCCGGCATCGGAGGAGCCGCCGAAATAGAGCGGCGGCCGCGGCGACTGCACGGGGGGAAACAGCAGCTTGCCGCCCTCGATGCGGATGTGCTTGCCCTCGACGTTCACCGTCTTGCCGGCAAGCAGGTCGCTGTAGACGTTCAGGAACTCGCGGGTGACTTCATAGCGCTCGTCATGGCCGAGGAAGACGCCGTCGCCCTTGTTCTCGACGGGATCGCCGCCGGTGACGACGTTGACGAGCAGCCGGCCGTTCGAGATGCGATCGAGCGTCGCCGTCATGCGCGCGGCAACGCTCGGCGATTGCAGGCCGGGACGAACGGCGACGAGATAGCGCAGCCGCTCGGTGAACGGCGCGACTGAGGAAGCAACGATCCAGGAATCCTCGCAGGACCGCCCGGTCGGCAACAGCACGCCGAAATAGCCGAGCTGATCGGCGGCCTGTGCGATCTGGCGCAGATAGTTGAAGTTGACCTCGCGGCCGCCGATGCCGGTGCCGAGATAGCGGCCGTCACCGTGCGTCGGCAGGAACCAGAGGATGTTGGCGTTGGTTTGCTTGCTCATGTTTGTGCTCACGTTCCCGACTTCCGCGCCACGTCGGAAATCTTGATGGATTTGGGGATCAGGCCGAGCGCAAAGAATGCGTCGGCCACCTGCTGCTGGTCCGCGATGACGGCATCGGTGATCGGCTTGATGCCGTAGGACTGGCGCTTCAACGCCACCTCGACCACCGGGACGGACAGGCCGATCGTCGGCGCCAATTGCTCGGCGACCGCGTGGATGTCGCCCTTGGCCCAATCGTCGACCGTGCTGAGCTCGGCGAGCACGGCATCGACGACCTTCGGGTTGGCGTCGAGGAATTTCTTGGAGGAGAAGTAGAACTGGTAGTTGGCGACGATGCCGGTGCCGTCGGCGAGCGTGCGCGCGCCGGTGGCCGCTTCCGCCGCGGCCTGGAACGGATCCCAGATCACCCAGGCATCGACCGCGCCACGCTCGAAGGCGGCGCGCGCGTCAGCCGGCGCCAGGAACACCGTCTCGATCTCTGAGTATTTGACGCCGGCCTTCTCCAGCGCTTTGACGAGGAGATAGTGGACGTTGGAGCCCTTGTTGAGCGCGACCTTCTTGCCCTTGAGATCGGCGACCGACTTCAGCGGGCTGTCCTTCGGCACCAGGATCGCCTCGCCCTTCGGCGCCGGCGGCTCATAGGCGACGTACTGGATCGGCGCGCCGGCGGCCTGCGCGAAGATCGGCGGGGCTTCGCCGGTGTTGCCGAAATCGACCGCACCGACATTGAGCGCCTCGAGCAGCGGCGGGCCCGACGGAAATTCGGTCCACACCACCTTGTAGCCGTCAGCGGCGAGCTTCGGCTCCAGCGTGCCCTTGCTCTTGAGCAGCACCAGCTTGCCGTATTTCTGATAGCCGATGCGGACCACCTTGTCCTGGCCGTAGGAGGTGCCGACCGCGGCGGCGACGATGCCGATCGACAGCATGATGGCCGCGATCACGCGTTGAACGATGCGCCTCATGTTCAGACCTTTGGAAATGGGAAGAGTCGTCGGCACGGTCAGGCTGCCGGGTTGCGCCAGACGATGTCGCGGATCTGAATCGGCTTCGGGATCAGGCCGAGCTTGTAGAACCGGTCGGCGACGCCCTGCTGGGTCGCGACGATCTCGTCGGTGACCGGGCCGATCACGAAATTCGCGCGGTTGGCAGCGACGGTCTGGATATCCAAGGGAACGCCGGTGATCGCGGCGAGCGATCTGGCGACCTCGTCGCGATGCTGCTCGGCCCATTTACCGGCCGCGGTGGTGACCTCGACGATCTGCTGCAGGATGGCACCGTGGTTCTTCGCGAACTCGCGGTTGGCGATGAAGAAGGAATTGGTCTTGGTGACCTCGCGCGCATTGATCAGGATGCGGCCGTTCTGCTTGGTCTCGCCGATCGCGAAATAGGGATCCCAGATCGCCCAGGCCTCGATGCTGCCATTGGCGAAGGCGGGGCCGGCGTCCGGCGGCGTCAGGTAGACCGGCGTGATGTCGGCATAGGTGAGGCCGGCCTTCTCCAGCGCCTGCACCACGACGTTGTGGGCGCTGGAGCCCTTGGTGAAGCCGATGCGCTTGCCCTTGAGGTCGGCTATGTCGCGGATCGGCGAATCCCTGGGCACCAGGATGCCCTGGCCGTTGGTGATGGGCTGGCCGGCGGCGTAGACGATCGCGGCTCCCGCCGCCTGGGCGAACACCGGCGGGGAATCGCCGACCGCGCCGAAATCGACGCTGCCGACATTCATCGCCTCCATCATCGGCGGACCCGAGGAGAACTCGATCCACTTCACCTCGATGCCTTGCGGGGAGAAATGGTTTTCCAGGGCAGCCTGCTGGCGCGTGATGACGAGCACGCCGGTCTTCTGGTAGCCGATGCGAATTTCCTTCACCGCGCCTTGCGCGATCGCGGGGGATGCGAACGCAGCGGCGGCCGCAGTTCCAACCGACAGCTTCAGAAAGTCTCGACGCTGCATTCCGTTCTCCGGGCCGCGTATGGCCGTCATCATTCACGTTTGCGGAATGATGGTGCGGGTCGTCGGAAGTGTCGAGACATCCGGGAAAATAGCGATGCGAGCACTGCGTTGCATGCTGCGCGCGTGATTAATCTTTCAAGCGGCGAAGCGAATGAGGATGGAATTTTTCCGCACGCGAATGTGAGGGATGCACGGATTTTGCCCAGCCCGGAGCACCAGAACATAAGAAGTCGCAAAACAACCCCATGCACAGTAGCCGAGGCGTGCGAAAACAATCACTTACGTAAAATCCGAAGCGCGTTTGACTCGTCGGGCAAAACAGGAGCAGAATGGCATGATTGCAGCCTTGGGAGAGAGGCCCCGCTCCGGCCTATTGCACCCACCTCACCGGCAGATTCTGCAGCCCGCGAAAGGCCCAGCCGCCGATCCGCACCTGTTCGTCGTCGGCGAGCTCGATGCGCCCCGCGCGCGCGAGCAATGTCGGCAGCGCGACGTCGGCGATCATGGCGCGCGAGGCGAAGGCGCCGGCGCAGAAATGCGGGCCGGCGCCGAAGGCGACGCTCTTGGAGGTGTCGCGTCGCACGTCGAACTGATCGGCGCGCTCAAAGTGCTTCTCGTCGCGGTTGGCGGAGCCGAACATCAGGAACACGCGTTCGTCGCGCTCGAACGACACGTCGCGGATGGTCCAGGGCTTGGCGATCCGGCGCGGCGACATGCCGATCGGCGAGATCCAACGGGCATATTCCTCGAAGGCCTGCAGCCATGACACCTCCCCGCGCCGGATAAGATCGAGCTGGTCGGGATGGGTCAGCAGCGCCCAGACCGTGCCGGCGATCGCTTTGCGCGGCTCGTTCTGGCCGCCGGAGATGGCGAGCTTGACGTTGGCGCGCACGCTCTCCATCGCCATGCCCGAGGCGAGCAGCACCCCCAAAATGCTCTGGTCGGGATGCTTGCGCATCACGGGCAGAATGTCGTCGATCGCGGCGTCGATGCCCGCGGTAGCCGCATGACAGCGCGCCTCGACCTCAGGGTCGCCGGCATAATTGGCGATGCCCTCGATCATGCCTTGCGACCACGAATCCATGTCCTGAAAGCCGATATTGGTGAGGCCGGTGATCGACTTCAGGCATTCGCCGGAGAACGGCAGCGCGAAGTCGCGCATGAGATCGATCCGGCCCGGTTCGAGCGAAGCGATGATGCGATCGGCATGGGCCTGGAACTGCGCGGTCCAGTAGCCCTTCACCGTCTTCGGCGAGATCGTCGGAAACATCGCGCGGCGCTCGACGAGATGCGCTTCGCCATCCTTGCGCATCATGTTGTGACCCATCAGCCGGTTCATCAGGCCGGCGGGCTGGTGCGAGGAGAACACGTCGATCTGCTTCTCCGAGATCGAGATGTCGTCGCGGCTCGTCAGCAGCGTCGAGCCGAGCTGCGGCACGAACGCGATCGGCGCCTCCTTCCGCATCTTGGCGAGCATCGGATAGGGATCGGCCCAGAAGGCGGCCGGGTCGATGTCGATGCGCGGCGCGGTGCTCAAGCTTCGCTCCCTTGTCGTTTCCCCGGCGCCAAAGCTAGCGCCTTCGCGAGCCGCCGTCTGTCCCCAGCGATTGGGACCGGCGGCCTCGGCAAGAGGCCAGCACGCGCAGTGCAGATCAGCGACCAGCGGCCCGCCGCCAAGGACAAACCATCGAATTTTCAAATGGTTAGGATGTAAACACGAACTTTAGGAGGCGTCCACCCGAGCACACTCGGGAAATAGTAGCAATTGAGTTCCCCTGAAGGGGATTGTTATCAATGGCTTGGACGAGCGAAGCACAAGGCTCAAGCGGGCGTGCACGCCGCGCGGCTGCAAGCCTGATCGATCTAGCGGTGACAATGACGGGCATCGATTTCGAGCAGATCGTGGACCGCATCCACGAGGCAGCGACCGTTCCGGAGCTCTGGCCGGACGTCCTGGAGAAGATCGCTCATTCCGCGGGCGCCCATGGCATGGTCATGATCACCACGGACTCCGATCAGTGGTCCGGTGTCTGGAATGGTGTCGTGACGTCGCCGTCGATCCGCGAGGCCTTCGCGGCGTTCCTGCGTAGCGACCTCTCCAGCCGGACGGAGACGACCCCGCGACTCCTGGCGCTCGATCATCCCGGCTTCGTCGGCGAGCACGAGGCGTTTTCGCCGGAGGAATGGGAGCGCGATCCATATCGGGTGGAATGGAACAAGAAGTGGGGTTTCGAGCACGCTTGCGCGACGGCGGTCCGCAGCCCGTCCGGCGAGATCATCGTCTTCCACATGGAAAGACTGGCCGGCCGGCCCGCCTTTTCGCGGCAGGACCTCGATTTTCTCGACCGCTTTCGCCCCCATCTCGCGCGGGCGGCTCTGCTGTCGACGCGCTGGCGCCTTACCCGGATGCGGGCGGCAACCGAGGCATTGTCGCTGGTCGGCTTGCCGGCCCTCGCGATCACGCGCTCGGGGCGGGTCCTGGCAGCGAACGCCTTGATCGAAGCCATGACGGATCTTCTGCAATGGTTGCCGAAAGACCGGATCGCCATCAAGGACCGCGCGGCCGACACCCTGCTGCGCGCCGGCCTTGCTCAACTCGATGCGCCGGACAAGGCCGTGTGCTCCTTCGCCGCGCGTCGCACCAGTGATCTCGATCGGGTGGTCCTTCATCTCGTTGCGATGCCGGGCGAAGCTCGCGATCTCTTCGATGGGGCGGTTGGCCTCCTCATCGCGACGCCGGTCGCCGCCTCGCAGGCACCGAGCTTGGCCATCATTCGTGGCCTGTTCGATCTCACCCCGAGCGAGGCGCGCGTAGCGCGCGGAATTGCGCAGGGACAGACCATCGGCGACATCGCGGCACATCACGGACTCAGTCGCGAAACGATCCGCACGCAGGTCAAGGCCGTCCTCGCCAAGACCGGAACGCGAAACCAGAAGAGCGCAGCTGCACTCTTCGGTGCGATCCCCAAATTGCCGCTGAGAGACTGACGCCGGACTTGTGAACCAGAGCCATGCCCTTCGCAGGCAGGGCCATCGCATATGACTTCTGGCTGCGCGCACGCCTCGTCCTTCGAGACGGCGCTGAGGCGCCTCCTTCGGGATGAGGCTCATCAGCGTCAGTGCCCCGTTGAAACTGCTGCCCCGCGCACTCCGCCCTCATCCTGAGGGCCCGCCCCAAGCGGGCGTCTCGAAGGATGGCCGCAGGGAAAAGGTCTCAAATGCAACAGCGCTGCCCTGGCAGGGGCAAGCTCCGCTTCACCCAAATGGGTGAAGACACAGGCCGACCCTCCGGGTTCAACTCCACCCAAATTGGATGTCTGGCGAGAAGCGGCGGCGATGGTGGGACCGGAATTTCCGATTTTTCAAGTGACCTTGGCGCAGCGCAGGCGCAGGACATGGAGCTGGAGCGTCTGCACCGTTCAAGGCGCGGTGGTGATGCAGGGCCGCGAATCCAGTCGACCGGCCGCAAAATACCAGGCCGAACGAGCGCTGTTCATGCTGCTGCTCACCGCGCCCTATCGTTCCCGACTTTCCGCATAGCGCGGCGATCGTCGAGCGCTGCAAGATTGCCGGCGTGTGGCAGCCGTGGGCATTCATAGGGAAAGCAAGCTAAGCGTCGGTCGGCGAGCGACCATGCGTCAGCCAATGGTCGATCTGCCAGGTCTCGTAGCCGAGCAATTCGCCGAAGCGCCGTTCGCGATCATCGCACCAAGCTCCCGGCTCGTTCAGCAGCGCAAGCATGGCGTCGATCCGCCACTCGTGACCGGCCAATGTGTAGAACAGCATCCGATATTCGAGTTGTGGCGCCCCAGGACATGGCTCGATAAGCTCGCGCTTCGTCAGGCGGCCTGCAGCGACGTGCCGGTCGAACATGCGCCAATACCGAATACAAATGTCCGGCTCCTGGCCGACGATATCCATGAAATATGCGAGGGGCTTGGCGCCCTGGAGCATCAGGCTGAGCTCTCTGTTGGTGTGAACCAGATAGGGCAGTTGACGACGCCATTCGGAATGCATGTCGAGCATGTTGGTCGCGCAACGTTAATTTTTGCCCAAGGGGCTCGCTGCCGGTGTCTTTCTGTCAGCGCTGATCTGGCTTTGTTGCCGAAGGGCGCGCCGGCGCCCGGGCGGATGATGATCGAGATGTGCGAACAACGGCTGGTCGAGCTGCGGCACACCAACGCCGTCCTGGAGAAAATCGCGTCGGCTGCCGAGAAGCGGTCGTCGGGTTAGCTCGAGTTCGCCAGACGTTTGGCCGCGCCGCGTGCGCGAGCTTCGCGAATGGTGGTCAGAGCCGCGATCATCGCACCAGAACACCGGCTATGCGTCGTGTGAACCGGCGGAATCCAAGGCGCAAATCTCTCACCCTGAACAGGAGAGATATGGCCCATTCCGGCGTTTGCAGATGACGGAGCGCTTCCACGGCGCCTTCGTCCATGCTCTGCAGCATATTCTGATCCGTATAGTAGGTGCTTTCGTCACGGCACAAATCGAGCCTCTGCGCGATCTCCTCCTGCAAGGCATCAACGCCCGTCAGATGGCGGGTAAAATCGAGCTCTCTTGTCGCGCAGATTCGCTCGATCCGGAGGCGGGCGGCTTCGTCGTAGCGGATTCCCCAGTTCTCGAGCCGTGCATGGGTCGCCTCATGAACGATGGCGGACGCGATCCATTCGATCGTCGTGGTTTCGGAAGCAACGACGCGCGGGTCAAGCAGGCACGCGTTCAGGGAATGCTGATAGCAGCCTGCGCCGTGTGGAACCAGCCGCACCCAGATTCGAGAAAGGCTCTTCTTGACCCGCTGGTGATGAAGAGGAGAAGACCGTTCGATCAGCCGAAGCGCGGCTTCAACGCGTTGCAGAGCCCGCTCGGGATCATCCGATAGAGTTCCGATCCAAAGGCCATCGATCATGCGGCTTTTTGAAAGCCACAGCTGGATTCTATCGACAAGCGAAGGTTGCACCGAGGAGCCGCGAGATATGGTGGCCAGCATCTCTTTCGCCCAACCTAGCGTATCTCCAAACTGATACAGGGGACTCCACTTCGGCGGGTTTAACGAATTCATTCGAATATATCGATTTTTCGGGCACCTCCGCTTTTGGTCAACAATCGCGGACCAATATCCCTCAGTTCAGGCCGCGCGGACCCGTCAGCAGGCGCAGCGCGATCGCAAACAGCTCGCTCTGCGAGGAGATGCCGAGCCGCTCATAGGCGCGCTTGCGGTAGGTCAGCGTCGAATGCAGGCTGATGCCGAGCGCCTGCGAGATCGCCTCCGAGCTGAAGCCTGCCAGAATGCGGCGGCAGACCTCCTGCTCGCGCGGGGTGAGCCCGGCGAGCGGCTTGCGCGTCGCGAACAACGCGGCGAGGTTCTGGTCGGGCGTCACGATCTCGGCCTGCTGGAAATGGCGCGCGACGCTGGCTGCGATCGCCGGCGCGATTGCCCCGAGCCGCTTGCGCTGGACGGCGCTGAAGCGGCCCTGCGCGGCGATGCGATAGAAGTTGACGTAGAAGCAGGTATCGCTGGCCCAGATCGCGGTCGAGCATTTGTCGACGATGCCGGAATCCTGGAAGAAGATCTTGCGGTAGCGCGCGCCGTACATGCGCGGTGCGAAGTGCGGCAGCACGATCGGCGCGTCGCCCTCGCGTTCGAACAGCGCATCGCGGTTGGGATCCGTTTCGTGAAACCGGCCGGCATAGGCGGCGCCGAGATCGCCGCCGATCGGGATGTTGCCGGCATCGAGCAGGCAGCTTGCCGCGCCGGCCCGGCTCAGCGCGAACACCATGCAATGGCCGACATCCGCCTGCCGGCGCAGCGTGTCGATGAGGACATCGGGAAAATCGGAGCGGCCGATGGCGAGCACCGCGGGCGTGACATCGCCGGCCGCAACGCCTGAACCTGTCCCGTTGGGCCGCATCGCACTCTCCCGGTCGCTTTCCTTTTGGCTTGTGCCGATTTGTAGCAGCGGCTCTCGATGGCGTGAATGACTCATCTATCTCGGGTCTTGCGGCACCGAGCCAGTAGGTTCGTCGGGCTAACCGGTTCCGTCTGGAGGAACAAGGGCCGTGGCCCCGCCTTGTCACTCCGATGGAGATCAGCCGTTTGTCGGCATTCGGTTGCCGATCGAAGGAGCAATCATGCGAATTCTCCTCGTTGGCGGTACAGGGTTTCTCGGCTCGGCGATCCACGCCAGGCTGTCGGCCGAGGGCCACGAATGTATATCGGTGTCACGTCACCCGGCTGCAGAGCGCGATCGGCGCCATATCAGCCTCGACGTCGCCCGCACCGCCGACCCCTCGCAATGGAAGGGCGTCCTTGCGGGCATCGATGCGGTGATCAACGCGGCCGGAGCGCTGCAGGGACGGGATCTGCACGGGGTTCATGTCGCCGGAAGCGCGGCACTCTACAGCGCCTGCGAGAGCGCAGGCGTCCGCCGCGTGATCCTGTTCTCGGCGATCGGCAGCAATGTCGATGCCCCCAGCGATTTTTCTCGGACCAAGCGGGAGGGCGAAGCCGCCTTGATGGCGCGCGACCTCGATTGGGTCATCCTGCGACCCTCCGTCGTGATCGGCCGCGCCGCCTATGGCGGCAGCGCACTGTTGCGAGGATTGGCGGCGCTGCCGGTTCTGCCGGTCATGCCCGACACGGCGGCGATTCAACCGGTGCATCTCGACGACGTCGTTGAGACCGTGCTGTTCTTCCTGCAGCCGGGCGCGCCTTCCCGCGTCGCCATCGATCTGGCCGGCCCACGGCAGATCGCCTTCAGCGATGCGGTCGCGCTGTTTCGGGCCTGGCTGCGCTGGAGGCCGGCGTACCGCCTGCAGCTGCCATCCTGGGTGGCTTCGGTTGCTTATCGCGCGGGAGACGTTGCGCAGATGCTGGGATGGCGAACGCCCATCAACACGACGGCACAGGCGGAAATGCGCCGCGGTGCGACCGGCGATCCCGAGCCCTGGCGTCGGTTGACCGGCACTCCACCGCGCGACCTCGAAGTCGCGCTCGCACGCGAGCCCGCCTCGGTGCAGGAACGCTGGTTCGCACGCCTGTATGCGCTCAAGCCGCTGATTTTCGGCGTCTTCGGCGCGTTCTGGATCGCCACAGGCATCATCTCGCTGAGCGCGGGCTGGAATATCGGCATGTCGTTGCTGCTTGAAGGCGGCCTGCAAGGGAACGTCGCGGCGCTCGTCGTCACGGCCGGCGCGCTCGCTGACATCGTCATCGGCCTTGCCATTCTCTGGCGGCCTCTGAGCCGCTACGGACTCTGGGCAGCACTGATCATCTCGCTCACCTATGCCGTGATCGGCACCGTCCTGGTGCCGCGACTGTGGGCCGATCCGCTCGGCCCAATGCTGAAGATCTGGCCGGTGATCATGCTCAACCTGGTCGCCATGGCGATCCGGGAGGATCGCTGATGCTCTACTTCCTCGTGAAGATGGCGCACATCATCGGTGCGGCCGTGCTGCTCGGCACCGGGGCCGGCATCGCCTTCTTCATGCTGGTGGCGCATCTGCGCGGCGACCCGCGCGAGATCGCCGGCGTTGCACGGACGGTGGTGCTGGCCGACTTCCTGTTCACGGCAAGTGCCGTGATCCTGCAGCCAATCACCGGCACGTGGCTCGCCTGGTCGAGCGGGTATTCCCTCGGCGACGGCTGGGTGGCGGCGTCGATTGCACTGTATCTCGTGACCGGCGCCTTCTGGCTGCCGGTGGTCTGGATGCAGATGCAGATGCGCGATCTCGCCGTCGCAGCGGTCGCCAGCAAGAGCGAGCTGCCCGCCCGGTATCACCATCTCTTCCGGTGGTGGTTCGCCTTCGGCTTTCCGGCGTTCGCAGCCGTGCTGATGATCTTATGGCTGATGATCGCCCGCCCGGCCGTTCCATTCTGGGATTAGATCGGCGCCCTCCAGCTTGATTGGCTGCTCATTGCGCCGTTTCCAAATGCCCCGCGCCGGATTCGGCAAGCTGAAAGGCAAGCTTCAGGAACAGAACCGAACGGGCCGAGTTCGACATGTTTGACGCTACCATGGAGTTTCACGATGAGCCGCGGAATGCCGTCGATGACCGCACTTCTCGGACTGCTCGCAATCGCCGGGTATCAGAATCGGGACAAGCTGGCGGAGCTGCTCAGAGGTCCGGGGGCCGGATCCCTCGAACCGGCAAGCGCCCAGCAACCGCTCGGGGGCCTGCTCGGGAATCTGACGGGCATGCTGAGCGGGGCAGGTGTCGGAGGACTATTGCAGGGAGGAATTGGCGAGCTCCTGGAGAGATTCAACGAAAACGGCCACGGCGATGCGGCCCGGTCGTGGGTCAGCTCGGGGCCGAACAAGGATATCTCGCCCCCGCAACTGCGGGAAGCGATCGGGCCCGACGTGCTCGACAAACTCGAGAAGGAGACCGGGCTTTCCCAGCAGGAAATTCTCGCGAGGTTGTCGCGCGAGCTGCCGCAGGCCGTCGACAAGTACACGCCTGAGGGACGTTTACCGAGCTGATGGCCTCGTAATTGTCGCCATTGATTGATCAGGAGGAACGGAGAATGAGCATTATTTGGACGATCATTATCGGCTTTATCGCGGGTGTCATCGCGAAATTCATCATGCCGGGTGACAACGAACCCTCCGGGTTCATCCTCACGACCATCCTTGGCATCGTCGGCGCCTTCGTTGCCACCTACCTTGGCCAAGCCCTAGGCTGGTACCGTCCTGGAGAGGGTGCCGGGCTGATCGGAGCGGTCGTCGGGGCCATCATCGTCCTCTTTGTGTATGGTCTCTTCGCCGGACGACAACGGCGCGCGATCTGAAGAGCAGAAGGCCGGCCCAGTCCGTAGCGACCTGCGTGCGAGCCGCCGATGACACGAAGAGGCGCGCCATTGATGGCGGCCCTTCCGCTTTCTTCGGCTCAAGGAGACTTCACCTCGGCACGGGCAGCTGCCGCAGCGTCCATTCCGGCTTGCTTGACCCTATCAACAACTTCGGCGCTGGTGTCGCTGATTTCCGAGACGACCGTATCGGAGGCTTCGCGCAGAGCCTGCGAGACCGCACCGGCGCGCCGATTCAGGTCGGCCTTCACATCGTCGCTGACGTCGCCGATATATCTGTTTTCGAGCTCGGACGCGCGGAACGCGCCTGCAACGGCTGCACCGATCGCGACGCCCACGACACCGAGCACGAGGGGTTGCCGTTCAAGCATATCGGTGAGTGACGATTTCGCGCTGTCGATCGCTTCTTTATCCGGAAAAGAATCGCCGAGCTTGCCGAATTGCTCCTGCGCGAAGGCGACGCCCTCGTCGAAGCGATCGCGGATGCTGTCGGCAGTTCCCGAGACGGCATCGGAAGCGGCAGCTTTTGCGCCTCGAAACGTTTCTCCGAAGCCGTGCGAGTCGTCGTCCATTTCAGGTGCGGTCGGAGGCGCTACGGTCTGCTTGACGGCAGATGCCGCCGACCTCGCACCGCGCGACCCGATCTCGGCGACGGGTGCGACTGCCTCCGCAGCCGAACGCGCCGCAGTCTTCAGCTTCTGATCGCCGGTAAGCAACCAGAGCGCGCCGCCTCCGATCAGCGCTGCGGCAAGCGGGTTTTCCCGGGCGGCGGTCACCAAACTGTCCATAAAGCCGGGTTTTGTGCTGCTCATCGCACCATTCCCTTCACGGTGTCCTTGTCCTTTTCGAGTTGGCCGATCGTTTCTCGGGGGGCCAGATGACGCGCATCAAGCCGGTTGATGCCGATTGCGACCAGCACGGCGGCAATGGCCGCCGCGATGATTGCCGACGTCAGATAAGAGACGGGCTGCGACCATCCCGCCGAGATCAATGCGGCGGACAGGGCAAAAAGCGCCATCACGATCGCCGGGATCACCAGAACGGCGCCACCCACGATCAAGCCCAGCGCGCTGCCAATCTTCTGAAGCTTCTCGCCAACCTCCGCTTTCGCCAGGTCTATCTCGTTCTGGAAGAGCTTGGCGAACTGCGACATGGCATCGCCGAGCAGCGTCGAGATCGCCCTGAACTCGCTTTGGCTGGTTTTGATATCGCGCTCGATGCTCATGGTACGAAGCTGCCCTGTGTGGGAGAGGTTTGTTGCCGATTAGGACCACGCTGCACGGAGTCCTCAGGCCAGGTTTGTTGTCCCGCCGAAAACGACGTCCCGCTTGAGTTCCGACTGCTTTCCGACGACGATCTGTCCATCGTGTCGTGCTGCCCACGGGATGACGGCTGTCCGCCTGACGCTTTCAAAAAGCGCACGGCCGCGAAGCCTGCCAGCACCGATATTCCGAGAAAGGCCGCAGGCTGACGTCGGGCGAAATCGGTTGCGCCTTCGACGAGATCTCTGAAGCTTCCATCCCGGATCTTCCGCGCCGCGTCCTCGACATAGTCGGCAGCGGAGCCGATGCCGCGTGCGGCGAACGGGACGTCGCTCTCGAAAGCCCGGCCGGCTTCGCGGATGTTGCCTGCGAGGCGCTCGACGAAATCTGCGCCCGAACGTTGCTGCTCGCGCGCCTTGCTCTGGATCTGGTCCACGGTACCTTCCGCCACCCCCTTTGCTGCATCCGCGGCCTCACCGAACTTGTCGCGCGCGACGTCGGCCGACGCCCGCAAAGCGTCGCCAGCGCGCTGTTTCACCTCCGCTCCGGCATCACTCATCTGCTCCTTGATGTCATTTGCGGTGCCCTTGTCCTGGTTCTTTGCGAACTGCTTCACGTTGTGCGGGTCCAAATCGCTCATGATGGTTTTCCTTCAAGTGTTGGGTTGAGAGGGGCTAAAGGCAGCTTTGACGACGTCGTCGGCAGCCTCTTTCAATGTGTCGGCCATGTTCTGGGTCACACGGCTGGCATGGCCGCCGAGATCTGCCTCGACGACCTTTTGCGTCGCAGCATCGGCCGCAGATGTGGTCGCGTCTCTCGCTGCCTCGAATCCGGATTGCATCGCAGCGGCCGCAGCCTGCTTCACTCCGTCGCTTGCTCCGCCCATCACCTTGGCTTCAGCCTTGGTCTCGGGAAGAGCCGCAGCAATGATGGCCCCGATCGCGATGCCCAAGCCTCCGATCAGCGCGGCATTGTCGCCGATGGTCTGTCGGGCCTGGTCGGGCGCGCTCGCAGCGGCATCCTTGACCGCATCCTTGACCGCATCCTTGGCCGCGTCCATGCCGCTCCTGAGCTTTTCACTCGCGAAGCTGGCAGCCTGCGCCGCGCTCGCCCGCAGATCAGCGGCGAGAGCAGCGGCCTTGTCCTGGGCGTCATCAGCCATGCCGGCGGCCCGGCTTTGGGCGGAGGATAGCGTCTCCTTGGCGTCGCCTTGCATGGACCGCGCGCCCTCCGTCACCTCGTCAAGCATGCGCCCCGCCTTGTCCATGACCGGACCGGCGGCGTCTGCAGCGCGATCGCGCACCGTCTTCGACGTCAGGGCCAGCCCGGCCCCGATCATGAGAAGCGGCAGCGGCATACCCCGTGCCAACCGCAGCAACGGAACGCCCAGTGCGGCGCCCGCGGCGACTGCGCGCATCGGGTTCTCCATGATCTGTTGCTTGAGCCCTTCGACCCAACTCTGGGTCTTGTGGCTGACGTATTCGGTGACTTCGGATTTGATGTGCTCAGGCGAGACCTTGTGGCGAATGTCCTCGGCGGTGTCCGATATCTGCTCCTTCAACCGTCCGACCGTCGCCGCCAGCTCCGCGCGGCTACGCTCGGACTCGCGTCTCAGCTCCTCCACGGATCGTGTCATCGCGTTACCCTCTTGCTTTGTTTCTTGGATTTGAGGTCGAACTCACGCTGAATTGAATCGTTCCTCGCGCGGCTCGAGCGCTGGGCGACGACGTGCGTGAGGCAGCGCAACGGAGAGCGGCCTCAGCCGCCTAGCCGTTGCTGGATGCAGAAGGCTTCGAAAGGTCTGCTTCGGGTCAAAACGCCGCACTGACGCGCGGCTCACCGCAGCGGCTTCAGCGCCAGGAAGCAGGACCTGTCGTTGCTTACACGCTACCCCGCCGCCGCCTTCGCGGGGGCCACGTTGATCGCCAGCTTGCCGTAGCGGTCCGTAAAGGCCTCGGTGTCGATCTCTTCCAGCTCGATCTCGCCGCTCATCACGCCGCGTTTCCATTCGGCCTGGACCGGATCGTTCTGGAACTCCGGCATCACCTCGCGGCCGAACAGCTCGAGCGATTCGCAGATGTGCTCGTGGCTGTTTTTGCCGGCCTGGTTGAGCAGGATGACCTGGTCGATGTGCGAGGACTGGAAGCGCTTCAGCTTCTTCCGGATCGTCTCCGGCGAGCCGATCAGGCCGCCGCGCAGCGCCGCCTCCTGGGCTTGCGGATTGTCCCGCTTCCACTTGTTGTACTCGTCCCACATGTTGACGGTGCAGGGCGCGGGGCGCTGGCGGTTCTGGGCGGCGCCGTAGAAGCGCAGCGCGAACTGGAAGAAGGTGGCGCCGCCGGCGCGGGCGCGCGCCTCTTCATCCGTCTTGGCGCACATGAAGAACGAGACCAGCGCCATGTTGGGATTGATCTCGTAGTCGGCGAGCTTGTGCAGGCGCTTGGTGATGGCGTTGTAATAGGCGTGCACCCAGGCGTGTGCGGCATCCGCGCTGACGAACTGGAAACCGAGCGCGCCGAAACCGTGGCGGCCGGCGCGCTCGATGGTCGGCAGCTGCGAGCAGGCCATCCACAGCGGCGGGTGCGGCTTCTGCACCGGCTTCGGCACGACGTTGCGCAAGGGGATGTCGAAATATCTGCCGTGATGCTCGCTGCCGGCATCCCGAAACATCGGGAAGATTGCCGCGACCGCCTCCTCGAACACCTCCTTCTTGGTCTCCATGTCGCGGCCGAACGGCTCGAGCTCGGTGATCGAGGCGCTCTCGCCCATGCCGAACTCGCAGCGGCCGTTCGAAAGCAGATCCAGCACCGCGACACGCTCGGCGACGCGCGCCGGATGATTGGTGGTGAGCTGGAGGATGCCGTGGCCGAGCCGGATGTTCTTCGTGCGCTGGCTTGCGGCAGCCAGGAACGATTCCGGCGAGGGCGAGTGCGAATATTCCTCGAGGAAGTGATGCTCGACCACCCAGGCATGGTCGTAGCCGAGCTTGTCGGCGAGCTCCATCTGCGAGAGCGCATTGTGGTAGAGGGCGAGCTCGTCGCCCGCCGCCCAGGGCCGCGGCAGCTGCAGCTCGTAGAAGATGCCGAACTTCATAGGCGTCGCTCTCCCGCTTGTTCTTGTTGAACTCATCTTAAAGGGCGAGGCGAAGCTGTCTACGCAGCGGCAATTCCGCCGCGCGGGAGAATGATTTCGCCGCCCGGCGTGCGAAGCGGGGCTGGTCGCCCCCGGCGCTGCGACATCTGCGCAAGCGGGCAGGTTGATCCAGATCAACGTCCTGGCGGGCGGAATGCATCAGAAGTGCAGTAAGGCAACGGCCCGGATGCCGTCCCGGTTCCCCATCACATTCCGAAGAGACCGAATATGTCGGCCCCTGACGACGCGACGTCGCGCGTGCGCCGTAAGCGCATGGAGATTTTCGCGTTCCTGTTCCTGACCGCAATCGTGATGCCCGTCCTCGCGGTCGGGACGGTCGGCTCCTATGGGCTCGGCGTCTGGATCTACCAGATGTTCGCCGGCCCTCCAGGCCCGCCACCCTCCCCGCATTGATCCGCTCAAAGCGAAAGACAGGCATCATGGCCCAAGCCACATTCAGCCTTGCCAAGCTCAACCGCCGCGCCCTGATCACCGGCCGCGTGCTCACCGCCCAGCGCATCGTGCCGCCGCCCGGCGCCGAGATCGCCAGCATCATCGTGCAGGCGCGGCCCGAGCGCCTTGCCGAACTGGAAGCGGAGATCGCAGGCCTTCCCGGCTGCGAGATCCATGCCCGCGACGCGCGCGGAAAGCTCGTCGTCGTCGCCGAAGCGCCGGATGCCGGCAGCCTCGGCACCATGCTCAACACCATCCAGTCGCTGCAACACGTCTATTCCGCGGCGCTGGTGTTCCACGCCATCGAAACGACTTAAGGGCCGGAGAGCCATCATGACATCGCCGAAGCTCGACCGCCGCCAGATGCTCAAGCTCGAGGCCGCCGCGATCGCCGCTGCCGCCGCCGGCCTTCCCGCACCGGCGCTCGCCGCCAACCTCGCCGCCGAGCGCGAAGTGAGCGAACTGAAATGGGACAAGGCCGCCTGCCGCTTCTGCGGCACCGGCTGCTCGGTGATGGTGGCAACCAAGGACAACCGCGTCGTCGCCACCCACGGCGACATCAAGGCCGAGGTCAATCGCGGCCTCAACTGCGTCAAGGGCTACT
Organism: Bradyrhizobium sp. CB1015; assembly: GCF_025200925.1. Classification (GTDB taxonomy): domain Bacteria; phylum Pseudomonadota; class Alphaproteobacteria; order Rhizobiales; family Xanthobacteraceae; genus Bradyrhizobium. The sequence continues at coordinate 2,175,058 of NZ_CP104174.1, read as the reverse complement.
TCCTCTCCAAGATCATGTACGGCCACGACCGCCTGACGCAGCCGATGCTGCGCAAGACGGGCGGCAAGTACGACAAGAACGGCGACTTCACGCCCGTGTCCTGGACCGAAGCCTTCGACATCATGGAGCTGAAGTGGAAGGAGGCGACTAGGAAGCGCGGCCCCAACGGCGTCGCCATGTTCGGCTCCGGCCAGTGGACGATCTGGGAAGGCTATGCCGCCGCGAAGCTGTTCAAGGCCGGCTTCCGCACCAACAACATCGACCCCAACGCGCGGCACTGCATGGCCTCGGCCGTCGCCGGCATGATGCGCACCTTCGGCATCGACGAGCCGGCCGGCTGCTACGACGACATCGAGGCCACCGACGCCTTCGTGCTGTGGGGCTCCAACATGGCGGAGATGCACCCCATCCTGTGGACGCGCATCGCCGACCGCCGGCTGTCCGCGCCGCATGTCCGCGTCGCCGTGCTCTCCACCTTCGAGCACCGCTCGTTCGACCTCGCCGACATCGGCATGGTGTTCAAGCCGCAGACCGACCTCTACATCCTCAACGCCATCGCCAACCACATCATCAAGACCGGCCGCGTCAACAAGGACTTCGTTGCCGCGCATACCGTGTTCAAGCGCGGCCAGACCGACATCGGCTACGGATTGCGGCCGGATCATCCGCTGCAGAAGAAGGCGACGGGCGCCGCCAAGGCCAACGACTCCACCGACATGAGCTATGACGAGTTCGTCAAGTTCGTGTCCGAGTACACGCTGGAGAAAGCTGCCGAAATGTCCGGCGTGCCGCTCAACCGTCTCGAGGCGCTCGCCGAGCTCTACGCCGATCCCAAGACGAAAGTGGTCTCGTTCTGGACCATGGGCTTCAACCAGCACACCCGCGGCGTCTGGTGCAACAACCTCGTCTACAACATCCATCTCTTGACCGGAAAGATCTCCGCGCCCGGCAACAGCCCGTTCTCGCTCACCGGCCAGCCCTCGGCCTGCGGCACCGCGCGCGAGGTCGGCACCTTCTCGCACCGCCTGCCCGCCGACATGGTGGTGACCAACAAGGCCCATCGCGACCACACCGAGCAGATCTGGCAGTTGCCCGAAGGCACCATTCCGGACAAGCCCGGCGCCCACGCCGTGCTGCAGAGCCGGATGCTGAAGGACGGCCTGATCAACGCCTATTGGGTGCAGGTCAACAACAACCTCCAGGCCGGTCCCAACGCCAACGAGGAGACCTATCCGGGCTTCCGCAACCCCGACAATTTCATCGTGGTCTCGGATGCCTATCCGACCGTGACGGCGCTCGCCGCCGATCTGATCCTGCCCACCGCGATGTGGGTGGAAAAGGAAGGCGCCTACGGCAATGCCGAGCGGCGTACGCAGTTCTGGCACCAGTTGGTCACGGCACCAGGCGAGGCCAAATCCGATCTCTGGCAGCTCATGGAATTTTCAAAACGCTTCAAGATCGAGGAAGTCTGGCCCGCCGAGCTGATCGCCAAGAAGCCGGAATATCGCGGCAAGACCCTGTTCGACGTGCTCTACAAGAACGGCCAGGTCGACAAGTATCCAACGTCGGAGATCGAAGCCGGCTACGCCAACGAGGAAGCAAAGGCGTTCGGCTTCTACGTGCAGAAGGGGCTGTTCGAGGAGTACGCCCAGTTCGGCCGCGGCCATGGCCACGACCTCGCGCCGTTCGACACCTACCACAGAGAGCGCGGCCTGCGCTGGCCCGTCGTCAACGGCCAGGAGACCAAGTGGCGCTTCCGCGAAGGCAGCGACCCCTACGTCAAGCAGGGCACCAACGTGCAGTTCTACGGCCATGCCGACGGCAAGGCCCGCATCTTCGCGCTGCCTTACGAGCCGCCGGCGGAATCGCCCGACAACGAATATCCCTACTGGCTCTCGACCGGCCGCGTGCTGGAGCACTGGCATTCCGGCACCATGACGCGCCGCGTGCCCGAGCTGTTCAAGGCCTTTCCCGAAGCGGTCTGCTTCATGCATCCGGACGATGCGCAGGACATCAAGCTGCGACGCGGCGACGAGGTGAAGGTGGTCTCCCGCCGCGGCTTCATCCGCGCCCGCGTCGAAACGCGTGGCCGCGACCGCCCGCCGCGCGGCCTCGTCTTCGTGCCGTGGTTCGACGAATCCAAGCTGATCAACAAGGTGACGCTCGACGCCACCGATCCGATCTCGCTGCAGACCGATTTCAAGAAATGCGCCGTGCGCATCGAGCGGGTGAACATGTCATGATGAAACGATCCGCAATCATCCTGCTCGCCTTCGCGATCGCAGCGGGCACGAGCTCGCTGACGGCGCAGACCGTGACCTCCGGCCTGCGCGGCCCGACCCCGCTCAACGACGAAGGCCCGGCGCCGCCGATGCTGCCGAACCGCAACACCTCCGAGAAGGAGGTGCGCAATTATCCGGAGCAGCCGCCCGTCATCCCGCACAATATCGACGGCTATCAGGTCGACCTCAACGGCAACAAATGCCTGTCCTGCCACGCGCGGGCGCGCACCGCCGAGTCACAGGCGCCGATGGTCTCGATCACGCACTTCATGGATCGCGACGGCCAGTTCCTGGCCTCGGTCTCGCCGCGCCGCTTCTTCTGCACCGAATGCCACGTGCCGCAGAACACCGCCAATCCGCCGGTCAGCAACGATTTCACCGACATCGACACGCTGCTGTCGCGCGCAAGCCCTGGTGGCCGCAGATGACGACGACCGCCGATGACCCCAACGCGGAGCTGAATGCCAAGCGCGGCGTCATCGCGCGCAGCTGGGCGTTTCTGCGCGAGCTCTGGCAGGTGCTGACCCGGCCGAGCTCGGTGTTCGCGCTCGGCACCCTGGTGCTGGCCGGTTTCATCGCCGGCGTGATCTTCTGGGGCGGCTTCAACACCGCGCTGGAAATCACCAACACCGAAAAATTCTGCACCGGCTGCCACGAGATGAAGGACAACGTCTACGCCGAGCTGAAGTCGACCATCCATTTCTCCAACCGCTCCGGCGTGCGCGCGACCTGCCCGGACTGCCACGTGCCGCACAACTGGACCGACAAGATCGCGCGCAAGATGCAGGCTTCCAAGGAAGTCTGGGGCAAGATCTTCGGCACGATCGACACGCGCGAGAAATTCCAAGATCACCGGCTCGAGCTCGCCGCGCACGAATGGGCGCGCTTCAAGGCCAATGATTCCCTGGAATGCCGCAACTGCCACAGCGCCGATTCCATGGACATCACCAAGCAGTCGCCGCGGGCCTCGGTGGCGCACCAGCGCTTCCTGTTCACCAAGGAAAAGACCTGCATCGACTGCCACAAGGGCATCGCCCACCAGCTGCCCGACATGCGCGGCGTTCCCGGCTGGCAGTAGGGTCGCCATGCCCCGCTTGAACGCGCGGGGCGAATGGTTAGTTTTGGGGATACGCGAATCGCCTCATTCGCCGCTCCCTCAAGACAGACATGGCCACTTTCACCCCGCATCAGGATGCTGCGCTCAAGGCCGTCGGCGACTGGCTCAAGTCCAAGCCGGGACGGGGCGGCACGCCGCCGGTGTTCCGCCTGTTCGGCTTTGCCGGCACCGGCAAGACCACGCTGGCGCGGCACATCGCCGAGGGCGTCGACGGCGAGGTGAAGTTCGCCGCCTTCACCGGCAAGGCGGCCCTCGTCATGCGCAACAAGGGCTGCGACGGCGCCTCCACCATCCATTCGCTGATCTACCGCGCCCGCGAATCCGGCGAGGAGCAGCCGAGCTTCGAATTGTGGGACGATGCGCCGGCCTCGAAGGCGAAGCTGATCGTGATCGACGAATGCTCGATGGTCGATGCCGAATTGGGCCGTGACCTGATGTCGTTCGACTGCCCGCTCCTCGTGCTCGGCGATCCCGCGCAGCTGCCGCCGATCCAGGGCGGCGGCTTCTTCACCAATTCAGAGCCCGACGCGATGCTGACCGAGGTACATCGTCAGGCCCAGGACGATCCGATCGTGCGGATGTCGATGGACGTGCGCGAAGGCCGCGAGCTCGACATCGGCCGCTACGGCGAGAGCGAGGTTCTCTCGCGCAAGGAGCTCGACCCCGATCGCGTCATGGGTGCCGACCAGATCCTGGTCGGCCGCAACAACACCCGGCGCGCCTACAACATGCGGGTGCGCCAGCGCCAGAACATCGAGGACCCGTTTCCGGTCGCCGGCGACAAGCTGGTGTGCCTGCGCAACAACCGCAAGAAGGGCCTGTTCAACGGCGGCCTGTGGCGCGTCAAGTCGCGCAACACCTCGCGCTCGAAATCGCGCATCCTGTCTATGCGGCTGTCGCCGGACGAGGACTTCGGCCACAAGGTGACCAAGGTCTCGGTGCGCGCCGACTGCTTCGAGGGCGGCGTCGAGCAGATCGCCTGGGAGCAACGCAAGCCCTATGACGAGTTCGACTACGGCTATGTGCTGACCGTGCACAAGTCGCAGGGCTCGCAATGGGACGACGTCGTGCTGTTCGACGAGAGCTTTGCGTTCCAGGATTCGCGGGCGCGGTGGCTGTATACGGGGATCACGCGGGCGGCGAAGCGGTTGAGTGTGGTGGTATAGAGCTCCGTTGCCGCAGGTGGGCTGGCCAAGGGCGTGACCCTTTGATTTCTGGGCGACGGAAGTGGTGGGTTACGCTTCGCTAACCCACGGAATCCGAGCCGCCTCACTTCCCCCGACGAAGTAAAAATCCTCCCCTGGTTCATCTCGCGCGGAGTTCCTCATCCCGCCAAGCCGGCCGGTCGCCGCGTCGACCCTGCGCATCCTCACGGTCTCGTGTCCGCCCCGGCGTAACAATCGGCGGCTCGGCCCGTATCTCGGATGATGCGAAAACGCGGCCGGGCCGGCTGTTCGCCCGGTCCCGTCCGCCCTAGACTGTCAGCCTCGCGAAAGAGGATTGCCGAAAGAGGATTGCCATGCGCCGAACCGCCCTCGCCGCCCTGCTCGCCGCAACCACCGCCCTGACGCTGGCTTTCATGATGCCGTCCCGGGCCGCGGAGGAGGCGGTCGTGATCCCAGCTCCCGCATTGGACGCGGCGCCCGCAAGCGGCATCCAGACCGCCGTGCTCGCGGGCGGCTGCTTCTGGGGCGTGCAAGGCGTCTTCCAGCACACGGCCGGCGTGGTCAACGCGGTCTCCGGCTATGCCGGCGGCACCAAGGCGACCGCCGACTACCAGGCCGTGTCGAGCGGCCGCACCGGCCATGCCGAGTCGGTCGAGATCAAGTACGACCCGAAGAAGATCTCCTACGGCAAGATCCTCCAGATCTACTTCTCGGTGGTGCACGACCCGACCCAGCTCAACCGCCAGGGCCCCGACGTCGGCCCGCAATATCGCTCGGCCATCTTCACCACCTCGGACGAGCAGAAGAAGGTTGCGGAGGCCTATATCGCCCAGCTCAACGGCGCGAAGGTGTTCAACAAGCCGATCGTGACCAAGATCGGCGCGCTGGAGGCGTTCTATCCGGCGGAGGCCTATCACCAGGACTATCTGACGCTGCACCCGAACCAGCCTTACATCGCCTATAACGATATCCCGAAGGTCGAGAACCTGAAAAAGCTGTTCGCGGATAACTACATCGAGAAGCCGACGCTGGTGAATGCCGGCAAGGCCACCAACTGATCGAAAGATCACCAAAGCAACGGGAGACTCATGCCCGACACCAAGACGAAAGCGACCGACGACAAGGTCATCAAGAGCGACGAGCAGTGGCGGCGCGAGCTGACGCCGATGCAATACGCCGTGCTGCGCGAGAAGGCGACCGAGCGTCCCTTCTCGGGGGAATACGAGCACGACCACCGTGCCGGCACCTATGTCTGTGCCGGCTGCGGCAATGTGCTGTTCGAGTCGGATGCCAAGTTCGATTCCGGCTGCGGCTGGCCGAGCTTCACCCAGCCCGCGGTCGAGAGCCACATCGACGAGGAGCGGGACACCAGCCACGGCATGATCCGCACCGAAGTGCTCTGCTCCAAATGCAGCGGCCATCTCGGCCACGTCTTCCCCGACGGGCCCGGGCCGACCGGCCTGCGCTACTGCATCAATTCCGCGGCGCTGAAGCTCGAGCCCAAATAACGCGGCGCGCCGCCGGGTTCCCCCGTGGAACCCAGCGGCGCGATGTGCTTTTCTGCTCTGGCGGTGCGGCCGATCCTCTCATTTCGGCGGCCGCCAGGGAGGATGCCATGACGCTTGGGACCATCCTGATCATCCTGGTGATCATCTATCTCGTCGGCGGCCTGTCCGGCCGGTTCGGCGGCTACGGCTATGGCCTTGGTCATTCCGGCATGGGGATCGGCGGGGTCGTGCTGGTCGTCCTGATCGTGCTGCTGCTTCTTGGCAAAGTTTAAACCATATAAAGCGTTGAAATATCACGTATTTCTGCGTCAGCGGAGCTGCCATGCGCAGATTCATCATCTCGCATCGCGGGGGTCGCATTTTTGTCAAATCGGCCTATATTAGAGGGCGACAATGACATGCGGCGGGCCCGCTTGATTGCGGCCCCTGCCCTCCCCAACCCCACGCGCTTAAAGCCCCAGAGAAGATCACGAGGTCTTTGACCATGCGTCCACTGCGTCCGTTCAACTTCAACACCTCCGCCGAACTCTTCCCCGCCGCAATCCGCAAGAAGAAGCGCGCGGGCTTCACCTATCGGCGGTTCGGCACTGCGGCCGAGGCCGTGCAGTTCGCGATGGAGCAGTTGCCGACGGACTCGCTGAACGGCGCCTATCTGCAGGTCGAGGAAGCGCGCTTCGACCAGAACGGGATCCGCTCGCTGTACGAGAGCGATGCCTTCCCGCTGCCCCGCCGGCCCAAGCCGGCCCCGGCCGCGGAGACCGACGCCGACGCGGCGTAAGCTTTCGCAACAAAGTTCGATGTGCGCAGAAGGCGCGATGGCCGAAAGGTCGTCGCGCCTTTTGTGTTTGCGACTCTCGTGCCCCGGACGCAGCGCAGCGCTCCTTCTGCGGTGCGCTGCAGAGCCGGGGCCCACGGATCGACATCCCCCGTGGTTCCTGGGTCCCGGCTCTGCGGCGCCGCGCTTACGCGCCGCACCTCGTCCGGGACACGCGAGAGCAAGACGGAGGAATTAAAGAGACACTACATCCGCGGCTGCTTTTCCAGCCAGCGGCGCAAGAGGCGGACATTGCGCATGTTGGCGCGGAACATGACGTCGAAGGCGTCGCCCGCGAACGGGACCAGGCCGACCACGCCGTCGACCGCGACATTGCCGAGCATGCGCGCCGTGATGTGCCAGGGCGCGCCCAGCGCGCGGGCTTCGCGCACCAGCCACAGCGAGATCGCGGTGGTGATGATGTCGCCGACGACGGGGATCAGTCCGATCAGCCCGTCGATGCCGTAGCGGATGTTGGTGCCGGGCAGGATGAAGGCGACATCAAGCAGCTTGGCGATCGCCTCGAGCCGCGCGATCCGCTGCTCGCGCGTCAGATTGCCGAACGGGCTGCCTTGACCGAACTCGAAGCGAAACTCGCGAAATCCCTGCTCCAGGCTTTCGGGCCTGATCTCGTGGCCTTCCTGATCGATGATCGGCCCGCGCGCCTCGTCGCGCGAAAAGCGCGCACGCGAGCTGCTCCCGGAACGGGATTTGCGCGGAGCGAGGATGTCGTCGTCGGGCATGACCATGGCCTTCAGTGAACGCGCCAGCGCGGCGGAGGTTGCTGCCGCGCTGGAACGCTGCGCGTCAGGTCGGCGCCGGCGCGGCTTGCGGCTCCTCGACATAGCGATGCACGAGCCAGGATGACATCACCGCCGGCACGAAGCCGACGAGGCCGTACAGGATGAACTGCACCGCACCCGAATCCGGCCCGCGCGAGCTGTAGGTGAGCGAGGCCAAGACGAAGGCGACCAGGCCGACCAGGAGCATCCGCACGCCGGGACCGATCCGGCGGATGTGGAGCAGGATGTCGTCGACCGCGCCGATCATCAGCGAGGGGAGGAAGCCGAACAGGTAGCTGTATTGCAGGGTCTTGAAGAACACCGCGAACAGCTTGCCGACCTCGCCGAGGTTGGTCTGGGTCCAATAGCCGGACTGGTAGGTCGTCGTCAGCAGCAGCAGGAACCCGCCGACGAACGGGCCGACCAGCGCAAACACCAGATAGCGTTTCATCAAGCACCTCACCCTTTGCCGGCGTTATAGCAGCGCAGCGGGAACCTTGAACAGCGAGCGCCGGGCTCCTTAAGGGGAACAAGTGGCAAGGCGATGAGTTCATGCTGGACCTGAATTAACCCCTGACAGACTGGAGCCGCCGATGGCCCGCAAATTTCTCCTGGCGACGATCGCGCTGGCGGCCCTGAGCGGCCTGTCGACGTCACCCGCGCTCGCCCAGGGCCATATGGGCACGCCGCAGGAGCAGCAGGCCTGCTCGCGCGACGCGCAGCGCTTCTGCCGCAAGGACCTCGGCAATGACGGCGCGGTGCAGAGCTGCCTGCAAGCCAATCGGGCCAAGCTGTCGAAGCCCTGCAGCAAGGTGTTTCAGAGCCACGGCATGTGAGACGGACCCATCCCCGCGAATGGAGAGTGAAGCCATGTTGCACGACGAAGAGCTCTCGATCCTGCGGGACATCAGCCAGTCCGTTGCCTTCGCCGACGACCGGCAGGGCAAGATGGGGCAATTGATCGCCGAGGGCTACGTGATGAAGGACGGCGATCTGTTCGAGCTGACGCCCAAGGGCGTCACCGCCGTCGAGGAGCACGCCGCCGCCCTCGGCGCAAGCGATGCGGAACAGGCGCGGGCGTCGTAGGATAGGCTGATCCGATCGCACGCGACGTGACTGGCGTGCAACAATTGCGAATTCCTTTGTGCCGGCCATTGCGGGCGCGTGACAATGGCGCATACTTCGCTCGGGCGGCGCAGCACTTTCGATTCGAGCATCAAGAAATCGCGCGACCACATGCGGGACCGAAGCTCCCGGCGTGAAGGCTGTGACATGCGGCAAATCAAGCCGCGTGCGGCGCCCCAAAACCAAGCGGCTCAAGCCCTAGGGAACTCGGGGACCCATTCCACATGACACGCCTTCAGACCATCGCTTCGCTCTTCGCAGTCGCCATCACCGTCGCTCTCCAGACATCACCCAGTCTCGCCTTCTCGCAAGAAGCCCAGCAGATGTGCTCGGGTGACGCCATGCGGCTGTGCTCCAGCGAGATCCCCGACATCCCGCGGATCACCGCCTGCATGGTGCGGAACAAGGCCCACGTCAGCCCCGGCTGCCGCGCCGTGATGGACCGCGAGCACGCCGCCGCCGCGGCAGCGCGCAAGCGGGAAGCGGCGGCGCAGTAGTCGTCCATCCAGTCATTCCGGGGCGGTGCGCAGCACCGAGCCTGGAGAAGCGGCTTGAATTAGCTCAATCGCCCCACTGCGCGAAGGCGTCGTTGAAGGCGCGCTCGCCGGGGGCGCCCTTCTCGATGGCGATGATGGCGCGGCGCTGGTTGGCGTAGACCAGCGGCACGTCGAACCAGGAGCGCTCCTTCAGGAGCTGGACGTTGCGGGCACGGTCGGCGTCGACATTGGACAGGCCGACCAGGAAGAAGCCGTCGGTGACCTTGACCGCGAGGCCTGCGAGCGGCGTGCCGCGGGCCTGCTCGTTCGACTTCATCAGAATGCCCGGCACGTTGGAGACGCTGCCGCCGGGGAAATCCTGCGGCAGGATGAAGGTCAATTCCGCGGTGTGGCTCGCCGGCAGCGAGGAATCGGTGTTGCGGCGGAACGACATCGTCATCTTGAACTTGCGGTCCGGGATCTCGATGTCGGCGCGCACGGCGAGGTCGGCCTTCTGGTTGCCCGAGGCCTTGATCGGCTCGAGCCGCCACACCACCGAGCCGACATATTGCTTGCCCTTCGGATCGGACGGATCCTCGTCGTAGAGCACGACCTTCTGCGCCACCGGCGCGACCGGCTGGTCGCTGGCCGAGGGCTGACCGACGCGATCGGGAATCTTGGGCTTGCTCTGCGGCTGCGCCGGCGTGTCCGCCACTTGCGTCGCGGACGGCTTGAGAAAGCCGTTGACGATCTGGACCAGCTGCTTGCCCCAGAGGATGCCGGCGCCGACCAGGATGAGCACGATGCCGACGGCAATCGCGCTCTTGAACGGAAAGGCGGAGCGGGTGCGGGCGCGCTTCTTGACGTCGCGGTCGGGGGCGATGCGCGGACGCGGCGACGGCGGCTGCTGCGTGTAGCGCTCGGCCTCCTCGATCGACTCGTCGTAGGAATAGGGCGCCTCGGATTCGCCGGTGCGGTTTTCCAGGCTCGGCTCCAGCCGGTCGAATTCCGGCGAGGGCGAGGGCACGTTGGCATAGGTGCGGCGCGCGGCGCGGCTGGCCTGCGCGGCGGCACCGCCGAGATCATTGGCATCAGCCGTGATGTCGCGGAAGCCGCGCACGCCGGGCGAGGACGGCAGCGGCGGCGGGGGTCCGACGTCCGGCGGACGCCGCGCACCCTGGCGATCGCGCCCGGCCGGCGGCTCGGGCGGCGCGGCGGGGGGGCTACTAGATGGGCGCGGGGCGTCGAAACGGGGCGCGCGCGGCGGACGCGGCGCCTCGCCTTGATCGTCGACGTTGAAGGACGGGCGGTCGGCGCGCGGCGGCGGGGCCGGACGCGTGCGCGGCGGCGCCGCAGCCGGGGTGCCCTCGGTGGCACGGGTGCTGGCGCGGCGTAAGGCATCGCCACTGCCGCCGGAGCGGGCGCCGCCACCGGGACGCGAGGCCTCGCGGGCACGCTGGGCGGCCTCAGATTCGACCTTGCGGACGGCCTCCTCCAGCGACAGCCGCTCGCGGGTGATCTCGGATTCGGAGAGCGGCGGCTGCACGCTGCGCAGCTGCGCGATCAAGGCCGTGCGCGCCCGCTCATAGAGCGCACGACGGCTTTCGCCGGGAGCGTTGGGGTCCAGGGCGGCAATAGCGCGGGCGATCAGCGGATAGTAATCAGCCATTTCTACTCAACTATACGCGCGTCCCGGTAAGATATCGTTAAGCCTCAAACGGATTTTGCACCAGGATAGTATCTTCGCGTTCCGGGCTGGTGGAAAGCAGCGCAACCGGACATCCCACCAATTCCTCGATCCGCCGGACATATTTGATGGCCTGCGCCGGCAGGTCGGCCCAGGACCGTGCATTGGCGGTCGGCTCCTTCCAGCCCTCGATCGTCTCGTAGATCGGCTCGACCCGGCTTTGCGCGCCCTCGCCGGCCGGGAAATGGTCGATCTCCTTGCCGTCGAGCTTGTAGCCGGTGCAGACCTCGATCGAATCGAAGCCGTCGAGGATGTCGAGCTTGGTCAGCGCGAGGCCATTGATGCCGCAGGTCCGGACCGCCTGGCGGACCAGCACGGCGTCGAACCAGCCGCAGCGGCGCGGGCGGCCGGTATTGGTGCCGAACTCGCGGCCACGCTCGCCGATCTTGCGACCGATCTCGTTGTCCTGCTCGGTCGGGAACGGGCCCTGGCCGACGCGGGTCGTGTAGGCCTTGCACAGGCCGAGCACGTAGCCGACCGCGCCCGGCCCGAGGCCGGCGCCGGTCGCGGCCTGGGCCGCCACCGTGTTGGACGAGGTGACGTAGGGATAGGTGCCGTGGTCGACGTCGAGCAGCGCGCCTTGCGCCCCCTCGAACAGCATGCGCTTGCCGGCGCGCCGCTCGATATCGAGCAGACGCCAGACCGTCTCGGCATAGGGCAGGAGCTGCGGCGCCATCGCCATCAGCTCCTTCAGGATCACCGCGCCGTCGAATTCCGGCAGGTTGAGGCCGCGGCGCAGCGCGTTGTGGTGCGCCAGCAGGCGGTCGATCTTGTGCGGCAGCGTCTGATGATCGGCGAGATCCATCAGGCGGATGGCGCGGCGGCCGACCTTGTCTTCATAGGCCGGGCCGATGCCGCGGCGCGTGGTGCCGATCGCGGTCGCGGCGCTGGCGGATTCGCGGTGCGCATCGAGCTCGCGGTGCAGCGGCAGAATCAACGTGACGTTTTCCGCGACACGCAGGTTGTCGGGGCTGACATCGACCCCCTGCGACCTGAGCCTTGAGACCTCGTCGAGGAAGGCGGCGGGGTCGAACACCACGCCGTTGCCGATCACCGACAGCTTGCCCTCGCGCAGCACGCCGGAGGGCAGCAGCGCGAGCTTGTAGGTCTTGCCGTTGATCACCAGCGTGTGGCCGGCATTATGGCCGCCCTGGAAGCGGACGACGATATCCGCCTGCTCCGACAACCAGTCGACGATCTTGCCCTTCCCTTCGTCGCCCCATTGGGCGCCGACGACGACAACATTGGCCATTCGCGGGTAATCCTGTTCAATCTGTCTCTAGAAGGCATGATCCTCGCGGAAAACCGGTGCCCACTCTTCCGGGATCATGCCTGCGCCCAGCCCAATCGGCGGCCGAAGCCGCCCGCACGCAAGGCAGCCAACCGGATAAAGGAAGCAGCCCTTCTAGGCAAGCAAGAACGGGGCTTTTTCGGGGTCCAACGTCCGGCCCAAGCCCTTGATATCCGCGGAAAATCCCGGACCCTTGCGGGCCGGCGCAGCGGCTTCGACCAAAGCGTGAGAGGCCGCCTTCGCCGCTGGCATGGTCGCGATGCGTCCGCCCCCCGTTGATGCAACCTCGTTTTCCGTGTCTTTGGACCTGCCGGGTGATCAGCCGGCCCGGACCTCGCCGGGCCGGCTGGGCTCGGCGTATTCGACGCGGGGGCCCAACCATCACAATGTCCGCCACCGGCCACACCACGCGCGCGGAAACATCCGGCCACAGCTGGATCGCCAACCAGCCTTACCTGCTGCTCAGCATCACCGCGCTGTGCTGGGCCGGCAACGCCATCGTCGGGCGGCTCGCTGCCGGCCACATTCCGCCGGTCACGCTGTCGTTCCTGCGCTGGTTCTTCGCCTTCCTGCTGGTGCTGCCGTTCGCCTTCAAGCACCTCGTGCAGGACTGGCCGGCGATCCGCGGCAAGCTCGGCCTGATGGTCACGCTCTCGGTCATCGGCATCGGCGCCTTCAACACGCTGCAATATTGGGCCCTGGAGCACACCCAGGCGCTCAACACGCTGCTGCTGCAGTCGGCCGCGCCGCTGCTGGTGGCGCTGTGGTCGCTCGTCATTCTCGGCGTCTGTCTCACCGCGGCGCAGGCCTTCGGCGTGCTGCTGTCGATGTGCGGCGTGCTGACCATCCTGCTGCACGGCGATTTCACCACGCTGTCGAGTATCGACTTCAACAAGGGCGACCTGATCTTCCTCCTCGCGCTCCTGATCTTCGCGCTCTATTCGGTGCTGTCCCTGAAGCGGCCGCCGATGCACGGCCTCTCGTTCCTCGCCTTCACCTTCGGCTGCGGCGCCGCCTGTCTCATTCCGCTGGAGATCTGGGAACTGTCCGCACGCCCGGTGATGAAGCTCGACGGGCCGAACCTCCTGACCCTGCTCTACGTCGCCGTCTTCCCCTCGGCGCTCGCCTATCTCTGCTTCAATCGCGGCGTGCGCCTGATCGGCGCCAACCGCGCCGCACCGTTCTTCCACGTCGTGCCCGTGTTCGGCTCGATCATGGCGATGGCGTTTCTGGGCGAGCACCCGCAGGCGTTCCACTTCATCGGCTTTGCATTGGTGCTGTCGGGCGTGTTCGCAGCGTCGCGGAAGCAGGCGACTTAGGGGCCGCTGCGCCCAAACACGCAGGTGCCTCTTACCCTCCCCTGGAGGGGGAGGGTCGATCGCGCGCAGCGCGAGCGGGGTGGGGTGACAGTCCCTCCGCAAGGAACAGTGCCCGTGGGGAGAGATCACCCCACCCCGTCACGCAATCTCGCTTCGCTCGGTTGCGTGCCGACCCTCCCCCTCCAGGGGAGGGTAAGCAAGAGGGCCCCGCTACTTCGTCCTGAACTTGCTGTACGCCTCGCTCGTCGCAATGATCACGTGCTCGGCGCAGCCGTTGACGCGATGCGGATCGGCTTCGCGCTCGTAGGCTTCCGAGGTCATCATGTCGAGAAAGGCCGAGACGGACGGGTATTGGACCAGCGCGACGAAGTCCCAATCGTTGCCCGCATGCGGACCGAGTGCGACCGCCTTGGCTTCACCGGTCCAGAGCAGCGTGCCGCCGCGCGCCTTGATCATCGGCACCGTGATCGCGCTGTAGCGCAAATATGCCTCCCAGCCCGACCCGTTGCCATCGCGCGAGCGCGCGTGGAAGCGCATCAGGTTCAGCATCACCACCGGCGCATTCGGATCAAGCCGCTCCAGGCCCTCGATGTTCAACATATTGACCGCCAATGGCACCTCCTTAAGGCTCGGCTGCATTGTAGCATTGCGGCGCTGTGACTTGCGCCACGCCGCCGATCCGGCGCAAGCTCGCATAAACGCCCATGACAATTGCTTCGCCCGCGCCACCGGTCGCCAATCCGGCCAGCTGGCTCAACAACCAGCCTTATCTTCTGCTCAGCCTGAGCTCGCTGTTCTGGGCCGGCAACATCGTGCTCGCGCGCCATGTCGGGGCGCATGTGCCGCCGCTGACGATCACCACGATCCGCTGGTTCGGCGTGTTCCTGATCCTGTTGCCGTTCGCCTGGCCGCATCTGAAGCGCGACTGGCCTGCCTTGCGCAAGAGCCTGCCCCTGATGCTGTTCCTGTCGCTGGTCGGCTTTGCCTTCAACAACGCGATCTCGTACTGGGCGCTGCAATACACCGAGGCGCTGAATGCGCTGCTGATCCAGTCGGCGGGTCCGCTGTTCGTGGCGCTGTGGTCGCTGGTGCTGTTCGGCGTGCGGCTGACCGGCGCACAGCTCGGCGGCATCGCGATCTCGCTGCTCGGCGTGCTGATCATCATCCTGCGCGGCGATCTCGCGGCGCTGGCAAGCATCAGCTTCAACAGGGGCGACATCATGTTCGCCTCTTCGCTGGTGGCATTCGGGCTCTACTCGGCCTTCATCCCGCGGCGGCCGAAGATCCACCAGCTCTCGTTCCTGTCCTTCACCACCTGCTGCGGCGCAACGATGCTGCTGCCGACGGCGATCTGGGAGGCGGCAAGCGGCCGCGTGCTGCAATTCGACGCGGTCACGCTGGCGACGCTGGGCTACATCCTGATCTTTCCCTCCACCCTCGCCTATCTCTTCTTCAACCGCGGCGTGGCGCTGATCGGGCCGAACCGGGCAGCGCCGTTCTTCCATCTGGTCCCGGTGTTCGGCTCGGCGCTGGCGATCCTGCTGCTGGGTGAAAAGCTCCAGCCGTTCCACCTGATCGGTTACGCCCTGGTGCTCGCCGGCGTCGTGCTTGCATCGCGCCGGGGCTCGGCAGTGAAGTAATTCCGCGCGACGGATCTCGTGTCCCGGACAAGATGCAGCGCCTCAGCGATGCATCGCAGAGCCGGGATCCAGATCGCTGCGGGCATGGGTCCCGGTTCAGCAGTGCATCACGCCGCGAAGGGCGGCGTGATGCACTGTGCCCGGGACACGAAACTCATGTCTTCCGATCTCGACGAAGACAAGCTAGGTTCCCCGCCAACGAAAAAGAGGGAACGACCGGAGATGATTTCAGGGCTGATTCGAAACCTGCGGACCGTCGCCGCGGCCGCGCTTTGCCTCACGGCAGCATCCACCGCTCACGCCGACACCTATCCCAGCCGCAACATCACGCTGGTGCTGCCGTTCGCGGCAGGCAGCGGCACCGACACCACGACGCGGCTGATCTCGCAGCATCTGTCGCAGGCGCTCGGCGTTCCGATCGTGATCGAGAACAAGGCGGGGGCCAACGGCATGCTGGCGGCGACCTATGTCGCGAAGGCCGCTCCCGACGGCTACACGCTGCTGGTGACGACCAACACCACGCATTCGGCCAATCCCTATCTGCTCAAGAGCCTCACTTACGATCCGGTCAAGGATTTCACCCCGATCGCCCGCACCGGCGATCTGCCCTTCATGCTGGTCATCAATCCCGAGGTGCCGGCCAAGACGGTCGGAGAGCTGGTGGCTTACGGCAAGGCCAATCCGGGCAAGCTGAGCTACGCCTCGGGCTCATCATCAGCGATCGTGTCGGGCGCGACCTTCGCGCACAATGCCGGGCTCGACCTGTTGCACGTGCCCTACAAGAGCTCGCCGCCGGCGCTCAACGACGTCATGGGCGGCCGCGTCTCGATGATGTTCGTCGACATCCTGACCGGCCTGCCCCACGTCAACGGCAATGCCCTGCGCGCGCTCGCCGTCACTACCAAGGACCGCTCGCCGCTGGTGCCGCACCTGCCCTCGATGCAGGAGGCCGGCGTGCCGGACTTCGACATCTCATCCTGGCAGGGCTATTTCGGCCCCGCCGGCATGCCGAAGGAGATCGTGACGCGGCTCAACACCGAGATCCGCAAGATCATCGAGAATCCGGAGGTCAAGGCCAAGCTCGCCACGCTCGGCATGGACGCCTTTTCCGGCACGCCGGAGCAGCTCGGCACTTTCGTGAACGAGCAGCTGGTGCTGTGGGAGAAGCTGATCACCAACGCGAAGATCGAGAAGCAGTAGGGCGGTCTCGTGTCCCGGACGCGCTGCAGCGTGAAACGCTGCTGCGCAGAGCCGGGACCCAGATTGCCGTTAGCATGGGCCCCCGGCTCTGCAGCGCACCGCTGCACCGGACGATGCTTCGCATCGCCGGGGAAGCGCTGCGCTGCGTCCGGGGCACGAGAATGTGGAGTCCTACGCCGCGCGGACCTTGGCGAGGAAGCCGTCCACGGCATTGCGCAGCGCGCCGGACTGGTTGTCCAGCTCGCGGGCGTTGGTGAGAACGTCGGTGGCCGCGCTGCCGGTTGCTTCCGCAGCCGCGGTGACGCCGCCGATATGGGCGTTGATCTCGCTCGAGCCGGCCGCGACCGACTGGATGTTGCGGGCGATCTCGCGCGTCGCCTCGCCCTGCTGCTCGATCGATGCGGAAATGCCGGCGGTGATCTCGCTCATCTCGGCGATCGTCTGGGTGATGCCGGAGATCGCCGCCACCGCGTCGCTGGTCGAGGTCTGCATCGCCGCGACCTGAGCGGAGATCTCCTCAGTCGCCTTGGCCGTCTGGTTGGCGAGCGCCTTGACCTCGGAGGCGACCACGGCGAAGCCGCGGCCGGACTCGCCCGCACGCGCCGCCTCGATGGTGGCGTTGAGCGCGAGCAGGTTGGTCTGCGCCGCGATCGAGTGAATGAGCTTGACCACCTCGCCGATCTTCTCGGCTCCGGTGGAGAGCTCCTGCACCGTGGAGTTGGTGCGCTCGGCATCGCTGACGGCACGGCTCGCAACTTCAGTGGAGCGCGTGACCTGGCGGGAGATTTCCGCAACCGAGCTTGACAGCTCTTCGGCGGCGGCCGCAACGGTGCCGACATTGCCGGACGCCTTCTGCGAGGCGGCACCGACGGTCGCCGCGCGCGAGGAGGCATCGCTGGCGGTCGCGGTCATCGATTGCGCCGTGGTCTGCATGCCGGCTGCAGCCGAGGAGACCGAGCGGACGATGCCGTTGACGCTGCGCTCGAAATCGTTGGCGATCTCTTCCATGGCGCCGCGGCGTTCCGCCGCGGCGCGTTCCTTGGCGTCCGCCTCGGTCCTCTCGAGGTCGCGGATGCGGACCGCGTTGTCCTTGAAGATCTGGACGGTCGCGGCCATCGCGCCGACCTCGTCGCCGCGGCCGACGCCGGGGATATCACCCTCGAGCTTGCCGTCGGCGAGATCCTTCATGCGGGTGCCGAGCAGGGCGAGCGGAGCACTGATGCTGCGACCGATCATCCAGGCGACGCTGCCGGCAACGATGACGATGCCAAGCACCGCCAGGCCGAGCAGCCAGTAGACCGGGCCCATCTTGGCTTCGATGTCGTCGAGATAGGCGCCGGTGCCGAGATACATGTCGAAGCCGGGCACCGCGACGGCGTAACCTATCTTGCGGATCGGAGTCTCCTGGCCGGGCTTCTTATACTCATAGTGAAGCAGGATCTCGCCGTTGGCCTTGACGCCGTCCATCAATTCCACCGACAGCTTGCGGCCGTTGGTCACGACGTCCATTCGGTTGGTGCCGATCACCTTCGGATCGGGCGCAAGCTGGGTGAGACCGTCATAGGACGTGCCGAACAGGTAGCCGGCACCCTTGTCGTAGGTCATCGCGTTGCCGTAGCGGCGAAGCTCGGCCATCGCGGCGTCCTTCGTCATCTCGCCGGCATCGACGCGCTTCTTCAACGCAGCGGCATAGTTGCGCGCCAGCTCGACGATCGCCTTGGCCTGGTCGATGCGCGCATTCACCATCTCGCGCTTCATCAGGTAACCGGCGAGAACTCCGGAGATGCAGAGGCCGAACAGCGTGACACCGACGAGAATGGCAAGCTTCGGGGCGATCTTCAGATTGCTCAACTTCACGGGTTAGCTCCGGCAATGATGGGATACGGCGCACGACGAGATCGATCAAATTCGAGTCAAGCTTTAGTGGCGGAGCCCTTAGCAAGTTACTTACGTGCCTCCGTAGAAGCCCCGAGCTTGCACGGAAAAGCGGAAATATACCTGGCCCACAACAACCGTGAATTGTACGCACCTGCCCCGATTTCGCGTAAAAGACGCAAAGGCCCGCTCGTGGAGGCGGGCCACGACAAGAAACCAATCGGGAGCAGAGAATGTCGAAATACAGGGTGGTGACGCCGAAGGGTGCGAGCTTCACGGTCGCGGGCAGCGATTATTCGTATGAGCGCGAGGCGCTCGATCCGATCGATGCCGAGATCGTCGAGGCACCCGCCGACGAGGCCGGGTTCATCGCCGCCGCGAAAAACGCCGACGCGATCTACGCCAAGGGCATCCCGATCACCAAGTCGATCATCGACGCGCTCGAGAGCTGCAAGGTCATCACGCTCGGCTCGGTCGGCGTCGACAGTGTCGACGTCAAGGCCGCCACTGCCCGCGGCATTCCCGTCACCAACATCCCCGACACATTCATCGAGGAGGTCGCCGACCACGCCATGATGCTGCTGCTCGCGGGCTTCCGCCGCCTGGTCGAGCAGGACCGCATGGTGCGCGACGGCCGATGGGCCGAGGGCCGGCCGGCGCTGCTCAAGATCCCGAGGCTGATGGGCCAGACGCTCGGCTTCATCTCGTTCGGCCGCGTCGCGCGCGCGGTTGCGAAACGCGCAGCGCCCTTCGGCCTGCGCATGATGGCCTATGATCCCTTCATCCAGGAAACGCTGATGTACGACCACGGCGTGATCCCGGCGACGCTGAACGAGGTGCTGTCGCAATCCGACTTCGTCTCGATGCATGCCCCTGCACGGCCCGAGGTGCACCATATGCTGACCGAGAAGCACTTCCGGCAGATGAAGAAAGGCTCGATCTTCATCAACACCGGCCGCGGCGCCACCGTGGACGAGGAGAGCCTGATCAAGGCGCTGCAGGAGGGCTGGATCGCACACGCCGCCCTCGACGTTCTGGAAAAGGAGCCGCCCTCGCACAACAATCCCCTGCTCGGCATGGAGAACGTGACCCTGACCGCCCATGTCGCCTCGGCCTCGGCACGGTTCGACGAGGCGCGCAAGCGCCGGGTGGGCTACGAATTGTCACTGGTGCTTCAGGGCATGTGGCCGGTAAGCTGCGTCAATCCGTCGGTGCTGCAGAACACCGCGCTCCGCCGCTGGCAGCCCGTCAGCATGGACCGCGGGCCGAACAGCTAGGCGGGCGGCGCAACAAGCGCCTACGACCGAAACGGCCCTTCACCGGCGATCAACGCCGGGAAGGGAGACATCATAGGGAGGAACTGATGAGGAACGACATCACACGTCGTGATGCCTTGGCGCTGGGCCTGTCCGCTGCAACGCTCGCGGCCACCGGTGCTGCAGCGCAAACATCCAATATCAAGGCTGCCGACGTCCCGGCACCCAAGCTCGACATCGAAAAGGGCGCGTCCTTGCGCATGCTGCGCCCGGTGCGTTTCGTCCAGGCCGACGAGGACGTGTTCCGCGCCAATGCCGCAAAGTTCACCAAGGACACCGGGGTCGAGGTCAAGGTCGACTTCGTCGGCTGGGAAGACATCAACCAGCAGACCGCGGTGACCTCGAATTCCGGCGCCGGCCCCGATATCATCATCGGCTTCTCCGACGCGCCTCACATTTACATCGACAAGCTGATCGAGCTCACCGACGTCGCCGACTATCTCGGCAAGAAATACGGCGGCTGGCTACCGCTGGCGCAACGCTACGGCAAGAAGAACAAGAGCGCGTCCTGGATCGGACTGCCGTTCGGCGCCACCGCAGGTCCGCTGATCTACCGCAAGTCGGTCCTGCAATCGGTCGGATTCGACAAGGTTCCGGAAGATCATGCCGGCGTGGTCGACCTCTGCCGCAAGCTGCACAAGGCCGGCAAGCCGGCCGGCTTCGCACTCGGCAACGCCAAGGGCGACGGCAACGGCTTCGCCAACTGGGCGCTGTGGTCGCATAACGCCTCCCTGCTCGACGAGGAGGGCAACGTCACCATCAACAGCAAGGAGACGATCGCCGCGCTCAACTGGGTCAAGGAGCTGTATCCGACCTTCATCGCCGGCACGCCGTCCTGGAACGACGTCAGCAACAACCGCGCCTATTCCTCGCAGGAGATCGCGCTAACGGCCAACGGCGTCTCACTGTACTTCTCGCTGAAGAACGACCCGGCCACCAAGGCCATCGCGGAGGACAGCGAGCATCAGCTGCTGCCCAAGGGCCTGGCCAAGGTCTCGCCGATGGCGGGCCTGACATTGAACGCCATGGTGTTCAAGCACAGCCCGTACCCCAACGCCGCCAAGGCCTTCCTGCAATACATGATGGAGAAGGACCAATACGAGCCGTGGCTCAATGCCAATTCCGGCTATTGGTCGCAGCCGCTGTCGGCCTATGCCGAAGCCGCCGTGTGGTCGCAGGATCCGAAGGTGAGCCTGTTCAAGAACACGATGAACAGCACCTATTATGACGGCTACAAGGGGCCGATCTCGACGGCGACCGGCGCGGTCAGCGCCGATTACGTGCTGATTCAGATGTGCGCCTCCGTCGCCACCGGTGCCGCCACGCCGGAGGCCGCGGCCGCCGAAGCCGAGCAGCGCTGCAGGCGCTACTTCCGGCGGCAGAAGTGACGGCCGATAGGCCGTCATTGCGAGGAGCTCTTGCGACGAAGCAATCCAGGCTATCACGTCGAGGACAGACTGGATTGCTTCGCTCCGCTCGCAATGACGGTGTGGTGACATTCAACGGCAGGACAACAAGCTGATGTCCGTGACGACGCTTTCCTCCCACGCACTGGCGCAACGGCAGCCGAACTGGATCGTGCGCCTGTTCGACTACAAGCCGTTCCTGATCGCGATGTGCCTCGCGCCAGCGCTCGGGCTGCTTACCGTGTTCCTGACCTACCCGCTCGGCCTCGGCGTCTGGCTCGCCTTCACCGACACGACGATCGGCCGGCGCGGCATCTTCGTCGGGCTCGAGAATTTCCAGTACCTGCTCACCGATCCCTTGTGGTGGAACGCGGTGTTCTACAGCGTGTTCTACACGGCGGTGGCGACCTTCGGGAAATTCGCGCTCGGCTTCTGGCTCGCGCTGCTGCTCAACAACCATTTCCCGTTCAAGAGCCTGCTGCGCGCCATCGTGCTGCTGCCCTGGATCGTGCCGACCGTGCTCTCGGCCCTGGCGTTCTGGTGGATCTACGATCCGCAGTTCTCGATCATCTCCTACCTCCTGGTCGACGTGCTGCATTGGCGCGACAGCAATATCGACTTCCTCGGCTCGCCCTGGCCGGCGCGCTTCTCGCTGATCGCCGCCAACATCTGGCGCGGCATTCCCTTCGTCGCGATCTCGCTGCTGGCGGGTTTGCAGACCATCTCGCCCTCGCTCTACGAGGCCGCGATGCTGGACGGGGCCAGCGCCTGGCAGCGCTTCCGCTACATCACCTTCCCGATGATGCTGCCGATTCTCGCCATCGTCATGACCTTCTCGATCATCTTCACCTTCACCGACTTCCAGCTGGTCTACGCCATCACCCGCGGCGGTCCGGTGAACTCGACCCACCTCTTGGCGACGCTGGCGTTCCAGCGCGGCATCGCCGGCGGCGAGCTCGGGGAAGGTGCGGCGATCGCGGTGTCGATGATCCCGTTCCTGGTGTTCGCGACGCTGTTCTCCTATTTCGGCCTGGCGCGCCGCAAATGGCAGCAGGGAGAGGCCAATGACTGACACCGCCGCGCAATCGACCGTCGCCGACGCAAAAGCGCCGCCCGACACCATGGCCTGGGATTCCGGGCTGCGGCGGCTGATGATGATCTACCTGCCGCTCGGCTGCTTCGTGCTGATCCTGCTGTTTCCGTTCTACTGGATGGCGATCACCTCGTTCAAGCCGAACGCGGAGCTGATGAACTACCGGGACAACAACCCGTTCTGGATCTCCTCGCCGACGCTGGCGCACATCAAGCATCTGTTGTTCAACACCGCCTATCCGCAATGGCTGAAGACGACGATGCTGGTCGCGATCGGCTCGACCACGCTGTCGCTGATCGCGAGCACGCTGGCGGCCTACGCGATCGAGCGCCTGCGCTTCCGCGGCAGTCCCTATGTCGGCCTCGGCATCTATCTCGCCTATCTGGTGCCGCCGTCGATCCTGTTCATTCCGCTCGCCACCGTCGTGGTGCAATTCGGCCTATTCGACTCGCCGCTGGCCCTGATCCTGGTCTATCCGACCTTCCTGGTGCCGTTCTGCACCTGGCTCCTGATCGGCTATTTCAAGTCGATTCCTTACGAGCTCGAGGAATGCGCACTGGTCGACGGCGCCACGCGGCTGCAGATCCTGCGCCGGATCACGCTGCCGCTCGCGGTGCCCGGGCTGATCTCGGCCGGCATCTTCTCCTTCACGCTGTCATGGAACGAGTTCATCTACGCGCTCGCCTTCATCCAGAGCGGCGCCAACAAGACGGTGCCGGTCGCGATCCTGACCGAGCTCGTCACCGGCGACGTCTATCAATGGGGCGCGCTGATGGCGGGATCGCTGCTCGGCTCGCTGCCGGTCGCGATCTTCTACTCGCTGTTCGTGGATTACTACGTCTCCTCGCTGACGGGTGCGGTGAAGGAGTAGCAGAACTAGACTAGGCGAGCCTTGAGACGCGGCGTGACCCAATCAAGAAAGGCGCGGAGCTTGAGCGGCGCAGGCTTTCGCTCCGCATAGACGATGTGGACGGGCCAGGGCTCTTGCTCGAACTCCTCCAGCATGAGGACGAGCTTGCCGGCCCGCCGCGCAGCCTCCATCTTGTAGGACATCACGCGCGTGATGCCGGCACCTGCCACAGCCGCTTCGACCGCCGCCTCCGAATCGCTCAGCGTCAATCTCGACCGTATCGGCACCGTGACTTCGCTGCCGTCCCTGACGAACTTCCAGCTCTTCTGCGCCGCATGGCTGTCGACGCCGATACAATCGTGCGACGCGAGATCGGCGGGCTCAGTCGGATGCCCTCGCTTCGCGAGGTATCCGGGACTGGCGCAGAGCACGAACCGGACCGAGCCGACCCGTGTCGCGATCAGGTTGCTGTCCGGCAGACTGCCAATTCGAATCGACACATCGATATTCTCTTCGACAGTGTTGACGATGCGATCGGTAAGGACGAGCCGCAGTGCGATGTCGGGATAAGCCTCCATGAACTCGAGCGCGATCGGCAGAAGGTGCATGTGGCCCAGTCCCCAGGGCGAAGTGACCGCTAGGTCGCCCCTCGGATTTCTGTACTCGCCCGAGACCTCCCTCTCGGCCTCGTCCACCTGCTCGATGATCCGCTTGCAGGCCTCGATATAGGATCGTCCCGCATCGGTCAGCGTCATCTGGCGCGACGACCTCTGAAACAACTGGGCGTTCAGCCGCGCCTCCAGTTCGGCAACCGTTCGGCTGATTGTTGCGACCGGCATCCTGAGACGCCGGGAGGCCGCCGAGAAGCTTCCTGTATCATTGACAGCGATGATCACCGACATCGCCTCCAGCCGGTCCATCAGACGCGTCTTTCCGTAACCTGAGAAGTAGCTTCTCGATCATATGGACTGATCCCGCCGGTCGCAATCGGTTACCCGAAGCTCGCCGCGGACTTTGGAATGGGACGGCTGGAAGCTTGCCTGGAAAATGATCATGACCACCGAGAGCATCAAACATTCATTAGCCGGCCTCGATCGCCGACACCTCGTCCTTGGCTTGTCCGGAGTTGCCGTTGCCGCAGCTACGCCGGCTGCCGCAGCGAAGCCGCAACACGCTCGCTCCGGGACCGGCAACGGCTATCCGGTCACGTACCATCGGACCAAGACGATCGACGGGATCAACATCTTCTACCGCGAAGCCGGGCCGAAGGATGCGCCCGTGGTACTGCTGCTGCACGGCTTTCCGACCTCCTCCCACATGTTTCGCAACCTGATTCCGGCTCTGGCGGATCGGTATCATGTGATCGCTCCCGATTATCCCGGCTACGGCCAGAGCGACATGCCGCCGCGCGCATCATTCAAGTACACGTTCGATCGCTTCGGAGAGCTCGTCGACGGCCTGCTGGACCAGCTCGGCGTCAAGCGTTACGCGATGTACGTCATGGACTACGGTGCCCCCGTGGGCTGGCGGCTGGCGCTGAAGCATCCCGAGCGCGTCAGCGGCCTCATCGTTCAGAATGGCAACGCCTACGACGAAGGGCTGAAGGAGTTCTGGAATCCGATCAAGCAATACTGGGCCGACGGATCCGCGACGAGCCGTCAGGCGCTGATGAAACTGCTGACGCTGGAGACGACCAAATTCCAGTACACCGACGGCATGTCAGACGTGAGCCGGATCTCGCCCGACAACTGGATCCACGACCAGACACTGCTGGACCGGGCAGGCAACAACGAGATCCAGCTCGACATGTTCTACGACTACCGAACCAATCTGCCGCTGTATCCGGCGGTGCAGGCCTACTTTCGCAAGCACAAGCCGCCGACGCTGATCGTCTGGGGCAAGAACGATTTCATCTTTCCTGCCGATGGTGCCCATCCCTACAAGCGCGACCTGCCCCAGGTGGAATTTCATTTGATCAACTCCGGTCATTTCCTGCTCGAGGACAGGTTCGACGAGGTCACGCCCCTGATCCGCGATTTCCTCGCCCGCAAGATTGCCTAACCCTGCCGGATTCCACGAGGGTCGCCGCGCACCCGGCCCCCTCGTCAGATTGGACGAGGCGTTGGAGAGCGCTGCGGGCCTTTGGCCCGGCTTCACAATACTGCAACATGCAATCCGCATAAGCGTTGCGTCCGCCAACAGGAGACGCACATGCGCGCGACTTTTCTTTGCACCGTCGCCACGATCATTCTCACCGCGAGCACCGCGCTCGCGCAGAGCGAGGGCGAATTCCCCGCCAGGCTCGCCGGTCACGTGGTGATGCCGGCCGAAACGTTCATCGAGGCGCCGGCCGATGCCCCCGCCGATCTCAAGGCGGCGGGCAAATATACCACCGGGAAGCGGGTCGACGCGCCCGGCACCGTGATGGGCAAGTCCTTTGAGCGTCCGACCGGCGTGTCGCTGCCGTTCAAGGGCCAGCCGCTGCAGGGCCATTCCGGCATCAAGACCATGCCCGACGGCACGTTCTGGGTCCTCACCGACAACGGCATGGGCGCGCGCGCCAATTCGCCGGATTCGATGCTGTACCTCAACCGCTACAAGATGGACTGGGCCAGCGGCAAGATCGAGCGGCTGGAGACCGTCTTCCTGCACGATTCCGACAGACGCGTGCCGTTCCGCATCGTGCATGAGGACACCCAGAAGCGCTATCTCACCGGCTCCGATTTCGACACCGAAGGTTTCCAGATCATCGGCGACACCTTCTGGATCGGCGACGAGTTCGGCCCCTATGTTCTGAAGGCGGACAAGTCAGGCAAGATCCTCGGCGTGTTCGACACCGTGGCCGACGGCAAGCCGGTGCGCTCGCCCGACAATTGGGCGGTGGGAACGCCGGCCGCGCCGGGCGCGACCTACACCAACGTCAATCTCCGCCGCTCCAAGGGCTATGAGGGCTTCGCCGCGTCGAAGGACGGCAAGTTCCTCTACGGCCTGCTCGAAGGACCGCTGTGGGATGCCGAGAAGAAGGACTGGGAGAAGGTCGACGGCAAGGAAGCCTCTCGCATCCTCGAATTCGACGTCGCCGCCGAGAAATTCACCGGCCGCTACTGGCACTATGTATTCGAGCAGAACGGCAACGCCATCGGCGACTTCAACATGATCGACCAGGCCTCCGGCCTTATCATCGAGCGCGACAACGGCGAAGGCACCGCCGACAAGGCCTGCCCGCAAGGCCAGCGCGGCGAGAACTGCTTCCCCGACCTCGCCAAGTTCAAGCGCGTCTACAAGATCGAGCTGACCGACGCCAATGTCGGCAAGCCCGTGCGCAAGATCGGCTATATCGATTTGATGAAGATCAGGGATCCCGACAAGAAGGCGAAGAAGCCGCTCAATGACGGCGTCTACACCTTCCCGTTCTTCACCATCGAGAACGTCGATCGCGTCGACGACACCCACATCATCGTCGGCAACGACAACAACCTGCCGTTCTCCTCCAGCCGCGATCCCAACAAGGCCGACGACAACGAGTTCGTGCTGCTCGATGTCGCGGATTTCCTGAAGGCGAAGTGAGGCGAGCCTCTCTCCTCTCCCTCTCCCCGCTTGCGGGCGGAGGGTCGGGGTGAGGGGGAGTCTCCACGGGGACGGTGAGAGACGGACTCGCGGAGAGTCCCCCTCACCCGCCGCGCTTCGGACGATGCTTCGCATCGCTCGGCGCGCGTCGGCCTCTCTCCGCACACGGTGATCTTCCCCCGAAAAAGTGGACGGGTTTAAGCGGCTTTTAGCTCCATCTCGATCGGGGCGATATATCCGATTGCGGAATGGAGCCGGGTTCGGTTGTAGAAGCCCTCGATGAAGGCGAAGATGTCGCGCTGGGCCTCGGCGCGGGTGTTGTAGTCGCGATGATGGATCAGCTCGGTTTTCAAGGTATGGAAGAAGCTCTCCATCGGGGCATTGTCGTAGCAATCGGCCTTGCGGCTCATTGATGCCACGATGCCGGCGCCGGTGAGGACCTTGCGATAGGCATGTGAGGCATACTGCACACCGCGATCGGAGTGGTGGATCAATCCGGCCAGCGGCCGTTGCTGCTGGATGGCCATCGTCAGCGCCGCGGATGCGAGCTCGACCTGGATATGGTCTTGCATGGCCCAGCCGACGATCTTTCGGCTGAACAGATCCATGACGGCCGCCAGATACAGCCAGCCCTCCGCGGTCGGGATGTAGGTGATATCGGCGAGCCAGACCCGGTTCGGGGCGGGAGCGGTGAAGTCGCGCGCGATCAGGTTCGGTGCGATCGGGAGGTCGTGACGGCTGTCGGTGGTGCGCACCCGGCGTGGCGGCGCCATGATGGCGCGGATACCGTGCCGGTGCATCAGCCGCTCGATCCGGCCACGGCTGGCGCCGCGGCCCTGCTTGCGCAGGACGGCATGGACGCGAGGACTGCCGTAACGCCCGCTGCTGTCTTGATGGACTTGCCGGATCGCGGCCAGGAGGCTGGCATTGGATTTGGTCCGCTCGCTCACCGGGCGATCGCGCCAGGCGTAATAGCCGGCCGGCGAGACCTCGAGCACGGCACACATCAGCCGCACCGGATAGGCGTCGCGGTGGTCTTCGATGAAGCGGAAGCTCATGTCCGGGTTCCGGCGAAGATCGCGATCGACTTTTTTAAAATGTCGCGCTCCATGCGCAGCCGTTCGTTCTCCTGACGCAGGCGGGCGATCTCCGAAGCCTGGTCCGCCGACATCGGCGTCGCCTGCGTGGTGGGGCGCCACGCCGCCGATGTCGGCTCCTGCCGGAGCTTGTCAACCCAGCGCCGCAGCACCGAGTCGCGCAGACCGAGTTCCTTGGCAACCGACCCGATCGAGCGCCCGCTCGACAAAGCCAACTCGACGGCTTGGTGCTTGTACTCTTCGGTAAATGACCGACGTTGACGTTCCATTCGACACCTCCGGGCTCAATGAGCCTACTACAGGTGTCCACTTATTCGGAGGAGCTTCACGGGGCGCTTGCGGGGGAGAGTTGGGGAGAGGGTGTCTCCACAACGGGACAATCCCCTTGAGGTGACAGCCCTCTCCCGCAAGCGGGAGAGGGAGCGCACCTCCTTTGTGGCGCGACCACGCCTACCCCGCTGGCACGATCACCATGCCCTTGTCCTTCGGCCAGCGGACGCGCCAGGCGAAGTTGATGTCGCGGGCCTCGCCGGGCTTGGCGTCGAACGACCATTCCAGCACGCCGCGCTTGTCGCGGATGTTGGTTGCGGTCGGCTGGGTGCTCGAGGGCAGCATCTCGACGACGATATCCTCGTTCTCGCTGACCGGCAGCTGATCCTCGATTGCGACACGAATCGGGAAATCGTGCCCGTTGCGGATCGTGGTCTTGAACGAACGCTCGTCGGTCTTCGACGTCGTCACGAGCAGGCCGGCCGAACCTTCATTGCGCTTGAGCACCGCGCGCTCGATCTTGACCTTGTCGTCGGCGCCGAACCCGAGCCGCACGATGTCGTCCTTGGCGGACGCCGTGATCTTGCCGCGGCCGACGAAGGTGCCGTCGCGGTAGATCGCGACCTTGCCCGGCAGCAGGGTCGTGTCGTCGGTCTGCTTGAAGCTGGCTTCGAGGAACGCGGTCGGATCCAGCACCGGTGCGGCGCGCACCGCGAGATCGGCGGGCACATTGATCGAAGCGATGCGAAGGCTCTTGGCGCCTTCGGCAGCGCCGAGGCTGATGCGACCGGGAATCCTGAAGGTGGCCTGGAAGTCGCCGATCTCGGCGACGGCCTGCTGCTCGTCGGCGCGCTCGCGCGGCTCGGCCGCCTCTGCGATCTTGGCCATGGCCGGCGATTGCGCCTGGCGCGTCATTGGCGCAGGCCGCGCCAGATCCGACGCGGTCCCGAGCGCGAGCGGCTTAGGCAGCTGCGGATATTGCGCAAGCAGCGAGCCCAGCTCCGGGGCACTGCCGCCGCGGCTGATGCGCACGGTGGAGACGCCGAGCGTCACGTTCGACCAGTCCTCGCCGGTGGATTGCGTCACCTCGGCGCGACGAACCAGTTCGAGCTGCGGCTTGCGATCCTTGGCGCCGGTGTCGAGCCGGGCGTCGTAGAGCGGCACCCAGCGCGCGTTGCGCACGGCATAGGTCACGCGCAGCGTCGCCTTGGCCGCGGCGGCCGAGGCGACGTCGATCCGCACTTCCAGCTTGCCCGGCGGCTTGGCCGAGCGCTCGGCTTCCAATTCCGCGATCTGGCGGTCGAGCTCGCGCTGTTTTCGCGTGGCATCGCGAATTGCGCTGTCGGCGGTCGCGACCTCCTCGGCCACCGCCGCAAAGGCCGTGCGCCATTCGGCGATCGGGCGCGCCTCGCCCTTCTCGCCGAGGCCGGCCGGCGAAGCCTCGGCAAAATGCTGCGCGAACTTGCGCCGGGCATTGGCCGAGTCGATCGCACCCTGCAGATCGGCCCGTTGATCCCTCAGCGCTTCGATGCGCTTGTCGAGCTCGGGAAGGTTGACCGGCGGCGCGGCCTTCGGCGGGCGCGCATCGATCGTGCCGATGGTGAGCTTGGCGCCCGCCTCGCCTTCGACGCGGAGGGAAGACGGATCGAGCGAGAGCGGAAAATCCTTGGCGACCAGCGTCGAATCGCCGGCGGCGAGATCCAGCGAAATGACGCGGGTCACGGTGGCACCGTCTGGGTAAACGGTGACCGTGTCGATCGTCGACGTGGCGTCCACGTTGGCCGCCCATGACGGCGATGCAAGCGCCGTGGTCACCAGGACCAGGCCCGTGGTTGCCAAATATCTTGCGGTGATGCGCATGAAGTCTCTCCTGCCGGTATCGCCGCGCCGCCAGCCGGACGCGCGCGATGAGATGCCTCGCCATCGTGGTTGGACGCGGCAGGGAAGGAACCGGTTCGATTGAGACTTCCGTGGGGCGCCGCCGCGGCGGCACCATGGCTGCGGAACGCTGGGCGGTCGTTCAGGCCTGGGCCTAAGAGCCCTGGCCGAAAATGCGCCGAAGCAGGTCGGTCACGTTCTTGGCGCCGGCCTTCTTCAGGATGCTGGCGCGGTAACCTTCGACCGTCCGCGCGCTGAGATGCATCCTCCGGGCGATCCCCTTATTGGTGAGGCCGGCGGCAAGATGCTCGAGCACGTCGGCCTCGCGCGCCGTCAGAGGCTCGCAGCCGGGCAGCCAGCGTTGCCGGATCGCGCCGGGTTGCGCGCATTCATCGATGGCGGCATCGATCCGGCCGACGATGTCGTGGGTGCGGAACGGCTTTTCGATGAAGTCGGTCGCGCCGCTCTTGATGGCGTCGACCGCCATGGCGATGCTGCCGTTCGCCGACGTCACCAGCACCGGCGCCATGCAATTCTCCTCGCGCAGCCGCCTGAGCACGTCGAGAGCGGAGCGATCCGGCGGCATCTCCAGCAGCACACAGGCCGGCATCCGGGCCTTGGCTTCCGAGAGCAGAGACGCGCCATCGGCAAAGCAGATCACGTCATAGGCGCTCTGTTGGAGCGCGGCGGAAAGTTGTTCGCGGGAGGCGGCGTCAGTGTCGATGACGAATACCTCGCCCTTGGAAAGCATGTTCCCCGGCATAGTCCCGATCCAGCAATGTCTTGGTCAAATGGCCCGAGACGGCCGGGGCCCCGTCGCGCCTAGCCGTCATGCGCACGGCATTCACGCCAGTGCTTCGGTTTCCCTTATGTATGCGCCACCCGGTTCCCGGATTTGACGTATTGAGACAGAAACTTTACATTTCGGGACATCTGCGGGAATGGCTGGCAGGAACGGTTCGCATGACGGACCTCATTCGCAGCGCAGGCTTGAGCTATTATCCCGAGGTCGCCCGGTCGGTCGGGCTCGATCCCAGCCAGATGATGCGCAAGGTCAGGCTGCCGCTGGCCTGCCTCGACAAGCCGGACATCCCCATCGCCGTCACCGGCCTGCGCCGCCTGCTCGAACTATCGGCAGAGGCGTCCGGAGCCGAGGATTTCGGCCTGCGTCTCGCCGAGCGCGGCGGCCTCACCAATTTCGGCGCGGTCGGCCTGATCGTGCGCGAACAGGCGACCGTCGGCGAAGCGATCGAGGCGTTCTCGCGTTTCATCCATATCCATCATGACGGCATGCGGCTCGACGTCAGGCGTGACAAGCGAACCGTGACCATCACGCTGCGTTTGCGCGGCCGGCAGCCGCGTGCGCCGCGGCAGTCGATCGACATGGCGCTCGGCAGCGTCCACCGCATCATCCAGTCGCTGTTCGGCGGGGATTGGCGGCCGCAGGAAGTGCATCTGCATTACCCGCCGCCGCACGACCGCAAGCGCTACCGCGACTTCTTCGACTGCCGGGTGACCTTCAATGCGGATGACGATGCGATCCTGCTGTCGGCGCACGACCTGGAGCGCCGGATTCCGAGCGCGCATCCCTTGATCGCGAATTACTTGCGCAAGCGGATCGAGGCGATCGAGAGCAGGCCGGCAAGCTGGGAGGCGAAGGTCGACGAGGTGGTGCGGACCCTGCTTGCCAGTGGCGATTGCACGGTCGAGCGCGCCGCCGAGCATCTCGCCTGCACCCGCCGCACCATCCACCGGCGCCTCGCCGCATCGGGGACCAGCTTCTCGGCCATCCTGGACGCGCAACGCGCCGATCTCGTGGTCCAGCTGATCGACGATCCCGCCCGGCCGCTGGCCGACATCGCGGTGCAGCTCGGCTTCTCCGCGCAGAGCGAGTGGCGCAAGGGCGTGCGGCCTCTGTCAGCGCCGCCCTCGGCGAGTGCAGCCTGAATTCAGCGCGCGGGAGCGGGCACGCCCATCGTGGCGAGCGCCCGCCGCCCGCTGCCGGCGAGCAGCGGGGCGAACGCGACGGCAAATCCGAGGAAGGCGAGAATCCAGCCGCAGGCGGCAATGTGCAGCAACACGTCGCTATACGCAGGCAACACGACGGCACCGACGCGGGCCAGGGCCGCGATGATGATTGCAGCGTAGATCCCCTGGATCGCCGGCGAAGCCGTCAATGCCTGGCCGGTATGGCCGAGGCTGGCCCGGGTCATTACCGCAAGCGTCATCGTTCCCGCCGCACCCGCCATCCAGGCGTGGATGCCGGCGCTTGCCGGCAGCTCGCCAAAGGCGGCCACAGCGTTGAGGATGAAGCCGAGCGGCACGAAGACATAACCGACATGCAGGATCAGCAGCAGCCGCTCGCGCGTGGTGCGATCGCCGGCCCAGCGTGCAAGCCGAACCAAATGCAGCACGCCAATTGCCCCCAGTGCCACTCCGGTGATCATGTTCAACGGCGCCACGATCCATGCGATCAGCGCGAGCGCGCTCAAGCCGATCACCGCGCCGTCGAATCGTCCGAACGGCACCGGCAGACGGCCGGGATTGAACTTGACCAGCCAGTTGCGGGTGAAGCTCGGAATGATGCGGCCGCCGATCAGGCCGATCAGCAGAATGACCACGCCGATGCCGACGCGGATGCTGACGTCGGCCGCGCCTTCGAAATGCGTTTCGACGTGGAAGGCGACGTTGCCGGCGAGCAGAACCAGCACCAGCCCCACCACGGGCAGGTTGCGCCAGTTGCCGCCTGCGATGATCTCGCGCGTCGCGGCAGCAACGACTAATGCCAGGAACGCGGCATCGACGACCAGTGCAAACGCCCAGCCGGTATTCGCAGACACCGTCACCACGACGCGCCCGGCAAGCCAGACCGTCAACAAGGCCGCGAGCGGCGCGCCCTGGATCGGCAGGCGCCCCGTCCAGTTCGGGATGGCGGTGAACAGGAAGCCGGTGATGATAGCCGGCAGGAAGCCATAGAGCATCTCGTGGATGTGCCAGTCGCGCGGCGCGAATGCGGAACTCACCGACAATTCGCCGTAGAACATCGGCAGCCAGGCCAGGATCGACAGCGCCGCCTGGATTGCGGCGAGCAGGAAAAAGGGGCGAAAGCTGTTCGCAAACAGCGGCCAGCCCGCAAAGTTGCGGGATCGGGCGCCAGCCATGGGGTCAACTCCAATCAATTCAGACCGTTACTTGGAAAAATACTGCCACCGGCCCGCCTCGTTTTGCGCTAACGCAAACTCGTTGACGATTGCAGGTGCCATCAGACTCCCTGGTGCCAAGGAGGCAGAATGGCCAAGGTCGACACATCGCTGGTTGCGCATTTGCCGCTATTTGCGGGGATGACGCCGGAAGCTCTCGACGAGATCCTGCGTGAGGCCCGCTCGGCACGTTATCCCAAGAACAGTGCCATCTTCGAGCAGGGAGCGGACGCGCAGTCCTTCTTCCTGCTGCTGCACGGCCATGTCCGCGCCGCCAAGACCACGCCAACCGGCGAACAGATCGTGGTGCGCTATGTCGCGCCCGGCGAGACGTTCGGGCTCGCGATGGCGATCGGAGCCGCGCGTTATCCGGCGACGGCGATGGCGGTCGACGACAGCGTCGTGCTGATCTGGCCGACCTCGGCCTGGCCGCGCCTGGTCGAGCGGTTTCCGGCGCTCGCCGCCAACACGCTGCAGACCGTCGGCACGCGGCTGCAGGAAAGTCACACCCGCATCCTGGAAATGTCGACGCAGCAGGTCGAGCAGCGCATCGCGCATGCGCTGCTGCGCCTCGCCAAGCAGTCCGGCAAGAAGCTCGACCACGGCATCGAGATCGACTTCCCGATCAGCCGCCAAGACATCGCGCAGATGACGGGCACCACGCTGCACACCGTCAGCCGCATCCTGAGCGGCTGGGAGAGCCAGGGCCTCGTCGAAAGCGGCCGCCAGCGCATCATCCTGCGCGAGCCGCACAGGATCGTGGTGCTGGCGGAGCGGAGCGCCGAGAGCGGCGCGGCATGACAACTGGCACCTCTCCTCCGAGATAGCAGGGCTATCGCATATGACTTGTGACGTCGGCCTGCGCGCACGCCTCGTCCTTCGAGACGGCGCTGACGCGCCTCCTCAGGATGAGGCTAATCAGCGTCAGTGCTCGTAGAAACTGCTGCCGCGCACTCCGCCCTCATCCTGAGGAGCCCGCCCAAAGCGGGCGTCTCGAAGGATGGCCGCCGGGAAAAGCTCTCAAATGCGATAGCCCTGCCCGAGATAAGGGTGAGGGGCGCTTCCGCTTACGGCGGAAGCGCGCCCTCATCCGGGAATCCGCGCGGTCGGCGCGATTCCTGATCGTTTCACGCCGGCACGCATTCGCACAACGCGGTGAGGAACTTGTCGCGATCGACGCCATGCTCGCGGCAGGCGTCATCGACCGTGTGGAAGGTCGCGATCGGACAGCCGACGCAAGCCATCCTGAAGGCGAGAAACACGCGGATCGTGTGCGGCGCCGAATGCATGATGTCATCGACCAGATCGTCGGATCGGAAGAGCATGGACAACTCCATTCCGATCGACGATAGCGAAGCGGGACGGAGTTTCTTTGTTGGAGCGCAAGCTGTTGCCGGTTCCTCAACTCGTCATTCCGGGCTACACCGCCCGACTGTGCAACTGCTTGCCCGGATCCAGATGCGCGTCGAACGCGGCGGCGACGCTGCGGACCAGGAAGCGCGAGTCTCCGGCGACGGCGAGCCGCTCGCCGTCCAACCTCACGACGCCGTCGGAGATCAGCGGCTTCAGACGAGACGCCGATTTCAGCATGGCCCCGGCCTCCGCGCCATGGCGCGCGCAGATGTCGCCGAGATCGGCACCGAACTCGCACATGATGCGTTCGATGATGTCGGCGCGCAGTCGGTCGTCATCGGTGAGCCCATAGCCCTTTGCGGTGGCGAATCGGCCGGCAGCGATGCTCTGCGCATAGGCGCCGATCTGCACCTCGTTCTGGACATAGCCCTGCGGCAGATGCCCGATCGCGCTGGCGCCGAAGCCGAGCAGGACTTCACTCCGGTCGGTGGTGTAGCCCTGGAAGTTGCGCCGCAGCGTGCCCTGCTCGAACGCCAAGGCCATGGTATCGTCGGGCCGCGCGAAATGATCGAGCCCGATCTGCACGTAGCCGGCCTCCTTCAATGCATTGGCGATGGCGCAGGCCTGGTCGTGGCGCGCAAGGCCGTCCGGCAACACGCTTTCGTTGA
The DNA here is from genome assembly GCF_025200925.1 of Bradyrhizobium sp. CB1015. GTDB lineage: Bacteria > Pseudomonadota > Alphaproteobacteria > Rhizobiales > Xanthobacteraceae > Bradyrhizobium. Next base: position 2,140,018 of record NZ_CP104174.1, on the reverse strand, counting down.
TCATGCGCTGGTGCTTCTTGAAGTCCGGCACGTGAGCATAGCCGAACACCGAGAAGCGGCTGGGCGCGAGCGCGAGGCTGCGCCGCACCGTCTCCAGGCACGAGGCCACGGTCTGGTGCGGCAGCCCGTAGATCAGGTCGAAATTGATGCCCTCGATGGCGGCGCCGCGGAGCATGTCGACCACGGACGCGGTCTGCTCGAAGCTCTGCACGCGGTTGATCGCGCGCTGCACCACGGGATCGAAGCTCTGCACGCCGAGGCTCGCGCGGTTGACGCCGGAGAGCCGCATCGCCTCGACCATGTCCGCGGTCAATGTGCGGGGATCGATCTCGACCGCGATTTCTGCCGAAGGCAGCACGAAGAATTCCTGGCGCATCGTCGCCATCAATTCGGCAAAGGCGTCCGGCGCCATGATGGTCGGCGTACCGCCGCCGAAATGGATGTGCTCGACCTTGATGCGGTGGCCGATGGCTTCGGCGGTCAGCGCGATCTCGCTGCGCAACGTCCGCTGATAGCCGGCGATGAGGTCGTCGCGGCGGACGATCTGGGTATGGCAGCCGCAGTACCAGCACATCTCGCGGCAGAACGGCACGTGCAGATAAAGCGAGGCGCTGGCGGCCACCGGCAGCTCCGCCAGCCAGCGGGCATAGGTGTCCGGACCGATCGCGGGGGTAAAATGCGGTGCGGTCGGATAGCTGGTGTAGCGTGGGAGACGCTCCTCGCCGTAGATCGCCGCAAGATCAGCTCTCATAAGTTACCCATTCGTAAATGTCCGCCGCGCGCGAGACTTCGCGGCAAATCACGGATTGAATTCAAATAACCCGGATCTGCGGCAGCGACTTTGCGCTCGCGCAAAGCGCGGGGGCCCCGTCCCGGCCATGATGAGGAAAAATTCGCGGCCATCCGGAGCGTTTGCCATGAGGCTTTTTGCACTCGAACTCATTCTCTCCCTGCTCGACGTCCGCGGCCATATCCCGCGT